>JBEKKM010000132.1:0-13867 GCA_050010715.1 Xanthobacteraceae bacterium | reverse complement strand
GACGCTGACCGAAGCCGGCTATGTCGGCGAGGACGTCGAGAACATCATTTTGAAGCTGTTGCAGTCTGCGGACTACAACGTCGAGCGGGCGCAGCGCGGCATCGTCTATATCGACGAGATCGACAAGATCTCGCGCAAGTCCGACAATCCTTCGATCACCCGCGACGTATCGGGCGAGGGCGTGCAGCAGGCGCTCCTCAAGATCATGGAAGGCACCGTCGCCAGCGTGCCGCCGCAGGGCGGCCGCAAGCATCCGCAGCAGGAATTCCTCCAGGTCGACACCACCAATATCCTCTTCGTCTGTGGCGGCGCATTCGCCGGTCTCGAGAAGATCATCTCGGCGCGCGGCCGTTCCACCTCCATCGGCTTTGCCGCCAGGGTCGCGGCGCCGGAGGATCGCAAGCAGGGCGAAATCTTCCGCGAAGTCGAACCCGAGGATTTGTTGAAATACGGCCTCATCCCGGAATTCGTCGGCCGGCTGCCCGTGGTGGCGACGCTGGAGGATCTCGACGAGCCTTCGCTCAAGCGCATCCTCACCGAGCCGAAGAACGCCCTGGTCAAGCAGTACCAGCGCATGTTCGAGATGGAGACGGTGGATTTGACGCTGGCCGACGAGGCGCTTTCCGCGATCGCCCGCAAGGCGATCGACCGCAAGACCGGCGCGCGCGGCCTGCGCTCGATCATGGAGAGCATCCTGCTCGACACCATGTTCGACCTGCCGAGCCTGGAAGGCGTCGAAGAAGTGGTGATCTCGCGCGAGGTCGTCGAGGGCAGCGCCCGGCCACTCTATATCTATGCCGACCGGTCGGACCGCACCAGCGATGCCGGTGGGGCGAGCGCCTGAGATCGCGCTCACCCGGCGTGCCCGATTCGCCGCGCCGATGGTTGCAGCGTCCCGCGGACATCGCGTTTTGGCTTGAAAAGCCGCCTTTCTTGACACGCCCGCGTCGCGACGCCACCTATAGTGCGCGGTCGAAAATAGCCTACAAAAGATCGCAGGGACTACTCCGGGCGGGACTTTCTCGTCACTATCCCTCCCGGACAATCGGCAGTCCGTTGTGACAGCGCATCCTGCGGGTCGTGACGGAGGTGCACAACAATAAGGAAATGGGGCCATGACAAGTGCCGCCAAACCGAAGCCGCTCCTGACGGCCGGCGAAAGCCGCGCCTATCCGGTGCTGCCACTGCGGGACATCGTTGTTTTCCCACACATGATCGTGCCGCTGTTCGTCGGCCGCGAGAAGTCGATCAAGGCGCTCGAAGAGGTGATGCGCTCCGACACGTTCATTCTGCTGGCGACGCAAAAGAACGCTTCCGACGACGATCCGGCGACGGATTCGATTTTCACCGTCGGCACGCTCGCCAGCGTGCTGCAATTGCTCAAGCTGCCCGACGGCACCGTGAAGGTGCTGGTCGAGGGCGCCGCGCGCGCACGCGTGACGAAATACACCAACCGCGAGGAGTATTACGAAGCCGAAGCGGTGGTGATCGCCGATTCCTCGGGCGACCAGGTTGAGGCCGAAGCGCTGGCGCGCTCGGTCATCAACGAGTTCGAAGGCTATGTGAAGCTCAACAAGAAGGTGTCGCCGGAAGTGGTCGGCGTCGTCCAGCAGATCGAGGACTACGCCAAGCTCGCCGATACCGTGGCTTCGCATCTCGCGGTCAAGATTCCCGACAAACAGACGATCCTGGAAACGCCCAGCGTCACCGAACGGCTGGAGAAGGTGCTCGGCCTGATGGAGAGCGAAATCTCGGTGCTGCAGGTCGAGAAACGCATCCGCACGCGCGTCAAGCGGCAGATGGAGAAGACCCAGCGCGAGTATTACCTCAACGAGCAGATGAAGGCGATCCAGAAGGAACTCGGCGACGAGGACGGCAAGGACGAGCTCGCCGAGCTTGAAGACAAGATCAAGCGCACCAAGCTGTCGAAGGAAGCGCGCGAGAAGGCGCAGCACGAGATCAAGAAGCTGCGTCAGATGTCGCCGATGTCGGCGGAAGCCACCGTCGTGCGCAACTATCTCGACTGGCTGCTCTCGATCCCGTGGAACAAGAAATCCAAGATCAAGAAGGACCTCACGCTCGCCGAGCAGATTCTCGACGCCGATCACTTCGGCCTCGAGAAGGTCAAGGAGCGAATCGTCGAGTACCTCGCGGTGCAGCAGCGCGCCAACAAGCTGACCGGGCCGATCCTGTGCCTGGTCGGTCCTCCCGGCGTGGGCAAGACTTCGCTCGGCAAGTCGATCGCCAAGGCCACGGGGCGCGAGTTCGTGCGCGTCTCGCTTGGCGGCGTGCGCGATGAGGCCGAGATCCGTGGCCACCGGCGGACTTATATCGGCTCGATGCCCGGCAAGGTCATCCAGTCGATGCGCAAGGCCAAGACCTCGAACCCGCTGTTCCTGCTCGACGAGGTCGACAAGATGGGCGCCGATTTCCGCGGCGATCCGTCGTCGGCGCTGCTCGAGGTCTTGGACCCCGAGCAGAACCACGCCTTCAACGACCACTATCTCGAAGTCGACTACGATCTCTCCAACGTGATGTTCATCACCACGGCGAATACGCTCAATATTCCGCCGCCTCTGATGGACCGCATGGAGATCATCCGTATCGCCGGCTACACCGAAGATGAGAAGGTCGAGATCGCGCGCAAGCACCTCATTCCGCACGCGATCGTCAAACACGGCCTCGAGCCGAACGAGTGGTCGATCGACGACGAGGCGTTGCTCACGCTCATTCGCCGTTACACGCGCGAAGCCGGCGTGCGCAATCTCGAGCGCGAGCTCTCCACGCTGATCCGCAAGGCGGTGAAGGAACTGACGATCTCGAAAAAAGAGTCGGTTGCCGTCACCGACAAGAATCTGCCCGATTACCTCGGCGTGCCGAAATACCGTTACGGCGAGGTCGAGGACGAAGATCAGGTCGGCGTGGTCACCGGTCTGGCCTGGACCGACGTCGGCGGCGAGCTGCTCACCATCGAGGCGGCCATGATGCCCGGCAAGGGCAAGATGACCGTTACCGGCAATTTGCGCGACGTGATGAAGGAATCGATCTCGGCGGCGGCGTCCTATGTCCGTATGCGCTCGGCCGCCTTTGGCATCGAGCCGCCGATGTTCGATAAGCGTGACATCCACGTGCACGTGCCGGAAGGCGCGACGCCGAAGGATGGGCCGTCTGCGGGCGTCGCTATGGTCACCGCCATCGTCTCGGTGATGACCGGCATTCCGGTGCATCGTGACGTCGCCATGACCGGCGAAATCACGCTGCGCGGCCGCGTGTTGCCGATCGGCGGCTTGAAGGAGAAGCTCCTTGCCGCCCACCGCGGCGGCATCAAGACCGTGCTCATTCCGGAAGAGAACGCCAAGGATCTTGTCGAGATCAACGACAGCATCAAAAGCGGTCTCGATATCATCCCGGTCTCGCGCATGGACGAGGTCTTGACCCGGGCGCTGGTGCGCATGCCCGAACCGATCATCTGGGAAGAGGCGACGGCCAAACCGGTCGACGTCCCCGAACCGGCGGTCGAGGAAGACGCCTCTGGCCTGACCACCGCGCACTGACCGTTATTGCGAACGGAAAACGGCGTCCTCGTGGGCGCCGTTTTTTCATATGCAATGAGGCGGTACTGTTGGGCGCATTATTGAATTTTATCCGTTCGTTTACGTCAGCAATATCTTAACCGCCACGCGCAAACCTTAGGGCGAGTTTCACCTTCCTCGCGTATGATGGTTCCATGTACCGCCGCGCACTCCGCAAGAAGAGCCGCTCCGAGAGCATCCGCCAGAGCCTTGGCGTGGTCGCGGTCGGCGTCTTGCTGGGCACCGGCCTGTTCGCGATCGCCGATTATTTTACCGTGCAGCACTGGGTGAGACCGGCGACGGCGGCCCGAAATACCGGAGAAATCTATACCGGATCGGTCCTGTACATGCCCCAAGAGGGCCGTGACTGCCATCAGATGCTGTTCGACAATCAGACCGGCCGTTTCACCGACAACGGCGCGGTCGATTGCGAGAACGCCGCCTATCGCGGCGTCGATGGCAATCTGTCCAAGCAATGGTCGTCCGCCCGTGCGCGCGTTATCGCCGACGGGTTCCGCCAGCACTAGGTTGTCCCGATAGCCCTACATAGCGATTGGCCGGCCGCGCGACTTTGGCTACAGTCCGCGCCGGTCGGGGGCAGCAGGTTTCTGGGGTATTGGCGTGGCGATCATCAAACGGATTTTGAGCGCGGTTGCGCTTGTCATCGCGGCTGGCGCCGCCTTCGCCGACGACTTTCCGCTCAGCGGCAACTACACGCAGAACGTTCTCTGCAAGGGCGACGGCACCGATCCGGTCGCCGTCCGGGTCAAGATCTCGCCCCAGGAGATCGTTTCCAATGTCGGCGCCTGCACAATCCTCGACACCACGCGCGACGGCGAGACCTACGCCGTGCGGGTCGAGTGCAAGTTCGCAAGCGGCCCGCTGATGGGGAACCTAAGCTTCACGCCGAAGCCCGATCACACCATCGACTTCGTCGATCGCGACGGCAACTACAAGGCGGTCCTGCATCCCTGCCCGAACTAGCGGTACGGCTGCTTTTGCCCGGCGCGCCATGTTATTGTTGAGCGCCCAAAGAACAGGGGGGGTGAAATATGAGTTTCTACCAGGGTCTGCATGCGGACGTGGTGCCGTTCCGCGGCCATAATGGCGACCAGGGCGAGGCCTATTACGCAGGACCGGCCCGGGCCGGAAAATTCCCCGGCATCGTCGTCATCCATCACATTCCGGGCTGGTGCGAGTGGACCACCGAGGTGGTGCGCAAGCTTGCGCATCATGGCTACGCGGCGATTTCGCCGCATCTTTATTTCCGCGAAGGCAATCCCGGCGAAGCGCCCGACGATCTTGGCGCCCGTATCCGTGCCGCCGGCGGCGTGGCCGATGCGCAGGTCATGGGCGACGTCGCCGGCGCGATGGCCTATCTGCGCGCGCAGCCGAATGCCACCGGCAAGATCGGCGTCATCGGCTTCTGCTCCGGCGGCCGCCACACCTATCTCGCCGCCTGCACTTTGTCCGGCATCGACGCCGCGGTGGATTGCTGGGGCGGCAATGTCGTCGTCGACGATCCCAAGTTGCTCAACGCCAAGCGGCCGGTGGCGCCGATCGATCTCACCGAGAAGATGACCTGCCCACTGCTCGGCATTTTCGGCAACGACGACGCCAATCCGACCGCCGACCAGGTCAACCGCACCGAGGCGGTGCTGAAGAAACTCGGCAAGAACTACGAGTTCCACCGCTATGACGGCGCCGGCCATGCCTTCTTCAACACGCTGCGCGACGCCTATCGGCCCGAGCAGGCCATCGACGGCTGGCGCAAAGTGTTCGACTTTTTCAATCGCCAGCTGGCGGCGTCGGCCTCTAGCATCGCGGCTGAATAGGGGAGAGAGCCATGTGCTCCTACATCGTCGAAAAGGCCGCTCTCGTCGGCAGCGCCAAGGGCCGCAAGGGCTGGATGAAGATCGACACCGCCAATGTCTATTTCGATCATCCGTATCACTCCACCCTCGATCACGTGCTCGCCATCGACTTCACCAATGAAGGCGAGGGCGGGCGCGACCGTGTCGCGGTCGAGCTCAGCGCCGATTCCGCGCGTGCCCTGGTTGATCGGATCCTTGCCGCGCTGGCGAGCGGTGAGGTGGCGCACGCAACGCCGGCAATGCCCGTCGCCGCGGAATAAACAACAACAAGAATTTGGAGGTCGCCCATGTCGCTTGCAACGCACGAAACAGTGTCGACGAAAGCGTCCGGCGCGGCGCGCCTGAATGTCGTGCCGCTGACCAAGCATATCGGCGCCGAAATCCGCGGCATCGATCTGCGCGAAAAACCGGACGAGGCGACGGTGCGGGCGATCTACCAGGCCTGGCTCGACCACCTGGTGCTGATCTTTCCGGAGCAGAAGCTTTCCCAGGAGGATCTGATCCGCGCCACGAAATTTTTTGGTGAGCCGGGCAAGCTGACGCGGCCGCTGAAATATTTTCCCAAAGGCTATTCCAGGATGCTGCCCGGCATCATGCTGATCTCGAATATCCGCGAAAACGGCGAGCCGATCGGCGCGCTGCCCGACGGCGAGATGATGTTCCACCACGATATGATTCATGCCGAGGTGCCGAGCAAGGCGACGATGCTCTATTCGGTCGAGATTCCCTCGACCGGCGGCAACACGCTGTTCGCCTCCGGCTATGCCGCCTATGACACGCTCGACCCGGCGCTGCGCCAAAAACTCGAAGGCAAGAAGGCGTTGCACCACTACAATTACGGCTCGACAATCAAGGGCGATGGCCGCGGCACCGTGGCTTTCTCCGAGCAGACGCACCCGGTGTTCCGTACCCACGACGACACCGGCCGGAAGGCGGTCTATGTCAACCGGCTGATGACGGTGAAAGTGCAGGACATGCCGGATGACGAGAGCGAACGGCTGCTTAGTGCGGTGTACGACCACGCCGAGAAGCGCGAATTCGTCTACGAGCACGTCTGGCGGGTCGGCGACCTGTTGCTGTGGGACAACCGCTGCTCGTCCCACGCACGCACTGATTTTCCCTCGACCGAGCGGCGGCTGATGCTGCGCACCACGGTGGAAGGCAACGTGAGGCCCTACTGACGCGCGGTGCTGCCGAGCGCCTGCGGTTTTGGCATCAAGAGCCGCGCCAGTTCCGGCAAGATCGTGCTGCGCGCCATTTCGAACGGATGCACGTCGCCGCGGTTGGCGAGGATCACAAGGCCGATTTTGCGCTCCGGCACCAGCCCGATATAGGCCGAAGCATTGTCGAGGCCGCCGGGCTTGTCGACGATCGTTACCCCGAACGGGTTTTCAATCTCCCAGGCCATCGCCTGCCCGTGTTGCGCGGTAACGCGGAATTCTTCCTGCTGGGTCAATTGCAGCGCTGCGCGTAGCTGCGGATCGAGCGGCCGCTCGCCGAGACAAGCTGAGACCAGGATGGCGAGGTCACGCGCCGAGGTGAACATCTGTCCCGTCCCCGGGAAGTCGAAATAGCTCTGCTGATTACCCGGCAGGCCGATCGGCTCGCCGTGGAGCGAATAACCCTGGACCGCGCGCTGCAAGAGCTCCGGGCTCATGATGGCGCGGTTGTCCGGGCCACGTTCGGGCACGACGGTCGATGTTATGCCGAGCGGCGCGATCACGTTGCGGTCGATCAGCGTCGCGATCGGCATGCCATAGCGGCGCTCCAGGACGAGTTGCAGCAATATATAGCCGGCGTGGGTATAGATGCGTTGCTTGCCGGGCTGTTCGCCGCCGGACGGCGTCCAGGCGTTCAGCGCCTCGTAGAATCCGGCGGGCGAAAAGTGCTGCTCTGGCCAGGGCGGATGATCGGTCGGCAGCAGCAGGCCCGATGTGTGGCTGACGAGCTGCCCGATGGTGATTTGCCGAATGTAATCGCCGTGTAGTTCGGTAATATATTTCGCCGCCGGGTCGTCGAGCTTGAGCTCGCCCCGCAGCACTGCCTGCGCCACCAGCGTGGCCTCGAAGATTTTGCGCACCGAACCGACATTGAACAGCGAGTCCGAGGTGATCGGTCGCTTTTCGGCCAGGTCGGCAAATCCATAATTGAAGAACAGGTTGCGGCCGCCGATCTGGGCGACGACCGCGACGCCGCCCGCGCCATTCGGCGCGACCATGGCTGCTATGCCGCGGCTGATGATGTGGTCGACGTCAGTGTCCATTGTGGGTCGTGCCGTAATGGCCGATGTCACGAGCAGCACTGAAAACAAAGTCACGGCGATGAATAAAGTTGCCGATGTTTTCGTCAGGGTCGGGCGGCGCGGTAGCATTGTGGCAGTTATCCCGATTGATCGAAATACGCTCCGGGCGAACTTGCGAAAGAATTTTGGCAATATCGGGCCGCGCCGAGACTGCGTCGGCCGCAACGACTCACTGAAATCCCGCGCGAACCGGGGCAACACGCGCGGTTCGGCTATTCGGTTCGCGCAGACGCGACCATGTCGCGCGCACACGAGAACGAATCTTCGTGCCTAGTCTCAGCCTGGAAAAGTTAACGCGCGGTTGCCGCTTACCGCACCCCGCCGGAATTGAGGATCGGGCCGGAAAAGCCTTCGAATTTTTTGCGCAGCTCCTCGACCTTTTTCTGGTCGGTGAGGAAAGCGCGGTAATCGTTGGCGACCTTGTACGACAGGATCGGCTTATAGCCCGCCGGTGGCGGCACGTCGTTGCGCGGCGACCAGGTCGGCAGCTTCGCTTGCTGCTCCGGCGTCAAAAGCCACGACAGGAACAGTTTGGCCGAATTCGGATGTGGTGCGTCCTTGAAGATGGCGCCCAACAGCGGCCAGATCGGCAGCGCGTCGCCGGTCGGGAAATGCGACTCGACTGGCTGGCCCTGGCGCTTGAGCCCTTCGGTGATGTCGAGGATGGAATCGAACGTGACGAGGTTCTGACCCGAGCCGATGCTGCGCTGCTCGCCGAGGTGGCCCTGAATGAAAGTCGGCTTCTGCGCCATGTACTTGTTCATGTAGCTCCAGCCGTATTTCTGCACGATGTGATTGAACACCCACAGCGTGACGTCGTCGTCAGCCGGATAGGCGGTGACGACCTTGCCCTGGAACTGCGGTTTCAGGAAATCTAGCGCCGAGTTCGGGATGTCGGCGGCGGCGACCTTCTCAGTGTTGTACATATAGGGCACCACGCTCACCATGGTGGCCCAGTAGGTGCCGTCGGCGTCCTTGAACGCCGCATCCATTTTGTCGAAGCCGTCGGGCTTGAATGCCAGCAGCCGGCCTTCGGCTTTCCAGCGCCCGAAGTCGCCGGCGGTTTGGAATATCACCGCATCAACCTCGAGCTTGCCGGCGGCAAGCTGGGCGTCGACCTTCTTGTCGAGCACGTTGGAGAAGCCGCCGCCGATCGTCACTTTGATGCCGGGAAAGCGCTCCTCGAACACTTTGGCGCGGGCTTCCCACGGCGCGGTCGGGCCACCGACATAGAACGCGAATGCGCCTTCGTCCTTGGCTTTGGCGTAAAAATCGTCGAGCGATTGAGCGCGCGCCGGCAATGCTGCGGCGAGGCTGGCGGCAATGCCGGCGGCGGCGGCGGCCGCGAACCGATATGCGATGGTGACGATCATGACGCTCCTCCCCAAGATATTTCGGGCAGGATCATCGCCAGGGACGGCGGGGAACACAAGCAACTCGCGGTGGGCGGTCGCGGCGGCGTCTCGCCAAGCCACCGGCATCATGCTAATTCGACGGTGGCATGGAGTGCGCCTGCCTTATCGATGAGGGAAAACGTCCAATGAAAATGATTGCCTACCTGCTGGCCATCATCTGCGTGATCGCCGCCGTGATGTATTTCGTGATGCCGGCCGGCCAATTGCCGACCTTCATGCCGGGATACTTGGCGGGCTCCGATCACATTCATAAAACCCATGCCATAGCCGCCGCCGTCGCGGCCGTCGTGCTGTTCGCCATCGGTTGGTTCGTGGGTCGGCGCTGACGCGCATTTTGGGCCGCCGCTGACAGCTAGCGCCGCATCTCGCCCCGCACCTTGCGCTGCACGCGTTCGTCGAAGCGCTCGACGCTGACGACGACGCGCTCGTGCGTGCCGCCGCCGATTGCCTCGATCTCGTCATGGGCTTCGACGCGAAATTTTACGGTGCGGCCTTCGACGCCGATGACCTCGGCGGTGGCGGTGACGCGCAAGCCGACCGGCGTCGCCGCCACATGGCTGACGTCGAGATGGATACCGAGGCTCTGATGGCCGGGCGGCAAGAGGTGCTCGACGGCGTTGAGCGCGGCCGCCTCGATGACGTTGATCATCACCGGCGTCGCCAGCACCGCAATGCGGCCCGAGCCGACGAACGGCGCGGTATGTTCGGGGCCGACCACGATCTCGGCCGTGCCGGTAAGGCCGGGCGCGATGCGGGACAGGACCGAACTGACGCGGGGAGGCGAGGACATGGCACTTTATGGCCGAATATAGCGTAGGATACCATCATCACCCTTCAGGAGTCGCCGCCATGCTTCGACCTATCTTCATTGCCGCCGTTCTGATCGCAGCGCTGCCGAGTGCCCCGTCCTTTGCCGTGACGGCAAAGGAGAAGATGGCCACCTGCAAGTTCGGCGCCGATGACCAGAAACTTGCCGGCGCGGCGCGCGCGAAATTCATGAAGAATTGCATGGCCAACAAGAACGATCCGCGCGGTAGCGCCGGCTCGGCCGGTGCGGGTGCGGCAGGTGGCGTGCCGCCACCACCGAAGAACTAAGTAACGGCGGCCAAAGCGGCGCGGTCGCGCAGACCGCGCCCAAAATCAAGACATGCCGACAGGGAGGCAACAATGACGACGCAGACCGGCGAGATTCCGGCCACGCATTTTCGGCGTGGCTGGATTTATGTGCTGACCCTGAGTCTGGTCACGATCAACTACATGGACCGCTCGGCGCTCGGCGTCGTGGCGCAGGCGATCCGAACCGAGTTCAAGCTATCGCCGGTCGAGATGGGCTATCTGTTTTCGTCGTTCTTCTGGAGCTACGTGCTCTGCCTGCTGCCAATCGGCGTCATGCTCGACCGCTTCAGCACCAGGATCATCAACTCCGTCGGCATCACCATTTGGTCGCTGGCCATGGCCGCAACCGCCGGCGTGTGGAGTTTCGGCTCTCTCATCGCGGCGCGCCTCGTCATGGGCGCAGGCGAAGCGACTTCGATCCCGTCCTGCGGTCGCATCGTGCGTGAGTGGATGCCGGCCCAGGAGCGTGGCGTCGCGACCGTGTTCTGGAGCGCCGGCAGCTTTGTCGGACCCGCCATCGGCGCCATCGTCGTCGCGGCGCTGACCAGCGCTTGGGGTTGGCGTGCCGCCTTCATCGTCCTCGCCGCGCTGGGTTTGGTCTGGCTTGCCTGCAATCTGATCTGGTTCGACAAGCCGGAAAAGGTGAACTGGCTCACCGAGGACGAGCGCCGCAAGATCTTGACCGAGCGCTCCGCCGGCTCGCCCGATGAAATCGGCATGCAGGGCAGTCCCGGCGTGATCTGGGAACTGCTCAAATCGCCGTCGATGTGGGGCACCATGATCGCCCAGGCCTCCGGCATCTACACGCTCTATCTGCTGCTGTTCTGGCTGCCGAGTTATTTGCAGGATACCAAGCACCTGACGATCCTGAAGACCGGCCTTTATACCGCGATCCCGTGGGCGATCGCGGTGCCGGTGAGCATCGCGCTCGGTATCGTCAGCGACCGCTTACTGAAGAGCGACACGCTGCTCGCCGGCCGCCGTCGCGCCATGGTGATTTTCTGCGTGCTGCTCGCGGCCGTGGTGGTGTTCGTGCCGTTCACGGACAATACTGCTCTGATCATCACGCTGTTCGCACTGTCGCTCTCCGGCATCAATGCCGCCATCTCGCTCAATCTTGCCCTGGTCACCGACCTCGTTCACCGCGCCCGCGACGTCGGCAAGGCGATCAGCCTGACCATCCTCAGCGGCAATATTTTCGGCCTGTTGGCGCCGATCATCACCGGCTATGTGGTGGCCGGCCTTGGCGCCTATGATTGGGCGTTCGGCATCGCCGGCATCCTGCTCGTCATCGGCGCGCTGGCGCTCGCCACTATGACGCGCCATGTGATCTTGCCGCAGGCCTAGCGCCATACACGGCCGCAAAACTAAGCCAGCAGATCGCGAAATTCCGGATGTTTTGCGATATAGGCGCGCACGAATGCGCAGACCGGTTTCACCTTGAGGCCACGCGCGTGGGCGATTTGCAGCGCGCCGGCAATGAGCTGCGACGCAATACCTTGTCCGCGGGCTTGCGACGGCGTCTCGGTGTGCAGAAACGTGATCACGCCGCCGTCGATGCGATAGTTCACGAACGCCGTAACGCCGCCGGCATCGAGCTCGAAACGGGACAGGGCGGTGTTGTCGCGAACCGGCATACCGCCAATGTAGCGCCGCGCAACCCCTTCGGCCATGCTTGCCGTGCGCGCCGCCGTGCGCGACTATGCGACAGACGGCAAGGAAGGAAACCCCCATGACGACCGCGACCCTGGAAGCGAAAACCACCGATTTCGACGTCGAGGACGTCGAATATCTTCGCCATGGCGACAAGCCGCTTTTGGCGCGGGTTTATAAGCCGCGCGGGCAGGGGCCGTTTCCGGCCCTGGTCGAGTGCCATGGCGGCGCTTGGTGCCAGAGCGACCGCCTGACCGAAGCGCTGCGCCACAAATACATGGCGTCTCACGGTGTCGTCTCGATTGCGCTCGATTTCCGTTCCGGCAACCAGGACCCTTATCCGGCGTCGGTTCAGGACATCAATTACGCGGTGCGCTGGGCCAAGGCGCATGCCCGCGAGTTGAAGACGCGGCCCGACCTCATCGGTCTTTCCGGCCAGTCGAGCGGCGGCCATCTGGCCATGCTGGTCGCCATGCGGCCGGACGACCCGCGCTATGCGGCGATCCCGCTGCCGGCCGGGTCGGCGGCGCAGGATGCAAGCGTGCGCTGCGTGGTGATGTCGTGGCCGGTGATCAATCCGCTGTCGCGCTATCGCCACGCCAAGCGCTCGCTGGCGGCCGGCGCCGAATGGGCCAAGCCGATCATTCCGCGCCACGATTCCTATTGGAAGAGCGAAGCCAACATGGAAGAGGGCAACCCCATGCTGGCGCTCGAGCGCGGCGAGAAGCTGCAATTGCCGCCGGCGATCTGGTTCCAGGGCCGCGGCGACATCGTGCACGACTACAAGGACGCCGATTCGAACTTTGCCGGCAACGAGCCGCAACGCTTCGTCGCCAATTACAAGAAAGCCGGCGGCGACATCGCGCTGCACTATATCGAGATGGAGCGCCATGCCGGCCATTCGCCGGACCTGACGCAGACCGGCGACATGTTCGAACGTATGGTGGCGTTCGTCGGCCAGCACGTCGCGGTTTGAGCGGAGGAGATAACCGCGGAGCATTACCAGCGCACGGACGATTTGCGTGACCATCAACTGGAACGAGGTCTGCAAATTCCTCTCGGGCGCCTTCTTCGTCAGCGCGGGCGTGTTGTTCTACCTCTATCTGGCCGGTTCGCCAGTTCCAGTGCTCGGCGCGCACATCATGGTGACGCCTACCACGAACGGCGTCCGCGCCGCCGTTCATGCCGTTCTCTTCGTGGTGTTTTTCTATTTCGGTTATATCCGCAAGTAAGGTGCGGTCCGAGACATAGAACAAGGGAGGAGAGGCCATGCCGGTGGTCGACCCGCGGCTTGCGGACAAGCCGGTGCCGAAGATATCGCGCGATGCCATGGAGCGCGGCCACGTCGCGCGGGCGGCGAAGGCCCGAGGCGCCGATATCGCCTTCCTCGACCAGCGCATTCCGGCCTATGAGCGCGAGATCATCAACATGGTCGGCATGGGCGTGACTGAAAATCCGGAACTGGCGCCGCACGTGAAGGCCGGCGCCGCCGGATTCTCCATCACCTATGTGCGCGCGCCAAAAGGCTGCGGCGCAGCGCTGCATCGCCACGCCACCGAGGAAGTGTTCATCCCGGTCAAAGGCCGCTGGCAGGTGTTTTGGCTGGAAGGCGACGCCGAGCAGACCGTCGATCTCGACGAAGGCGACGTGTGCAACGTGCCGATCGGCATCTATCGCGGCTTCCGCAATCTCTCCGGCGGCACCGAGGCGCTGTTGATGGCGATCATCGGCGGCCCCGACGCCGGCAAGGTGGACTGGCATCCCTCCGTGGTGGCGGAAGCGCGCAAGACCGGGCTCTCGGTCGACGACGACGGCAATCTGATCGTCGACAAGCCGGCGGCATGACACGTAAGCCGGCATAGCAATAAATCAGGCCGCCGAGTCGAAACCCGGCGGCCCTCGCGCAGACGAACTCTCACGCGTTACTGCGACAGC
>JBEKKM010000131.1:0-13879 GCA_050010715.1 Xanthobacteraceae bacterium | reverse complement strand
CACTAATGTCCCAAGGCGCGAGATCGGCCGCGCTAATGGGTTGGCCGAAGTGCGGGCCATCGGCGGCGTTCGCGGCGCTGAGGCCGAATATAACGGCAATAGCCGCACAGAACTTCACATGTACAACCTTCTCAAGCGTAGACATGGCTCACCTCGCCCTTGTCATCGACGCCCCAGCTCGTGATGGCATTGAAGTGTTCCATAGTGAACGCCGCTACATTCGGAGTACCGCGAGGCGGACCCCGCTCGGCAATGAGCGCGTCGCGCGTTGGCTGCACGTTGCCGGCCTCGTCCGTCGCACGGCTTTGCAGAATCACGGGCCGGCCGTCCCAACTCCACGGCATGCGGAAGCGGGTGAACGCTTTGCTCAGCACTGGCTCCTGCAGCGCTGCCGGGGCCCAACTCTTGCCGCCGTCGGCCGAGACATCGACTTTGCTGATGCGGCCGTTTCCTGAATAGGCAATGCCGGAAATCTCATAGAAGCCAGGACCCGCCATGTTGAGCCCCGGCGATGGCTGAGTGATGAAGGATTTGACCTCCTGCGGGAAGTAAAACTGCCAGGCTTTACCGCTCGGCAGCAGGATCGTGTACTGCTTGGTCTCGTTGATGGCCATGACGGGCGACTCGACGAGCTTGATCCGGCGCAGCCACTTAACGTTCATGTTGCCCTCGTAGCCGGGCAGCAACAGACGCATCGGGTAGCCGTTGGACGGATTGAGGGCCTCGCCATTCTGGTAGAGCGCGATCATCGCGTCATCCATGGCCTTGGCGATTGGAATGCTGCGGTTCATCGTCGGCAAGTCCGCGCCTTCGGCGATCAGCCACTTCGCCTTCGGGTCAACGCCAACTTCTTCGAGCAATGTGGAGAGCAACACGCCGCTCCATTCGGCGCAGGAGGAGAGCCCGTGTATCGCCTGGACGCTGGCCTGGATCGGTTCCTTCGAATAGAGCGGCGCACTATTGCCGCCGCATTCCAGGAAAGTAATGCGCGACACCATCGGGTAGCGATGCAGCGCATCGAGCGTGTAGACCATCGGCTGCTTGACCAGCCCATGGATCACGAAGCGATGTTGGTCCGGGTCGACGTTGGTTTCGCCGCCGCGGGCAATCACGAAATGCAAGCCGTTTGGCGTAATCGTGCCGTTGAGGAGATGGTGCGGCGTGCGCGCCGCACTGCCGCGCGGCTCGAGATTGGGGTTGCTCAGGGTACGCACCACCTTCTTTTCGAATTTCGACGGTTGGCCGTAGGGCGGGACCGGCACGCCGGGCGCCATGCTCCATGGCCCGTTTGTCAACGGTTCGGCCGCGGCGCTGGTAAGCGAGGTGCCAACAGCCCCTGCGAGAGCAATGCCGCGCCCGAGCAGCGCGCGGCGATCAAGCAGGCCATTGCCGGCGACCGTCGGCGGAGAATCGCTGTGACGAGGTTTGCGAACGCGCATGATGTCCTCCTTGCGGACCACGGCAAAATACGCCGGTGCAAATTCCTTCCAATTGGCCAGAGGTCCTGATCCTGACCTTCCAAGCCGATTTATTATATTTTGGACGGCTTTGATGTGAGACAAAAGACTGCGCCTTTTGCGCTATCGATGCAACGGTGAGACTCACCGTGCCGATCACGCTGCTAGGCCGCGCCGACGAGGTGATCGAGTGAGCCTTTCGCAATGCATCAATTTGCGGGGGTGAATGTCGCCTTCGGGTCATCAACTGCCCCGACCGTCACCGACTGGCGCGACAGCTAGACCTCCAACACCGGACACGAAGGCGAACGCTCCGCGCGACCGTTCCGGGCCAGGAACGGCCTCCTGCACTGCGGTAAAGCAGCCAGCTGTTTCGCCGTGAATTACGTAACAGAACTCCATTTTGAGGCGTGCTATCCTTCTCTACATTGCAACGGGATTGATGCCGTTTCAGGACGGCCAAATGGCAATCGGCATCGGACGTCGGCAGTTCATATCCGGGCTTGGCGGAGCGACGGTCGCCGAATTGAATGTCGACCCCGATAGGCACAGACTTGCATCGACAGACAACTGATGGGAGGCGAGCCGTGGCTAACACTAAGCATCATCAAATCTTGATTGTTGGCGGGGGCACTGCCGGTGTTACGGTCGCGGCCAGCTTGCGCCGCCGCGGACCAAGGTCGCTGGACATCGCGGTCGTTGAGCCGTCAGAAACACATTATTACCAGCCGTGCTTCACGCTAGTTGGCGCGGGCGCCTATGACATGGCCAAGACCCAGCGACCCGAACGTAGCCTTATCCCCGCCGGTGTGACCCTGATCCACGGAGCCGCCAAAGCGTTTAACCCTGACAAGAACAGCGTCGCGCTCGAAACCGGCGACGCGCTTACTTACGACTACCTCGTTATTTGTACCGGCATGAAGCTGGACTGGGACAAGATCGAGGGCTTGTCTGCGACCCTGGGCAAGAACGGCGTGTGCAGCAACTATTCCCCAGTACACGCGCCCTACACTTGGCAGTGCGTCCAGGGACTGAAATCAGGCAATCGTGCAGTGTTCACGCAGCCGCCTCTGCCGTTTAAATGCCCGGGGGCGCCGCAGAAAATCGTCTACCTGACCGCTGATCGTCTGCGCCGCGCTGGCACGTTGCAGGCCTGCGACCTACAATACTTCGTGCATGCTCCCGTGGTGTTCGGCGTGCCGTTCTTTGCGCGTGAACTAATGAAAGTGGTCGCGCGCTACGGGATCAAGGCGCATTTTCAGCAAAACCTCGTGGCGGTCGACGGCCCGGCGAAGACCGCGACATTCGAGGCTGTGGGCGGCGACGACAAGGGAAAGCGTACGACAATTACGTTCGATATGTTGCACGTTTCGCCGCCGCAAAGCCCGCACGACGCGATCAAGCAAAGTCCCTTGGCGAACCCGGCTGGCTGGGTCGAGGTCAATCAGAACTCGATGCAGCATGTCCGCTACCCAAACGTCTTTTCGTTAGGCGATGTGTGCTCGACGCCAAATTCCAAGACCGCTGCAGCTGTGCGAAAGCAGTCCCCGATCGTCGTGCGCAACCTCTTGCGCATGATCGCAGGCACGCCGGTTGAGCCGGGTTACGACGGTTATGCTTCGTGCCCGCTCACCACTGCCTATGGCAAAGCCATTCTGGCTGAGTTCATCTATGGCGGCAAAGTCACGCCGTCGTTGCCTCTCGACCCGGCGAAGGAGCGCTGGATCGGCTGGTGGATTAAGGTCACCGCTTTGCCAATCTTCTATTGGAATTACATGCTCAAGGGCCATGAATGGTTTTTCAAGCATGACACGGCGTTCAAGGGTGACGCTGCTTGAGCCTTTCGCACTGCGTCAATTTACGGCGGCGAAGTGACGCTGTGGGTCATCGACTGCCTCGACGATCACTGGCTAGCGCGGCTGCTTAACCCTTAAAAACAGCCACGCCGGTCGTCCGCGATCGGGCTGGTCGAGGCCCAGACCTGACGGTTGGCCGCGCAGCGATTTCCGATTCGCCTAATGATACGTTACGGAATGTTAGGAATGCCGCCTGCCATGCAGATCATCCACCGGGCGATGCTGTGACCGCTATTCGCAGCGCCGGCGCGATCACTCACACATCGATGACCTGCTCGAACAAAAGGCCACGGCAATCCATTTCGTAATCCAACCCGATGACCGGCGGCCGGCAATAGTGCCACGTCAGGCCGGAGTGTGCTGCGTCACGCTTGACGATCTCATCGGCGAGGAATGGGTAGAGGTCGCAAATCGTATAGACTTGGGTAGCCGTGGTATCGCGCCAGGTGAACCCGAGTGCGCCCATACGACGCTCCATTTCGCCAAGTACGAAGCGCGCCTTCTCGCGCAACCCAGAGGCGCTAATATCGCCGAGCCGAACGATGTGATCACGATAGTTGGCGCGGCCCTCCGGTGCCTCGGCGCTCCCGGATATCACGAAACTCGACGCTGTGTCCGCAGCAGCCTCGGTGTAGGAAAACGCATAAAATGACGGCTCAGGCGGTGGATCGGCGGCGGGGCAGACGTTGCTGCGCGCGACCGGGTTGGTTGTGCCGTCGAAAATCGCCCAGCGCTTGAGCGTGCCCGCGTAGCTTTCGTTGAAGGTACGAAACCCCTGTTCGGTGAATGGAGCCGGTGAGCGAAGCTCACATTGACAGAAAGCCGCAAGTGGCTGGCCAGCGGTTTGCAATATTTGCTCGATCCGCGCAAACCCCGAAGCCAGTGGCAGCGGCCGCGCAAACCGGACACGCCGGATCCGATAGCCCGGCATCGCGGCGACGCCGCCCGAATACTGAAACTGCGCTTTGATGAAACGGTAACCGCCGGGTCGAAACTCCAGTACATCGGCCATTGTGTGTTTTTTTCCTTGGCCAAGCTGCCATCCATCCTGACTTCACATCAGCTATTGAATTATTGCGTTGCGCTCGTGGCTGTAAAGGAGCGGAATTTCGCCGAGCTCCTCAATCAACCGGTACCGCGCCGACACTCACGTTTGTACCGCTCACGCGGTGCCCGCCTGCAACCGACGTTGACTTTCCAACCGGTTCTCCAAATACTCAAGTCCAAGCAAAAATACCATCCGCAGAAGCGATGAAGTCAGGGAGGAACGCCATGACCACCACACGCCGTTCGCTGCTCAAGAAATCCGCCGCGACAGTTGCCGCCATGAGCTTTTCCGGGCGTTTTACCAGCGCCGAGGCGGAGACCATTCGGATCGGCGTCGTCTACGACCTGTCCGGCCCATTCGCTGCCGGCGGCTCGGTGGCCTGCGCGGTGGGCGCTCAGATCGCGATCGATCTCGTCAATGAGCGCGGCGGCGTTGCCGGCAAATACAAGGTCGAGGCAATCAATGCCGATTGCCAAAGCAAGGTGGATGTGGCGATCAACGAGGTCGAGCGGCTGATCAGCCAGGAGAAGGTCGAGATCGTCAACGGCGTCTATGCCAGTGCGCAAGCCGTGCCGCTCGCCGCCAAGGTGGAAGCGCAGAAGAAGATTCTCTGGATCACGACGGCAGTCGCGACGGCAGTGTTCAAGGACAAGAACCTGCAATACGTCTTCCGCGCGCAGATTCATTCCGACCAATACGGCCAGGCTTTTGCGTCCTTTATCGCAGACAATGCCAAGGCGAAGCTCGGCGCCGAGCCAGGCAACGTCAAGGTCGCGATCATCCACGAGGACGGGCCCTATGGCGTAGGCGTCGCCGACGCCAGCGAGCAATTCGCCAAAGAGCGCGGCCTGCAAATCGTCATGAAGGAAGGTTATTCAGCCAGCGCGCCCGATCTCTCCTCGCTGGTGACCAAGCTCAAGCGGGCCGGCGCGGACGTCGTGTCCCATGCCGGCTACAATCCCGATATCACGCTGTTCCTCCGGCAGGCGCGCGAGAGCGGATTGAGGTTCAAGATGCTGGTCGGTGACGGCGCTGGCTACAGCCAGCTTGACAAGCTACGGGCGACCTTTGCGACGGACATCGACAATTTCTGCAACATCGATCCAGTCCCGGCGCAATTGCTCAATCCCGCGTCGCTGGCGCCGGGAATGGGCGATCTCATCAAGATCATGATCGAGCGCTACAAGGCCAAGACTAACGCCAACGATGTGCCGCCGCATTGCTCGATGGGCTTCAACCAGACCTGGGTCCTGCTCAACAATGTGCTGCCGGTCGCCAAGGAGAAATACGGCGGCTTCGACGCAGAGGCGGTGCGCCAGGCCGCGCTCGACGTCGACATTCCTCCCGGTGGCACCATCCAGGGCTACGGCGTGAAATTCTACCGGCCTGGAACGCAGCTCGCCGGACAGAACGAGCGCTCGACGCCGGTCGTCATGCAGAATGCCGGCGAGCACATTTCCGTCGTCTGGCCGAATAACATCAAGACTCAAGAGCCCGTCTTGCCGCTGCCGGCATCGTCGGTCTACGCCATGCGCTGAAGATGCTCGCAGTCGAGGGGCTGTCCAAGCGCTTCGGTGGTTTCCTGGCGGTCAACCAGGTCTCCTTCGAAGTCCGCCAAGGTGAAATTCTCGGCCTTATCGGCCCGAATGGCTCGGGCAAAAGCACGACGTTCAATCTGATTGCCGGCAACCTGCGCCCGACGGACGGATCAATCCGCTTCGAGGGCGAGAACATTGCAAACCTCGCCGCGCACACGATCTGTCGGCGTGGCATTGCCCGCACCTTCCAAATCCCACGGCCGTTTCGCCGGCTGTCGCTTCTGGAGAACGTGGCGCTTGCCGTCCATTACGGCAAGGCCGGCGGCATCACGCGCGGCGAAGCGGAAGGCCACGCGGCGGACGCGCTCGCTCTCGTCGGGCTGCCGAGCGACGCTGCGGCAACGACAAGCGGGCTTGGCGCGGCCGCGCTGAAGAAGCTCGAACTCGCCCGCGCGCTTGCCACCAAGCCGCGGCTCCTGCTCGCCGACGAGTGTCTCGGCGGGCTCGATACGACCGAGATGGAACACGCCGCGGACCTCCTCGAAAGCGTTCGCAGTCGCATGGGGATAACGATCATCTGGGTCGAGCACATCATGGGCGTGCTGATGCGCATCGTCGACCGCGTCGTCGTACTCGATCACGGTGAAAAGATATTCGAGGGTGCGCCCGCGCAGGCGGCGGTCGATCCGCGCGTTGCCGAGGTTTATCTCGGCAAGGGACGAGCATGAGCGCAATGCTGTCCCTTGCCGCCGTCTCGGCCGGCTACGGTTCCTTCCGCGCTCTGTTCGACGTATCGCTCGAAGTGCCGCAGGGTGAGGCGGTGGGCGTGATCGGCCCCAATGGCGCCGGCAAGACCACATTGATGCGCGTCATTTCCGGGCTGGTGCCGCTGCGTGGCGGCGCGATGATGCTCGATGGCCGCCCGATCGGCGGTCTTCCCGCGCATCGCATCGTCGAGCTGGGCATCGCACATGTGCCCGAGAACCGGCGGTTGTTTCCCCGGCTCACCGTCGAAGACAACTTGCGCATCGGCGCCTTCATCCCGCAGGCGCGCGCGCGGTTCGCGCAACAGCTCGGCCGCATCTACGATATGTTTCCTCGCCTGAAAGAACGCCGCGATCAGCCCGCCGGAACGCTTTCGGGCGGCGAACAGCAGATGTGCGCTATTGGCCGCGCGCTGATGTCAGAGCCGAAATTGCTGCTGATGGACGAGCCTTCCGCCGGGCTTGCGCCTTTGGTGGTTGAGCAGGTCTTCGATCTGGTCCGCCGGATCCGCGCCGAAGGCCTGACCGTGCTGATCGTCGAGCAAAACGTGCAGCAAGTGCTCGACGTGGTCGATCGCGCCTATCTGTTGGAGGCGGGCAGTATGAAGCTTTCGGGAACGTCGAGCGATCTCAAGGGTCACGAATTCATTCGCAAGGCGTATTTGGGGCTGTAGCGGCAATGGACATCTATCTCCTCGAAGCGATCATCAACGGCATTTTGCTTGGCGGCGTGCTGGCGCTGCTTGCCCTTGGCCTCAACTTGATATTCGGTGTGATCGATGTGGTGTGGATTGCCTATACCGACCTCGTCATGTGCGGGATGTATGTGGTCTACTGGCTCTATGTGGGGTTCGGCTGGCCGCTCCTGCTGGCGTGCGCCGCGGCCATCGCCGGCGTCGCCGCGCTCGGCGTCCTGGTGCATGTTCTGATCATCGCTCCCATTCTCGGCTCGGCGCCGATCAATCAGCTTCTTGCCACCGGCGGTCTGCTGTTCTTTCTGCAAAGTTTTGCCACTCTTTTGTTCGGTACCGATTTCCGCAACCTCGGCATTCGCCTGCCGATCATCGAGCTCGGCGAGATCTATATCAGCACCGCGCGCTTGCTAGCCTTCTCGATAGCCCTCATCGGGGCGTCCGCGCTCTATTTCTTCCTCAAGAGCACCTTCATCGGCACTGCGATCCGCGCCATCGCGCAGGACCGCGACATTATAGGCTTGATGGGCGTCGACCAGCGGCGCATTTATCTTGTGACCTCGGCGATCGGCGGAGCGCTCGCGGGCTTGGCGTCTTGCCTTCTGGTTTTGCAGTACGACGTTCATCCCTTTATCGGCAACACGTTCGGTCCGCTCATTTTCATGATTTGCGTGCTCGGCGGGCTCGGCGACATGATCGGCGGGTTCGTCGCCGCTTTCATCATCAGCCAAATCATCTCGATCGTCGGATATTATTCCAACACCGAACTCGCCTATGTGCTCGCCTTTGCGTTTTTCATCGCGCTGATGTTCGTGCGCCCGCGCGGGATTTTCGTGCGATGAACGCACGATCAGCCGCGCTTCTCGCCGGGCTCGCAATTCTGCTGTGCGTGCCGTATTTCACGCCGCCCTATTTGCTGCACCTGCTCATCCAAGCGCTGATATGGGCCTTCATCTATACGGCATGGTCGATGATGGGCCGTTTCGGCTTCGTCTCGCTCGGGCACGGTGCCTTCATGGGCGTGGGCGCCTATGCCCCGGCGCTGCTGTGGAACTACTACGATGTGACGCCCTGGGCCGGTATCCCGCTCGGCGTGTTGCTGTCCGCTCTGCTGGCCGTTGTGATCGGCTATCCGTGCTTCCGCTTCCGGGTGGTCGGCCATTATTTCGCGCTGGTGACGTTGGCACTGAGCCAGGTGGTGATGCTATCGGTCGTAGCCGCGCGCGACATTACCGGTGGATCGCTCGGCTTCACGCCGAGAGCGGTGGGCCACTCCTGGTACGCGCTGCAATTTCCCGAGAAAAGCTATTTCTATGTCATTGCGCTCGTGCTTTGGCTTGGTGGGCTCGCCGTCTGGCGCTGGATCGATCGCGGTATCGGCCGCGAGGCACTCGATGCGATCGCCGAGGACGAAGAGGCTGCCTCAGCGATCGGCATCGACGTCATGCGCGAGAAGCTGCGCGTCACCGTCATCAGCGCGGCACTCACGGCGCTCGGCGGCGCGATTTATGGGCAATACTTCATGTATCTCAATCCCGAGACCGTTTCGGGCATCAGCGTGTCGCTGCAGATCGTGTTCGCCGCCATCGTCGGTGGGATGTATGACCTCTTCGGCCCGACCGCAGGCGCGCTAGTGACCATTTCGTTGAACGAAGGACTGCGGGTCGGTTTCGGTACTCACTTCATCGGCGCCGCCAATACGATCTACGGTATCCTTCTCATTTTATGCATCATCTTCATGCCGCGCGGCATCGTCGGCACGCTGCGAAAAATGCACATGCCGCGCGCGCCCACCAAGGCCGTGCCGGCGGAATAGTCTTTCGCCAATCATCGGAAAACGCTTTTCAGATTACGCTCAATCAAAATGCACTCTAGAAGGTAACCCTGTTCGAATCGCCGACTAGGTGATCGAATGATCCTTTCGCAATGCGGCAATTTATGGTGGCGAAACGCCGCTTCGGGTCACACTCAGCCGCGCAAACCAAAAGCGCGCGCGACCGGTGTTCACCCCATAACGGACACGAAGGCGATCAAACTGCGCGACCGTTCGGGGCCAACAACGGACTCATGCGCTGCAACAAAGTTGAGTGTGGAAAACCCTTTTTTATCGGCACCCCACCTCCATAGCACTCACGTGCCGGTGAGGAGCCGACCACAGCATCAGAGGCGGACAAGGTCAGATACAGGAGCGATTTCCTAAACCAAAGGTTACAGGTTCAGGTCCTTTCCACTCAAGTCATTGAGCTGACGAGCTGAAAGCCTTTCATCTTGACTGTGGCCACGTTGCAACTGTTCACGGAGAAGCGATTGAATTGTCAGTTTCGCACTCCCGCGCATCCGTGAACTTTGCGAAAGTTACATGCAGGAATCGGGACTTGCTCGTCACAGGGGACGGTCATGAAGCGCAATATTGTTGGCGGGCTCGCGGTTTCGGCGCTGCTTATCGCTGCGCCTTTGAGCACGGCTAGCGCGGCTGACATGCCGCTCAAGGCGCCGCCGCCGCCCGCTCCGGCCTGGAGTTGGACCGGGTTCTATCTCGGTGGCAACGTCGGATGGGTAGGCGAACGCGCGTCAGGGACATCAAACTTTATTGACACACTCGGCCTTGCAAGCCCCTTATTCAGTAATCCGCAATCGAATGCATTTAACAAGTCCGGCGCTATCGGCGGATTTCAAGCTGGGTACAATTGGCAGGCCGCGCCACACTTCGTTCTTGGCGTCGAAGGCGACTTTGATTGGACGCACACCTCATACAGCTTCTGTCGACAAACGAATATATTAAGCGTTGCCTGCGTCGATGCGGCACCCAACAATGATGGTTTTGAGAGCATTTCCAGCAAAACCAATTGGATTGCGACCGAACGTGCACGTGCCGGCGTGACCTGGGACAAATTCTTGTTCTATGCAACAGGCGGTGCCGCTTGGGGACATATCGAAACGACGGAGTCGTTGAGCTGTCTGACCGACGGCTGCGGCGAGTCGATCCTAAAGCTTGCCGCGTCCTCCCCTGTGACGCAGACAAAGGCGGGCTGGACAGCCGGGCTTGGCGTGGAAGGAATGCTGATCCCGAATTGGTCGGCTAAGGTAGAGTGGCTTTATATCGATCTTGGCACTCTGACAAACACGTTCTCAACTCTGGGCAGCGCGGGGGGCACTGAATCTGTCGTGTGGTCGCGCAGCGAGCACTATAATATCGTCCGCGTCGGCCTGAACTACAGGTTCAATGGACCGCTAATTACGAAGTAAGTAAGGCTCTCAGGTTTGCTCTTGTAGATTCGAGGATGAGCGCGGGGCCTTTGGCCGTCGACCCTTTTCCCGTCTCCGCTCATCAAACCGGACGTGCCGATTTCCGGCATCCGGCTTTCCAACTGTCGGGAAGATTCACAAAGGGCGAGAAGCCAGGCGGTTTCCCGGCGTTGCGGCCGGCCAAGTTCGTGCTGGTCATCAACCTCAAAACCGCCACGACGCTTGGCCTTACGGTGCCGCTCACACTCTTGGCCGCGCCGACGAGGTGATCGAGTAATCCTTTCGCAGTGCGTCAAATGACGGTGCCGAAGTGACGTTATGGGTCAGCAGCGACCGATTTCGCATGTTCCGGCGATGTCTGCTCCTCACCCGATAGCGACCGAATTGCTGCATTACGGCAAGCGCCGTTAGAGCCAGACCTGACGATTGGAGCGTGGTAGCCTTCCCCCGTATTGCAAGGGGGCAGAGGCACCGTAAGGTGGCTTAAGTCGGCGATCTGATTCAATGACCCAAGATAAATTTAAAAATAAAAAGTTTTCGACCGAGCGCAACTTCCCACACATCGTGGAGATTGCGCTGCCGCAGGGCGGATTGGCTGCCAACGTGAGCCGTGAGATGGCGACGTTCCATCGGTCGCGCGAAATTCGATTGCGCTTCGGCCGAGCGAGAATCCAAAATGGCCAACATTATGGTCGGTGGTGCTTCTCCGAACCGGCAGTTGCCGACGCCTTCCGCAAGCAGTTCGGAGGCGTGCACCTGAAGAGCACGCCGTAGCGGTGTTGATGTCACCTGGCAAATGAACCTTTCGCACTGCGTCAATTGACGGTGGCGAAGTGACGCTTCAGGTCAGACACTGCCGCGTCACCTCGCCGGCACCGTGGCGGAAGTACCCCTGACAGCGGACGCGCCAGTCGTCACCCGGCGCGGCGGTTGAGGGCCAAAAGCGGAGATGACTGTCCCTTCTTGAGCAACAGAATTTGGGTTAGCCTTGGTGACGCGCGAGGGCACGTCATGAAACTTCCCCGTCGCCGATTTCTGCATCTGGCAGCAAGCGCTGCGGCGCTTGCGGCAGCGCCGCGTGTTGCAGGCGCGCAACTCTATCCGACGCGCACGATTACGGTTGTTGTCGGCGCTGCCGCGGGCGGCCCGACGGATACGATTGGACGCATCATCACCAGCCGCATGCAGAATGTGCTGGGTCAAACCATCATCATCGAAAACAACGGCGCCGCTGCGGGCAGCGTCGCGCACGGCCGGGTCGCGCGCGCCGCGCCGGATGGTTACACGCTGAGCCTCGGCCATTGGGGGACACACGTCGTCAACGGCGCGGTTTACGCGCTGCCGTACGATGTGCAGAAGGATTTCGAACCCATCGCGCTCATTTCGACCAGTCCCTATCTCATCGTTGGGAAGGGCGATCTGCCGGCGAATGATCTCAAAACTTTCATTGCATGGCTGAAAGCCAATCCCGACAAGGCGACCCAGGGAACATCCGGCGCCGGCAGCCCAGGTCACGTCGGCGGAATTTTGCTTCAGTCGATATTGGGCACCCGCTGGATCTTCGTGTCTTATCGCGGTGCAAATCCGGTGATGCAGGCGCTCTTGGCTGGCGAGATCGATTGGGCGTTCACCACGCCCGATCAAGCTTTGGCGCAAGCCGGACATATCAAGCCCTATGCGATCGCGGCGAAAAGCCGTTTGGCGCTCGTGACCGACATTCCAACCACCGACGAGGCGGGATTGCCCGGCTACCACCTTTCGTACTGGCTGGACTTTGGGCGCCCAAGGGCACGCCAAAGGAGATCATCGCAACGCTCAACCGTGCCGTTGTTGCGGCCTTGGCCGAGCCGATCGTTCGTCAGCGGTTAGCCGAACTCGGGCAAGAGATTTTCCCACAAGATCAGCAGACGCCGGAAGCGCTTGGCGCTTTTCAGAAGGCCGAAATCGAAAAATGGTGGCCCATCATCAAAGCGGCCAATATCAGAGCGGAATGAGGCCCCTTATTCTCGACTGAGCGCCGCCGGCCCGTCACGTTGCGATTTCGCCGGCGGTCTTGCGCGCGACGGCAATTTCCGCACGCGCCGCGCGCGCCATCAATCCGCTGTCGTTGAAGATCGTGACGAAGCGGAATCCCATCGCGATCATGCGCGCCGCGTAGGCGCCGGTCGCATTGTGTATCCCGGCAAACTGACCGCGCTTGCCGGTCGCCTTGACCAACTTCTCGTAGATCGGGAATATTTCCGGTTCCTCGCGTTCCAGCATCGGCTTCCAACCGAGCGAAAAGCCGAGATCGCTCGGACCGATATAAATGCCGCTGATGCCTGGCACGTCGAGGATGGCATCGATATTGTCGATCGCCTCCTGGGTTTCGATCATCGGCATGACCAGGACTTGGTCGTTGGCGATCGTCTGGTATGTGCTCGCTTCGCCATACATGGCCGCGCGGATCGGACCGTTGCTGCGCTTGCCGGCTGGCGGATAGAGGCACGCATTCGCCAGCGCTTTGGCCTCTTGCGGCGTGTTCACCATCGGGCAGATCACGCCCCAGGCGCCGCCATCCAACACCTTGCCGATGATGCCGGGCTCGTTCCACGGCACGCGCACCATCGGCGTCACCGGGTGGGCATTCATCGCCTGAAAGCACTGCACCATCGACAGGTAATCCTGCACGCCGTGTTGCATGTCCACGGTCACGCTGTCCCAGCCGCATTGGGCCATGACTTCAGCCGAAAAGCCCGATGGGATCGCCAACCAGGCATTGACGCAGGCCTTGCCTGCCTTTAGCCGCGCTTTGAGTTTATTCATGAAGTTCCCCTTGGTGTCGGTAGGCAAAAGCGACCATCAACGCTGCCGATTGTATTTCCGTCAGAGCAAGAAGCGCCATGTCCGCTTCGGTCATTCGCGTCATTTTCGACGGTTCGTTCTGATGTCTGCTATTGCTCCGTTCGCGACCGAACTGCGGACTTCACGAAACGACGCTTTGGGCCAGGAGGAGACCCGTGCACTGCAGCAAAAACCGCATCGTTCGATAACGTCGTCTGCGATCGCCAGCAGCGTTGGTGGGACACGGGCCGAGCGTCTTCGCGGTCCTGAGATTGATCTAGGGGATAGACTAAAACGCGGGCGTTTAGGGGCATAGGTCAATGGAGAACCACCAGGACGTGTACTCATTAATCGCCGCGCACACCGCTGTTTTTAAGTTACACCCCGATGGCCACGCCGACCCTCAGCAAATTCGATCGTATACCCGTCCGGGTCATGAACCCTCATCGACCTCT
>JBEKKM010000130.1:0-14226 GCA_050010715.1 Xanthobacteraceae bacterium | reverse complement strand
CGGAATTCCTCTCATTCCTATAGTTATCGATCAGACGCCAGAATGAGGAACTTGCTGTGAACGCACCTCTCACATCCCATCCCGTTCCCCCCTACAAGCACACCCCGCTCTTCCCGCTCGGCAAAGACCCAACGCCCTACCGCAAAATCGCCGACGGGGTGCGGGTCGAGCGCGTCATGGGCGAGGAGGTGCTGGTCGTGCCGCGCGAGGCGCTGCGCGCGCTGGCGGAAGCCGCCTTCACCGACATCAATCACCTGCTGCGCCCGGCGCATCTCGCTTCCCTCAAGCACATCGTCGAAGACCCCGAAGCCTCCGATAACGACAAATTCGTCGCCTACGACTTCCTCAAGAACGCCAACATCGCGGCTGGCGGCGTGTTGCCGATGTGCCAAGACACCGGTACCGCGATCATCATGGGCAAGAAGGGCCGGCTGATCTGGACCGACGGCGCCGACGAGGCAGCGCTGGCCGAGGGGGCGCGCGACGCGTATCTCAAGCGAAACCTACGCTATTCGCAGCTGGCGCCGATTTCCATGTTCGAGGAGAAGAACACGCGCTCGAACATGCCGGCGCAGGTCGAGCTTTACGCCGAGAGCGCGGGCGAGGCCGATGCGGCGTACAAGTTTCTGTTCATCGCCAAAGGCGGCGGCTCGGCCAACAAGGCGTTTCTGTTCCAGGCGACGCCGTCGATCCTGACGCGGGAACGCATGCTCGCGTTCCTGAAAGAGAAGGTGCTGACGCTCGGCACCGCGGCCTGCCCGCCATACCACCTCGCCATCGTCATCGGCGGCACCTCGGCCGAATTGACGATGAAAACGGTAAAACTCGCCTCCTGCAAATATTACGACTCTCTGCCCGACCACGGCTCCGAGGACGGCCACGCCTTTCGCGACAAAGAGATGGAGCAGGAAATCGTGAAAATGACGCAGTCGCTCGGCGTCGGCGCCCAATTCGGCGGCAAATATTTCTGCCACGACGTGCGCGTCATCCGCCTGCCGCGCCATGGCGCCTCGCTGCCGATCGGGCTCGGCGTGTCGTGTTCGGCTGACCGCCAGGCGCTCGGCAAGATCACCAAGGACGGCGTGTTCCTCGAAGAGCTCGAGCACAATCCGGCAAAATATCTGCCCGATGTCGACGCCTCAAAGCTCGGCGGCGAGGTGGTGCAGATCGATCTCAACAAGCCTATGAAGGAGATTCTCGCGCAACTTACCAAACATTCGATCAAGACGCGGCTGTCGCTCAACGGCCCGATGATCGTGGCGCGCGACCTGGCGCACGCCAAGCTGCGCGAGCGTTTGGAGAAGGGCGAGGGCCTTCCGGATTATTTCAAGAACCACCCGGTCTATTACGCGGGACCGGCAAAAACGCCGGAAGGCTACGCCTCGGGCGCCTTCGGGCCGACCACGGCCGGACGCATGGACTCATTTGTCGAGGATTTCCAGGCCGCCGGCGGCTCCATGGTGATGCTGGCCAAGGGCAACCGCGCCTCAGTTGTGCGCGATGCCTGCAAGAAACACGGCGGCTTCTATCTCGCCTCGATCGGCGGCGCCGCGGCCAACCTCGCCGAGCATTGCATCAAGAAGGTCGAGACGGTGGAATATCCAGAGCTCGGCATGGAAGCGATCTGGCGCATCGAGGTGGTCGATTTTCCCGCCTTCATCGTCATCGATGACAAGGGCAACGACTTCTTCAAGGAATTGAATCTGGGGTGAACGAAGCGTTGCCACCGGCGAGCAAAGCCAACGGCTAACGCCAAAGCCCCCGGCCGAAGCCGGGGGGGCGTTGGTTACGAAACGGTAGCGTAGACTACTTCAATGAGGTCGATACCGTCGAGAAGGTGGTGTTCAGATTGGTGCCGAGAGCCTGGACGGTAGCGATGATCGCAACCGCAATGCCGGCCGCGATGAGGCCGTATTCAATAGCGGTGGCGCCTGTATTGTCGGCGAAAAAGCGCATGACAAGCGTCGTCATTTGGATGTCCTCCGTGCTGACGACGTATTTGTACGCAGCGCGAGTTGTGGCCGATTTAACCCCTTCGATTGAACTTTCATCAAAAATTGTGATGGCGAAATGATGCCAGAAATGCCGCCGCCCATTACCGCTCGAGGCGCCCTGGTCTGGCGCGACATGGGCCAGAAGGCGCTCGACGACGCCTACGACCAGGACGTCTACGCGCCGAACCGCCCGTTGATCGTTGCGCGCCGCATCGCCGCGAGCGAACGGACGCGGGCGATCCTGGGACCGCCGCAGCGGGTCGCTTATGGGCCGAGCGAATACGAAGGGCTCGACATTTTTCGTGCCGCCGCGGCGAACGCCCCAGTCAACGTTTTCGTCCATGGCGGCGCCTGGCGCCGCAACAAGGCGGCCGATTACGCCTTGCAGGCCGAGCCTTTGGTGCAGGCTGGCGCGCACGCCGTCATCATCGACTTCATCAATGTCGAGCAAGCCAGCGGCGATCTGATGCCCATGTATGAACAGGTGTGCCGCGCGCTGGCCTGGGCGTGGCGCAACGCCGACAATTTTGGCGGCGACCGCGAGCGGTTTTACATTTCGGCGCATTCGTCCGGCTCGCATCTTGCAACTTGCTTTCTGACCGACGGCTGGCGCGAGGAAAATTTGCCGAAAACTTTCTGCAAAGGCGCGCTGCTGCTCAGCGGCATGTATGATTTGGAACCGGTGCGGCGATCAAAACGCTCGTCCTACGTTAAGTTCACCGACGCGATGGTGGAAAAGCTCAGCTCACAGCGCCATCTCGACGGCCTGCATACGCCGCTGGTTCTCGCCTACGGCACCTGCGAGACGCCGGAATTCCAGCGCCAGACGCAAGATTTCTGCGCCGCCGTGCGGGAATCGGGAAAGCCCGCCGAACGGATCGTCGGCGAGGCCTACAACCATTTCGAGCTGTTGGAGACGCTGGCGAACCCCTATGGTCTCACCGGCCGCGCCATGCTGCGGCAGATGAAGCTTGCATAACCAACCCTGCCGTTGAACAGGCAGGGGGAGAGAACTGGGGAGGATTCGCATGAACGCAAAGCTGCGCGCTCTGCTGGCAATGACCGCCGGCCTGGCGATGGCGACGATCGGCGGCTGGACCGTCGCGGCCCAGGCCGAGACGACGCTGATCACGCTCGGTACCGGCGGTGGCCCATTGCCGCGCGCGGACCGTGCGCAATCCTCCAACCTCTTGATCGTCAACGGCACGCTCTATCTCATCGATGCGGGTGGCGGCGTCACCCGTCGCATCGTCCAATCCGGCAACAACTTCCGCAAAGTCAGCAAGATTTTCATCACGCACGCGCATAGCGACCATACCGCCGGTCTCGCGACTCTGCTGGTGTCGCAGTGGGAGCAGCAAGCCGAGCCGACCGATATTTATGGCAGCGGCGTCGAGGCGCTGGTCAAAGGCGCGATCGATTATCTGACGCCCAACGCTGAAATCCGCTGGGCCGAAGGCAAGAAGCGGCCGATGACCGAGACCTTCCGCGCTCACGACGTCGAGCCCGGCCTCGTCTACCAGGATGCGAACGTCAAGGTCACCGCGGTCGAGAACACGCATTTTCATTTCCAGCCCGGCACGCCGCCCTACGGTAAATACAAGTCTTATTCCTATCGCTTCGAGACGCCGGACCGCGTCGTGTTCTTTACCGGCGACACCGGGCCTTCCGACGCCGTGGTCGAATTGGCAAAAGGCGCCGATCTCTACGTGACGGAAACGACGTCACCCGAAGACGTTATCGAGAACTATAAGAAGAACGGCATTTGGCAGGCCAAGACCCCCGGCGAGCAGGAGGGTTTCCTGCGCCACATGCACGAGGAGCACGTAACGCCGGAGGACATCGGCAAGATGGCGGCGAAGGCCGGCGTCAAGGCCGTGGTCATGACGCATATTGGCCCAACGATAGATCCCAAGGATGACTTTCAGCGCTATGTCGATGAAGCGAAGAAATATTATTCGGGACCGATCACGCTCGCCAAGGATATGATGAAATTCTGACAATCTCTCCGCGGCGCGTGGAAGAGGAAGTCACCCGGCTTTGCGCCGGCGGGGCGCGTGGCCGTGCGAGTGTCCATGAGCGTGTCCATGCTCGTGGCTGTGGCTTGCGCCGCGGCCGTGCGAATGCGCGCCGTCGGCCGGCAGGTAGACCACGTGGCCGTGGCGCACGCCGCGCTCGGCGATAATGCGGTCGGCGAATTGCTGCACGTCGGCGCCGCGGCCCTTGAGCACCGTGACTTCCATGCAGCTTTCGTGATCGAGATGCACGTGCAACGTCGCCTGCGCCAGGTCGTGGCGGTCGTGGAAGTCGCGGGTCAGGCGCTTGGGCAATTCGCGCGCCTCATGGTCGTAAAGGTAGACCAGCGCCGCCACGCAGGGCCGCGTGCCGCCGACTTCGGTCGCCGCCTGCTGCAGGCCGGAGCGGGCGAGGTCGCGGATCGCCTCGGAGCGGTTGGCATAGCCGCGCCCCTTCATGAAGCGGTCGAGCTCGGCGTCGAGCTCGTCGTCGATGGTGATGGTCACGCGCTGCATCGCTGTCTCCTGGATCGATACGAAGTAACTCTAGCACTGATGGACAAGGCCGGCAGCGGCCGATAGCCTTCGCCGCCCAAAATCGACAACAACGGTCCGGCAATGACGGAACAGTCCCGCAGCGACATTTACGGCAGCCGCGCCCGCATCGGCTACACCTCGCCGCCGCTCACCACCGAAGTCTTCCCATACGAGTTCTACCAGATCGTGCCGAAAGGCGTGACGCTGGTGGTCACCTCGCTCGCCATCGTGGTGCGCAGCAAGGACGAGGTCGACCAATCCTACGACATCAGCATGCGCGCGGCCCGTGAGATGGCGGCGGCGGGCTGCGACATCGTCGTGCTCGGCGGCGTGCCGATCAATCTGTCGCGCGGCGCCGCCAATGCCGAACAAATCATCCACGATCTCGAAACCGAGCTGAAGGTCAAGGTTTCCACCAGCACGTCGGCGCAAGCCGCGGCGGCGAAAGCGCTCGGCTGCAAGAAGGTCGTGGTCTGCCAGCCCTACGAGAAGACCGAGACCGACCGCATCGCCAGCTACGCCAAGCATTTCGGCTGCGAAGTGTTGGGCGCAACCGGCTGGGGCTCGCCGTTCAACCAGATCGGCCGCATTCCGCGCCACGCCGCAATCGACATGGGCCGCGAATTGATGCGCATGCACCCCGACGCCGATTCGATATTCTTCCCGTCACCGCATTGGCCGACGGCCGGCGCGCTCGACGTGCTGGAGCGCGAGTTCGGCGTCAATTGCATGGCCGCGCACCAGGCGATCGTCTGGGACGCGCTGCGCCGCTGCGGCATCAATGACCGCATCGAGGGTTTCGGAAGGTTGTTCCGGGAGTTCTAAATCGTCATTCCGGGGCGGCCCGAAGGGCCGAGCCCGGAATCCATAACCACTATCCGATAAGGAAAGTCGCTCACCTTTGATAACCTCATGTCTCGTGGCTATGGATTCCGGGCTCGCGCTTTCAGCGCGCCCCGGAATGACGGAATAGGGGGAGGACAAATGATGAAAAAAGGCCTGGGCGTTTCGAGCGCCATGTTCGCTCTGATCGTTTTTGCTGCGTTCGCTTCGTCCGCAACGGCGCAACAGCCGGCGACAATGGGACCGCCGCCGCCGCCGCTGCAGATCAAGGCCGGCATTTCCGATCCGGTGAACACCGTGCTGGCCTGGTACATGGCGCGTGCCGCTGGTCTCTACAGCGCGCAAGGGCTCAACGTCGAAATCCTCAACATGAACGGCGGCAGCCGCGGCGCCGAGGAATTGCAGGCGGCGCGCATCGATGTCATGCATGTCGGCTTGTCGTCGGTCGTCAAGGTCAATCAGGCCGGCGGCGATTTGCGCGTCATCGGCTCGCTGTCGAACGTCATCCGCTTCACCTTCTTCTCGGCACCTGGCGTCAAGACCGCGGCGGATCTGAAAGGCGGCGTGGTCGGCGTCAGCACCTTCGGCTCGGAAAGCGATTCCACGGTGACGCTGGCCTTGCAGAAGCTCGGCCTGACCCGCGACGACGTCACCGTCAAGGAATATGGCGGCGGCATGAAGCGGCTCGAAGCGGTAAAGTCGGGCGAGATCAAGGCCACCGCGATCAACGAGCCGATCGCATCGCTGGCGCGCGAAGAGGGTGTCAACGTGCTGGTCGATCTGGTGCCGGATCAGATTCCGTGGCTTTTCAGCGGTGTCGTCGTGCGCAAGGACGACATCGCCGCACGCCGCGACCTGCTGACGCGCTTTCTCAAAGCGAGTATCGAAGGCAATGACATCGCGCTCACCGACGAGAAGCGCGCCAAGGAGGTGCTGGCGAAGGAACTGAAGATCGGCAGCGCCAACATCCTCGACATCACCTATAACGATTTCAAGCAGCAATCGCCGCGGAACCTCGAACCGTCGGTGGAGGGCGCGCAGAACATCCTCAAACTGTTTCCCAATGCCAGCCAGAAGGTCGGCGATTATATCGATGACGGCTTGCTCGATGGCTTGAAGAACGACGGTTTCTTCGCGGCGATGGACAAGAAATACGGCCTGCAAAACCGATGACGTGAAAGCGCGATGGACCCTTCCGGCACGAAAGCGGTGGTCGACTGGCTGATGGACGGCGCGCGGTCGACGCCGTTGGCGCAGGAGGTCTTGAGCGAGATTTGCCGGCGCTTGACGGCCTGCGGCCTGCCGCTCTGGCGGGCGGTGGTGTTCGTGCGCACCCTGCATCCGCAGATCGTCGGCCGCCGTTTCGTCTGGCGGCCGGATACCGGGACGGTCGTCACAGATGGCGCTTTCGATTTGCTGGAGCGCGATGTCTTTCGCAACAGCCCGATGACCCATGTTGCCGAAACCGGCGAAGCCTTTCGGCGCCGGCTCGCCGATCCCGATTGCCCGATGGACTATCCGATCCTGCACGACCTGCGCGCGGAAGGCGTTACCGATTACGTGGTCTCGCCGCTGCGCTTCACCAATGGCGACGTTCACTTCGCCTCATGGGCGACGCTGCAGCCGGGCGGATTTACCGACGCGGAAATCTCAAGCCTCGATGCCATCATCATCCCGTTGACCCGGGTCGCGGAGATTCGCGCCTTGCACCGGGTGGCCGACGTTCTGTTGTCGACCTATGTCGGTCAGAATGCCGGCGGCCGCGTGCTGGCCGGACAAATCCGCCGCGGCCACACCGACGAGATTCATGCGGCGATCTGGCTGTCCGATATGCGCGGCTTCACCAAGCTTGCCGACCGTTTGCCGCCGCAGGCTTTGGTCGATCTGCTCAATCGCTATTTCGATTGCCAGGTGCCGCCGATCCTCGAGCACGGCGGCGAAGTGCTCAAATTCATGGGCGACGGACTGTTGGCGATCTTCCCGATCGGCGAGGGAGCGGCGCCGGTTTGCGCGCAAGCGCTGGCGGCCGCACTTGCGGCGCGCACCAATGTCGCGGCGATGCAGGCTGAGGACGAGGAGACAGGCGTGCGCTTCGGGCTCGCGCTCCACGTCGGCGACGTTCTCTACGGCAATATCGGCAGCGGCAACCGGCTCGATTTCACCACCATCGGGCCGGCGGTGAATCTGGCGGCGCGGCTGGAAAAACTCGCCGGCCAATTGGGCCGCACCATCGTGGCGTCGCGGGAATTCGCAAAGCATTGCGGCGGCGCATCATTGGCGCCGATCGGCAGATTTGCCGTCGCCGGATTTGCCGGTGAGCAGACCGCGTTCGGCCTGCACGATGAAGCCGACGCATTGCAGACGGGCCCATGAAAGCTGTGTCGAGATTTCTGGCGCGAATCGTCCTGGCAGCTGCAACGCCGTGGCTCGTGGCGGCGGCGCAGGCGCAGACGGTCGAAGAGTTCTACAAGTCGCATTCCATCACCATGCTGGTCGGCAGCGGCGCCGGCGGCGGCTACGACGTCTATGCCCGTGCCTTCGCGCGGCACTGGACCGATCACATTGCGGGCCATCCGAATATTATCGCCAAGAACCTGCCGGCGGCGGCCGGCCTTGCCGCCGCGAGCACGCTCTATAACGGCGCCGAGCGCGACGGCTCGGTGATTGGCGCCTTCACCAATGGCGCCGCCATGGACCCGCTGTTCGGCAATCCGGGTGCGCATTACGACGCGTTGCAGTTCAATTGGCTTGGCAGCATTGGCAAGCTCGAGAATGTCTGCGCCACCTGGCACACCAGCCCGGTCAAGACCATTGCCGATGCGCGCGCCCGCGAAGTGATCGTGGCGGCGGCCGGCGCCACGTCGAATTCCGCGATCGTGCCGAAAATGCTCAATGCGCTGATCGGCACGCGCTTCAAGGTGGTGTCCGGCTATGACACCAGTTCCGGCCTCACCATGGCGGTCGAGCGCGGCGAGGCCGAAGGGATTTGCGGGCTGTCGTGGTCGACCATGAAGGCGTCGCGGCCGCACTGGATCGCCGACCATCTGCTCAATGTCATCGTGCAGATGGGGCTTTCGAAGCTGCGCGATCTGCCCGAGGTGCCGAGCGCCCTCGACCTGATCGATGACCCGCAAAACAAGCAAGTCATGGAGCTGATCCTGATCCGCCAGGAAGCCGGCCGGCCGTTCGCCGCGCCGCCGGACACGCCGGCCGAGCGGGTCGCGGCGCTGCGCCAGGCATTTGCCGACACGCTTGCCGATCCCGAGTTCATCGCCGAGGCGGCCAAGACGCAGTTGGAGATCGAGCCGATGACCGGCGACGAGATTGCCAAAATGCTGGCGAAGGCTTATGCGGCGCCGAAAGGCGTGGTCGAACGCGCCGCCGAACTGGTTTATCCTGGCGCGCCGAAGGCGCAGTGAAGACGTTGAGGGAATGATGAACACGATGACCGCGACTGCCGCAGCGACGAAAATCAAAGGACCGATCGTCTGGCTCAATATGGACCAGCAGGAGCTCGACGACGCTTACGACCAGATCGTCTACGCGCCGAACCGCGACCAGGTCGGCAAGCGGCGGCTCGCCAACAGCGCCGCGGCGCTTGAGCGGGTCGGCAAGCCGTTGCGCTTTGCTTATGGTCCGACACCGATCGAAGGGCTCGACGTCTATCGCACGGCAAAGCCGAACGCGCCGATCGCGATCTTTGTTCACGGCGGCGCCTGGCGGAACGGCGCTGCCTCGGAGTTTACTTGCTTGGCCGAGCCGTTCGTCCATGCCGGCGCCCATTTCGTCGTGCTCGACTTCACCAATGTCGACGACGCCAAAGGCAGTCTGTTCCCGATGGTCGAGCAGGTGCGGCGCGCGGTCGGGTTCGTCTATTGTAACGCCGAAAAATTCGGCGGCGATCGCAATCGGCTGCATCTGATTTCGCATTCGTCCGGCTCGCATCTCGCCGGCTGCACGGTGACGCACGATTGGGCGAAGGAGGGCTTGCCGCTCGACATCCTCAAAGGCGCGACCTTGTCGAGCGGCATGTACGATCTCAAGCCGGTACGGCTATCGAAGCGCTCCAAATACGTGGCGTTCACCGACGAGATGGAGCAAAAACTCAGCGCCATGCGCCATCTCGACAAGCTCCACACGCCGCTCATTCTCACTTACGGCACCTACGAGACGCCGGAATTCCAGCGCCAGTCGCGCGATTTTGCCGCCGCGGTGAAGGCGGCCGGCAAGCCGGTCGAGCTTCTGGTCGGCGAAGGCTACAACCATTTCGAAATGCTGGAGACGCTGGCGAACCCATACGGGCTGCTCGGCCGCGCGGTGCTGACGCAGATGGGATTGATGCAGGCTTAGATCAGGCGGCTGCGGGCCGTGTATCGGGCTCTATCGTCGTCGTCTTGCACACCGAGGTACGAATGAGCTCGGCGCCGCAGCGCTTGCAGGCGTAGATCGTATCCTCGACGTCAGCGGAAATCGGGCGGCGCCCGTGATAGACCATGCGCCCTGCGCATACCGGACAAGGCATCATCAGCGAGGGCAAGCTCGACGCGGGCGAAGCCGCATGATGGCGCATGGCTTTAGCCAAAAGTGACCCTTTTGTGAATTACCTGCCGGTTTTGAACAAGAGTCAAGAAAATTTGTGCATTGCACACAGAACTGCTGCGCTGCGGCTGGCTGAACGGGGATAACCCCTTCAAAACCATTGCGAATCGTCAATAACCCAAACGCAGGATGGGTCTGCCGCTCCGCGCGGCAGTGCCGCATAGGCGATCAGCCGGAAGCGAATTCCCGCATCTGCAGGCAGGGAATGCCCAGCGCGGCGAAGTTTTCCCGCGCCGCCGCGACGGAACCGCTGATATCGATGCCGCGGCAGCCGTCTTCGACCACGAACACGGCAAAGCCTTCGCGCCGCGCATCCTCGGCGGAGTAGCGCACGCAAAAATCCAGCGCCAATCCGGCGAGAAATACGCGGGTAAAGCGGCGCTCGCGCAGATATCCGACCAAGCCGGTCGGCGTCGTGCGGTCGTTTTCGTAGAACGCCGAATAGGAATCGATGGTGCGGTCCATGCCCTTGCGCACGATCAAGCCGGCATGGGGAACTTGCAGCGACGGGTGAAACGCGGCGCCCGACGTCGCCTGTACGCAGTGGTCCGGCCACAACACTTGCGGACCGTAAGCCGCCGCAATCGTCTCGAACGGTTGCTTGCCCGGATGCGAGGAGGCAAACGACGAATGGCCGCGCGGATGCCAGTCCTGGGTCAGCACCACGTTGCGGAAGCGCGCGGCCATCCGGTTGACGATCGGCACCACCTCGTCGCCGCGCGGCACCGCCAGCGCGCCGCCGGGGCAGAAGTCGTTCTGCACGTCCACCACGATGAGGACATCGTTGTCGCCGAAGGTCGCGGTCGCGTTGGCATTCATGGTTTTGGTTGCATGCGGCGGTCCACTTCCGCGGCGAGCGTCTTAAGTTCGTCGGCGACTGCGACCGGATAGGTCGTTCCGGTTTCCAGCTTGCGCAAGGGCTCGGGCAGTCGCTCGAGTTCGCGCTTCACGCGCGACCTGATCGCATCGAGGGTTTCCGCCGGCTGCAATCGTCGGCCGTCTTGCATGACGCATTGGAGCAGCGGCTCTCCGGCTTTTGCGTGACCTTCCAGCGCCAAAATATCGCCTGCCATGCGGCCGTCGGCGCCATAACGCCGCCACACCTGCTTGCGGCCCGGCCAGGTAGCTTTGTTCTCCGAGCGCTTGCGGCGGGCGATGCCGGCATAGTCCTGCAATTTGTAAACGCAATCGATCGCCGGCACGTCCGACGACGTGGTCATGGCCGTGCCGATGCCGATGCCGTCGATCGGCGCCTTGGCGCGGGCGAAGGCAGCGAGCGAATCCTCGTCGAGGCCGCCGCTGGCGAAGATCGTCACCTCGCGCAAGCCGCCGGAATCGAGAATGCCGCGCACGCTCTTCGACAAGGCGATCAGATCGCCGCTGTCGAGACGCACCGCGCGGATGGTGATGCCGGCCGCTTGCAATCGCGGCGCCAGCGCCACGACTTTCCGCGCAGCGGCTTCGGTGTCGTAGGTGTCGAGCAGCAACACGAGATTGTCCGGCCGCGCCCGTGCAAACGTTTCGAACGCCGTCATCTCGTCGTCGAACGCTTCGATGAACGAATGCGCCATGGTGCCGTAAAGCGGGATGCCGAACATTTCGCCGGCCAGCACCGTGGCGGTGCCGGCGAAACCGGTGAGGTAGCTCGCCCGCGCCGCCATCAATCCGGCCTCGGCGCCATGCGCCCGGCGCAGCCCGAAATCGACCAGCACCTTATCCGGCGCGGCAAGCCGCATGCGCGCCGCCTTGGCGGCGACCAGCGATTGAAAGTGCAGAATGTTGATCAGCCGCGATTCGACGAATTGTGCCTGCGGCAACGGCGCCGTCACCCGCAGGATCGGCTCGTTGGCAAAGAACACCGTGCCTTCGGGCATGGCATGGACGTCGCCGCTGAAACGGAAATTTGCGAGATAGTCGAGCAGATTATTTTTGAATCGCCCGGTGCTTTTCAGCCAGATGATCTCGTCAGCCGTGAAACGAAGCTTCTCCAGAAAATCCAGCGCCTGCTCGAGCCCGGCCGCAACCAGAAAGCCGCGCCGCGCCGGCAAGGTGCGGGCAAAAAATTCGAACACCGCTGTGTCGGTCGCGCCCTGGTCAAGATAGGCCTGGGCCATGTTGAGCTGGTAGAGGTCGGTGAGGAGAGGGCTAATTGTCATCACGGCGGCTCTAGTGGCTTGGTGAGGAATATAGGTATTCGACTTGGAAGCCAGATGTCTCGTGCGTTCAGCGCAGGACAATTCCGCACGAAAAAATCCTCCCCCGCTTGGTTGCGGGGGAGGATGAATTCACTCCGGATTTAACGTATCGGCCCTGCCGTCAATCCGCCAACGGATTCGGCCTGATCTGGAAATGCACCGCCATCGGCGTCATGCCGAGGCCGCCTTCCTGGTGCCAGGGCACGCGGTCGCCGCTCGAGGTCCACAAGCCGCGGCCTTTCCAGCCGATCTTTGCATCGTCGATGCGGCCGTCGAGGCCTTTGGCGTAGAAGCCGGTCGGGTAGGGCACTTTCATGGTGATCATCTTGCCGTCGGCAAAGGCGATCAGGCCGTCGTTGAGATTGCCGGTGGAGACCGGCACGTCGTTGCCCAGCCCGAGCGTGTTGTGCTGGTCGACCCAGGTGTAATAGCTCGACTCGGCCGAGTTATCGCCGATGCCTTCAAAACCAGGCCCCGGATATTTGTAGAACGACCAGCCTTCCGGACATTGATTGCCGGTCGCGTTCGGGCCGTTGAGCGGGCCTTTGCATTTGCGGCGATCGAAGCTGCCGAGATGGCCGCTGGCCAGCGATACCCAGACGACGCCTTTTGAGTCGATATCGCCGCCGCGCGGGCCAAAACCGGGCGCCGCGACATTGTAGATTTCGGCAAGCGCCGTCTCCGGAGGGTTGGTGCCGGGATTGAGGCGGACGACCGCGCCGGGATTGGCGCGCAGCGTGCCCCACACCGTGCCGTCCACCGGGCTCGGCATCACTGCGTAGAATACCTGGCCGATGCGCATATCCTTGCCCGGCTCGAGCGGCTTGCCTGGCTCGGTGTATTCGCCGCGTTGGCCGTCGCCCGACGTATCGACGATCAGCGCGGTCCAGCCCTGCGAATGCGCGGCGTCGCCGGTCTCCAGGAACTTCTTGGTGTTGAGCCAGCCGACCACCCCGCCGCCGCCGCCGCTCGAGGTCCACAGCGTGTTGTTCTTGTCGAAGCCGAATTGCAGGTGGTGGGTGGTGAAGCAGGTGTCGATGAAGGTGTATTTCATGGTCTTCGGATCGAGTATCGCCAATTGCCGCTGGCTCTGTTCCAGCGGAAACAGCTTGGCGGAGATCAGGTCCGAGCCTTTGCCGCAGAAATCCGGATCCTTGACGCCGCGCACCGCGGCGGCGAGCCACACCCGGCCTTTCTCATCCATCATCGAATTGTGGTTGTTGATGTGGGTGTCCCAGATCTGCTCATTGCCCCAATACGGCGACGGCGCCAGGGGTTTCAGCGCCGCGGCGTGGCCCGGTCCGAGCGAGAACGGCATGTCGGTATCGCGCACCGGCGCGTGGAATTTGGTGACGCTGTTCTTCACCGGATCGAGAATGGGAATGATGTCGGTGGAATATTCCGGCGAGCCGAACAGCGGGCCGTAGCCGTTGACCGTCGGGTTGCGCTTGTCGGTGGAAATCTCGTCGTGCAGGTAATGCTTGTCGTCGGCCCAATCCCATGTGGTGACGACGATATTGCGCTCGATGCCTTGCGGCCGCTGCGGCTTGTTTTTCGGCAACTCGCCCTCGGCGATGCGGTCGGTCCACTCGGCGAAATATTTGATCGGCGTTGAGGCGAGATCGCCGGCGATCAGGTTGACCATCAGCGGGCCGGCCTGGCCGGATTGCACGCGGCGCGCCCAGGCTTCCTCCGAGGTCTTGAATTCGCCAAGGCTCTTCGGCAGCGTGCGCGTGGCGAGCCCACCGAGCTGATGGCAGCCGATGCAGCCGTTGTTCTTCATGGTGTTGAGCCAGTCGGTCTGCTTGACCTTGTCCGGAATATCGCTGTGCCCGCCGAATTGGTCGGCGCCAGGAATTTTCAGCATCGAATACCAGTAGATCGCCGGATAGATTTTTGCCGCTTCTGCGTCGTTCGACGCCGGCACGGCTTTGAGATTGAGCTGCTTGCCGGGCTCGGCTTCGACCTTCGCCGAATCGGCGAGGCCATAGCCGCGGACCCAGACCGTGTATTTGGCCTTCGGCAGATCGGGCACGACGTAGC
>JBEKKM010000129.1:0-14636 GCA_050010715.1 Xanthobacteraceae bacterium | reverse complement strand
CGTCAACGACATCCTCGGCAGCGAAGGCAAGTGGCGCAATCTCGCCAAACGCCAAATCGCCGATTTCGTGCCGCCGCCCGATCTTTTGCGCTGGCTCGATGGCCGCAAGCTCGAGGCGGTGGTGCATATGGGCGCCATCTCCTCGACCACCGCGACCGATGGCGATGCCGTCATGGAAAACAATTTCCGGCTGTCGCTGCGGCTGCTGGAATGGTGCGCGACAGCGCGCACGCCGTTCATCTATGCCTCGTCGGCCGCGACTTTCGGCGAAGGCCAAAAGGGCTTTTCTGATGACTGGTCGATTGCCGCCCTCAAACAGCTCAAGCCGATGAATCTCTACGGCTGGAGCAAGCATATGTTCGACATCGCCGTGGTCGAGCGCGCCGCGCGCAAGGAGAGGATGCCGCCGCAATGGGCGGGGCTGAAATTCTTCAATGTGTTCGGCGCCAACGAGTACCACAAGGGCGAGATGATGAGCCTCGTAGCCAAGCGGTTCGACGACGCAAAGGCCGGCAAGACGATCCGGCTGTTCAAGTCGCACCGCCCAGGCATCGCCGATGGCGAGCAGAAGCGCGATTTCATCTATGTGGACGATGCGGTCGGCGTGGTGCGCTGGCTGCTTGCTACGCCAAAAGTGTCGGGCATTTTCAACGTTGGCACCGGCGCGGCGCGCAGCTTTCGCGACCTGATCGACGCGATGTTCGCAGGCCTCGGCCGCGAGCCGGCTATCGAATATATCGACATGCCGGCGGCGATCCGTGACAACTATCAGTATTTTACCCAAGCGGAGACCGCAAATCTGCGGCGGGCCGGCTATAATGCCGCGTTCACGCCGCTCGAAGACGCGGTGCGGCACTACGTGACGACATATCTCGATCGGGCCGATCGCTACCGGTGAGCGGGGGCTTGCGCGGACAATGCATGTTTGATTTCGAAGATGCCTTCAGACTTTTTGCCAAGCAGACGGTCCTCTGCGTCGGCGATCTCATGCTCGACGATTTCGTCTATGGTGAAGTCACGCGCATTTCGCCCGAGGCGCCGACGCCGGTGCTCGCGGTCAGGTACAGCGCCATCGAGATCGGCGGCGCCGGCAACGTGGCGCGCAATATCGCGGCGCTCGGATCAAAATGTATCCTGGTCAGTCTGATCGGCAACGATGAAGCCGGCCTGACCCTGACCAACGCGCTCGGCAAGTTCGACGGATTGATCGTTCCCGACCTTGTGATCGACAAAGCGCGGCAAACGACGCGCAAGGTGCGCTTCGTCTCCGAGCACCACTCGACCCATCTGATGCGAGCCGATTGGGAAACCACCGCGCCGACCAGCGCGCATAGCGAAGACTCGATCATCGCCTCGGCCGAAACGACCATGCCCCAGGTCGGTGCCGTGGTGCTGTCCGATTACGCCAAAGGCACGCTGACGCCGCGCGTCATCCGCGCCATCATCGACGCGGCACGACGATATGGCAAACCGGTCGTGGTCGATCCGAAAGGCCACGATTACAGCGTCTACCGCGGTGCGACATTGATCACGCCGAACCGCCAGGAACTCGGCGCCGCGGTGCATCGTCCCGTCACGACGGAAGCGGAAATCGCCAAGGCCGCGGGGGAGTTGGCGCGTCTGGTCGAAAGCGAAGCCGTGCTGGTCACCCGCAGCGAAGAGGGCATGACGCTCCACCTCAATGGGCATGCGCCGATCCACATTCCATCTTATCCGGTGAAGGTGCGCGACGTGTCCGGCGCCGGCGACACCGTCGCTGCCGTGATGGCGGTGCTGCTGGCGATGCAGGCGCCGTTCGAATCCGCCATGCGCGCCGCCAATGCCGCCGCCGCCGTGGTCGTCGGCAAACGCGGCACGGCGACGGTGTCGCTGGCAGAACTTCGCCACCGCATCCTGCCCGCGGCCTCGCTCGCGCCCGAGGACAAGATCGTGTTCGATTGGTCGGTGCTCGACGAGCGGCTCGCCGAATGGCGCAAGCACGGCCTGCGCATCGGCTTCACCAACGGCTGCTTCGATCTTCTGCACCGCGGCCATATCAAATTGCTGGCCGAGGCCCGCACCGCCTGCGATCGCCTCGTGGTCGGGCTCAACAGCGACGCTTCGACCAGGCGGCTCAAGGGCAACGGCCGGCCGATCAATCCCGCCGAAGGCCGCGCCGAAGTGATTGCCGCGCTCGAAGCGGTCGATCTCGTCGTCGTCTTCGAGGAGGACACGCCGCTCGAACTGATCAAGCGCGTGCAGCCGGCAGTGCTGATCAAGGGCGCCGACTACAAGCGCGACGAAGTTGTGGGCGGCGATGTGGTCGAAGCCGCGGGCGGCACCGTGATCCTCGTCGATCTGGTGCCCGGCCACTCGACCACCGGGCTGGTGCGCCGGTCGGCCGAATCCGCATCATGATCGGAGCGGCGTTTTGATGCTCGCACGACAGCGCGCGATCTTTCCCGACACGGCCGAGAACGCGCTCAAGGAGGAATTCTTCGGCGCGCGGACCGGTTACTTCGTCGACGTCGGCGCCAACGACCCCAAGGACATGTCGCAGACTTGGCATCTGGAACGCCTGGGCTGGCGCGGCGTCCTCGTCGAACCGCAGCCGGCGCTGGCGCAGAAGCTAAAGGAACAACGGCAAGCCCAGGTGTTTGCCTGTGCCTGCTCCTCGCCGGCCAATGCCGGCAAGATGCTGCGTTTGCACGCGGCCGGCATCCATTCCTCGCTGAATCCGGATTTTTTTGTTGCCGGCATGCGCAAGGAAGACGTGATCGAAGTACCCGCGCGCACGCTAGACGACATTCTCGAGGAAGCGAAAGCGCCGGTGCCGATCGACCTCCTTTCCATCGATGTCGAGAATCATGAAATCGAGGTGTTGAGTGGCCTGACGCTGACGCGGTGGCAGCCGCGGCTGATCCTGATCGAGGATCTGGCGCTGAACCTGAAACTGCACCGCCTGCTGACGTCGCTCGGTTATAAATGGGTGCGCCGCACCGGACTCAATGGCTGGTACGTGCCGGCCAATTCGCCGATGACGGTCAGTCCGTTCGGCCAGTGGCAGTTCTTGCGCAAGCACTATCTCGGTGTTCCGTTCCGGCATCTGCGCGAGGCCAAGCGGAAACAGCGTGAAAAGCTTCGGGCCGCGCTCGGGCGAAGCCGCTGACAATTATTTTGGAGCAGTGCCATCGTGGCCGAAAGCATCTCCATCATCGTCGCGACCTATAATCGTCCCGACGCGCTCGATGCGGTGCTGCGTTCGCTCATGCGCCAGAGCGATCTCGACTTCGAGGTACTGGTCGCCGATGACGGCTCGACGCAACAGACCAAAGACCTGATCGACGTATGGCAAAAGCGATTCAACGGCCGCCTGCGCCATGTCTGGCACCCCGATGACGGTTTCCGCCTCGCCGAAATCCGCAACCGCGCGATCCTGGCGGCGTCCGGCGATTATTGCATCTTCCTCGACGGCGATTGCATCGCGCGAACTGATTTTGTCGCCGCGCACCGCGCGCTGGCCAAGCGCGGCTGGTTCGTCACCGGCAATCGGTTGCTGTTGTCGCGAGCGCTTTCGGAACGGATCCTGAAAGAAAAACTCGAGCCGGAAAACTGGGCCTTTGCCGCTTGGTGGCGAGCGCGGTGCGCCAGGGAAATCAGACGGCTCGCACCGCTTCTCGCGCTGCCGCTCGGACCGCTGCGCCGATTGCGCCAGAGCGACTGGCGTGGCGCCCAAGGCTGCAATCTCGGCATCTGGCGTTCGGACCTCATCGCCGTCGATGGCTTTGAGGGCGGCTTCGCCAGTTGGGGCCGGGAGGATTCCGACCTGCTGGTGCGCCTGATGCGTGCCGGCGTGCGGCGCAGGGACGGCCGCATGGCGACCGGCGTTTTGCATTTGTGGCATGCCGAAGCCGACCGGTCGCGGCTACCGGAAAACGAGCGCCGGCTTGACGCCATCCTCGCCACCCAACGCATCCGCGCCCAGCGCGGGTTGTCGGCGCTACGACCATGAACACCCAGGCATTCGGCGCATTGGCACCAGGCTGGCTGGATCGGGTGGTCATGGCGCTGACCAAACCGCTGCCCGACACCTGGGCCGGCTTGCGTCTCGCCATCCTGCTGCGCCGCGCCGTCACCATGCGTCTTGCCTATCCTGACGGCGCGTTGGACGTGGAACGCTGGGGCCTGCGCATGCGGCTGCATCCGCGCGACAATGGCTGCGAGAAGAATCTGCTGTTCACGCCGCGAATGTACGAGCCGGAGGAGCTCGCCGAACTGGAACGCGACATTGCCCGCGCGATAGCTCAGGGGCGGCGCTTCGCCTTCGTCGATATCGGCGCCAATGTCGGCCTGTTCTCGCTGTTCGTTGCATCACGCGCCGGGCAACAGGCGCATATTCTCGCCATCGAGCCGGAGCCGGGAAATCTCGGCCGCCTGGAGTTCAATTTAAGCGCCAATCCGGGCCTGCCGATCACCATTATCCCCAAGGCTTTGAGCGACGAGGCCGGTGTTGTCGCGGTCGAGCTGGACCGGCGCGATCGCGGCGGCACGCGAACGACGAAAATTGGTCAGGCGGAGGCACCAGCTCAAACGGTGCGCGTGCCTGCGCAAACGCTATTTGATGTGCTTGCCGGCGAAGGCGTCGACGCCATTGACGCCATGAAAATCGACGTCGAAGGCTTGGAAGACGTGATCCTCGCGCCATTTTTTCGCGATGCGCCGCCGCGGTTGTGGCCGCGCCTCGTCATCATCGAAGATTCGCGCCTAAGCTGGAAAATCGATTTAATGGCGGTCATGCAGACGAAGGGTTACGAGCTTGTCGCGCTGAGCCGGCATAAAAACCTGATGCTGCGGCTCAAACCATGACGTTCGATACGCGGAGATTGCACCAGGCCGCCGACTGGCTCGCCGTTGCCGTCGTGGTGTCGCTGCCGTGGTCGACGTCGGCAAGCGTCATTCTGATCGTGCTGTGGCTTGTGGCCGTGCTGCCGACGTTGGCCGTTGCCGACGTGCGCCGCGAACTTTTGACCGCCGCCGGCGGCTTGCCGGTTCTGCTGTGGCTGCTCGCCGCTATCGGCATGTTGTGGGCCGACGTGCCTTGGGCCGCGCGTATCGACGGCCTCGGCGGTTTCCATCGTCTGTTGGCCATCCCCTTGCTCCTGGTGCAATTCCGCCGCTCCCAATATGGGCCTTGCGCCTGTTATGGCTTTCTCATTTCGGCGACCGTGCTGCTGGTGCTGTCCTCGCTCTTTGCCCTGTTTCCATCACGGGCCCTCGATCACGTGCCGCTCTTTGGCGCGCACGTCAAAGCGTACGGCGTGCCGGTCAAGGACTACATCTTGCAGAGCGGCATCTTTCTGATTTGCGCTTTCGGGCTCATCAGCGCGGTTTGCGAGCGCTGGCGCGAAGTCCGATGGCGAACCGTAGCCGCACTGCTCTGCCTTGCCGCCTGTTTCCTCGCCAATATCGCCTTCGTCGCCACCAGCCGCACTACTGTCGCCGTGGCGCCGCTTCTCGCCATTGTGCTCGGCTACCGGTATTTCGGCTGGCGTGGCGTTGCCTTTGCTGTCATCGGCGCGGTGGCGCTGGCCGCGTTGGCGTTGACCGCATCGCCCTATTTGCACCTGCGGGTGATGCATTCGTTCACCGAGCTGCGCAATTATCTGAACACCGACGAGGACAACTCAACCGGGCTGCATATGGAGTTCCTGAAGAAGTCGGTGGCCATTGTCGAAGCGGCGCCCGTCATCGGCCACGGTACCGGGACCATCGCCGAGCAGTTTCGGCTCGCGGCATCCGGTGACGCGGGGTCCGCTTCGGCCGTTGCCACGGTCAATCCGCACAGCCAGATTTTCGCCGTGGCGATCGAGCTCGGCGCCATCGGCGCCGCGGTGTTGCTCGCGATGTGGGTCACGCATGGGCTGCTGTTCCGCGGCGCCGGACTGATGGCGTCGATCGGCACCATAATCGTCGTGCAGAATTTCCTGTCGTCGCTGGTCAATTCGCACCTATTCGATTTCGGCCAGGGCTGGCTCTATGTATTCGGCGTCGGCATTATTGGCGGCACCGTGCTGCGCGACGCTCATTCGCCGTCGGCCGCATCGTCCGGCACGATGCCATGACGCCGCTTGCCTTGCCGAGCAATCCCCGCGTGCTGGTGGTGGCGTTGCGCCGGCTCGGCGACGTGCTGCTGACGACGCCGCTCATTCGCAGCATCAAGCGCGCGTTCCCGGCCGCTTCGATCGAGGCGTTGGTGTTTGCAGGAACGGAAGGGATTTTGACCGGGAATCCCGATCTCGCCAAAGTCATCTCCATTCCGCAGCGTCCGAGTGCCGGTGAAACGTTCGCCCTGCTGCGCCGGCTGGCGTGGCGTTACGACGTGGCGCTCTCCACCCAAACCGGCGACCGGCCGACCACCTTGGCGTGGATCGCCGGGCGGCAGAGCGCCGGCCCCATCGAAGCGAAAGGATTGTCGGCGACGGTGAAGCGCCTGGCGCTGAGCCGCTCTTATGTCGCCGACCGGCAACGGCATCGCGTGCGCGATGTGCTCCGCCTTGCCGAACTGCTCGGTATTCCGGCCGTGCCGGAAGTCGTTTGCCCGGCAGGCGGCGTGCAATCGAACTTGATCCCGGCGCAGCCTTTTGCTGTCGTCCACGCCGCGCCGATGTTCACGTACAAGCGCTGGACCATGGACGGCTGGCGGGCGCTCGCCACCGCGCTGCGCCAGCGCGGGCTGACCGTCGTCACCAGCGGCGCCGACAGCGACCGGGGCTATCTCGACGAAGTCTGGCGCGACGGCGACGTCACGCGGCTCGACGGCCGGCTGGACTGGCCGCAGCTTGCCGCCACAATCGCCGCCGCGCGAACCTATGTCGGCCCGGATACCGCGATCACCCATCTTGCCGCCGCCACCGGCACGCCGACGGTGGCGCTCTACGGACCGACCGACCCGCGTCTGTGGGGGCCCTGGCCGGTGGGCGGCCTCGACCGGCCGTGGGCGGCCGCCGGCACCATCCAGCAGCGCGGTAATGTGTGGCTGGTGCAAAATCCCTTGCCCTGCCTGCCGTGCCAACTCGAGGGCTGCGAACGCCGCCTCGACAGTTTCAGCCAGTGCCTCGATGAGCTGACCGCAGCCCAGGTGATTTCGGCGGTGGATCAAGCACTTGCGGTGCGGCGTGCGGCGTAGGCGAAAGCCGCCGGGGTAGCGCCACGAGGCAAAGCCCGGTAATGACATGCCGGGGAAAAACCGCGGCACGGTTGAGATGGCCTTCCACTTTAGCCCGCGCAGAACGCTCGTCGTAGCCCATGACCTGGTCATGACGGCGGCGGCGGTCGTCGCGAGCTTCTACATCCGTTTCGAGGCGGCGGGCCTGATGGAGCGCGAAAAGCCGCTGCTCCTGTTCCTGCCCGGCTTCGTCGCCTATGCCGGGGTCGTTTATTACCTGTTCCATCTCTACGAGGCGAAGTGGCGGTTCGCGTCGCTGCCGGATTTGATGAACATCCTGCGCGCGTCGACGGTGCTCGCCGTATCGCTCTTGGTGCTTGATTACGTGCTGGTCGCGCCCAACGTGCTCGGGCAATTCTTCTTCGGCAAGATCACCATCGTCCTCTATTGGGTCCTGCAATTCGTCTTCCTCGGCGGCCCGCGCCTTGCCTATCGTTATTTCCGCTATACGCGCACGCGCCATCACGCCCGCGCGGAGGCCGCCACTCCCGCCCTCGTGCTCGGCCGCGCCGCCGATGCCGAGGTGCTGTTGCGCGCCATCGAAAGCGGCGCGGTGAAGAAGATCTGGCCGGTCGGCGTGCTGTCGCAATCCCCCGGCGATCAGGGCCAGTCGATCCGCGGCATTCCCGTTCTCGGCGATTTTTCCGCGCTCGATGCCGTCGTCAACGACTTTGCGCAACGCGACACCCCGATCTCGCGGGTGATCTTCACGCCGTCGGCGTTCGAGCCGGACGCCAAGCCCGAAGCGACCTTGATGCATGCGCGGCGCCTGGGGCTAGCGGTCAGCCGGCTGCCTTCGCTCGATGACGCCGGCGAAATGCCGCGGCTGGCGCCGGTCAATGTCGAGGATTTGTTGCTGCGGCCGAGCGTGAAGATCGATTACGCGCGGCTGGAAACCTTCCTCAACGGCAAATCGGTCGTGGTGACCGGCGGCGGCGGCTCGATCGGCGCCGAGATTTGCGACCGCGTTATCGCGTTTGGCGCGTCGCGGCTGCTCATCATCGAGAATTCCGAGCCGGCGCTGCATGCGGTACTGGAAGCCCTTGCCACCAGGCAGGCGCGGCCGGTGATCGACGGCCGCATCGCCGACGTCCGCGACCGCAATCGCGTGTTCCGGCTGATGACGGATTTCAAGCCCGACATCGTCTTTCACGCCGCGGCGCTCAAGCACGTGCCGCTCTTGGAAGCGAATTGGGAAGAGGGTATCAAGACCAACGTGTTCGGCTCGGTCAATGTCGCCGACGCCGCCGCCGCGGCCGGTGCTGCGGCGATGGTGATGATCTCGACCGACAAGGCGATCGAGCCGGTCTCGGTGCTCGGCGCCACCAAGCGCTTTGCCGAAATGTATTGCCAGGCGCTCGACGCCGATTTTTCGCGCCGCGCCGAAGCCGACCGCCGCGGCATGCGGCTGATCGCGGTGCGGTTCGGCAACGTGCTCGCCTCCACCGGCTCGGTGGTGCCGAAGTTCAAGGCGCAGATCGATGCCGGCGGCCCGGTCACCGTCACCCATCCCGACATGGTGCGCTACTTCATGACCATTCGCGAGGCGTGCGATCTCGTCGTCACGGCGGCGAGCCACGCTCTCGGGCCCGACCGCTCCGACGTCTCGGTCTATGTGCTCAATATGGGCCAGCCGGTGAAGATCGTCGATCTTGCCGAGCGCATGATCCGGCTCGCCGGCCTCGAGCCGGGCCGCGACGTCGATATCGTGTTCACCGGCGCGCGTCCGGGCGAGCGGATGCAGGAAATCCTGTTCGCGCGCGAGGAGCCGATGGTCGACATCGGCTTCGTCGGCGTCGTCGCCGCGCGCCCGGTGCAGCCGCCGCTCGACTCGATGCGCGGCTGGCTCGCCATGCTGGAGCAAGGCTTGGCGCGGGAGGAACGCGAGGCGATCTACCGCGTGCTGCGCGACGCGGTGCCCGACTTTCGCGGCGCCGCCGCCTGAACCATGGCGATAAGGCCGGCGCGGGTATCGTGCGCCGGCCGCCAGCCGGCCGCGATCAGCTTGCCGGCATCGACCCGCAAATTGCCGCCGATGCGGTGCCAGACGTCGGCGCGCCGAAACAGGCGCAGCGGCAGCTCGATATAGTCCGGCGACATCGGCATGATGAACGCACGGCGGCCTTGCGCCTGCCGCAGCGTTACAAAAACATCGGACAGCCGCGGCGGAATTCCGGGGTCGGCCACCACATAGGTCTCGCCGATGGTGGCCGGCGTCGCCAGCACGAAGGTCAATGCCGAGATGAAATTGTCGATGCCCAGCAGCGAGCGGCGGTTGCCGAAATCCTTGACCGGCAGTGGTAACGGCGTCGCGGCGGCACGCGCCAGCAGCGCCAGATTTCCCTTCACGCCCGGGCCATAGAGCAGCACCGGGCGCAGGATGGTGAACGGCACGCCGGAGGTGCGCACGGCTTCCTCGGCGGCAAGTTTTGAGCGGCCATATATCTCGGTCGGTGCCGGCGGATCGTGTTCGGTCAATGCGTGATCGGCGGCAGGTCCGCATTGCGCGCGGATCGAAGAAACAAAGACAAAATGCTCGACGTGCTCTTGCGTCGCCGCCGCCGCCAGCCGCGCCGTCGCCAGCCGATTGACCCGATCGTATGCCGCGGCGTCGGCGCCGCTTGTATGGGCGATGCCGGCGAGATGAACGACCTGACCGACGCCTTGGAGCAGCGGATGCCAATCGAACGCCTCCGCCAAATCCGGATGCTGCACCACTTCGACGCCGCCGGGGAATGACAGATGCGGCCGCCGCACGGCCGCGCGCACCGTGCGGCCATCGCGTGCCAAGGCCGCAACCACGGCGCTGCCGATGAAACCGGACGCGCCGGTGACCAGGACGCGACTCATGACCGGCCACGCTCGAACGCGGCGAGCAGCCAGGCGACGAGAATCGCGCCGATCGTCAGCGCTGCGATCTCGCTCGGCCTGCCCGGGACGACGACGGAGATGACCGCCAGAATGCCGAGACCGACGTTCACGACGAACACGCGCACGACCACGGCCGTTGTCGTAAAGCCCTTGTCGGTGGCGCGCTGATAGAAGTGTGTCCGGTGCCCCTCCCAGAACGGCTCGCGCCGGATCAGGCGCCGAAACAAGGTGATCGTGGCATCGGCAAGATAGTAGAGCGGCATCACGACAGCGGCAGCCAGATGGCCGCCGCCGGCGACCAGCAGCAGCAGCCAGCCAAGGATAAGACCGATCGGGAGACTGCCGACGTCACCGAGAAAAACTTTGGCCGTCGGGCGATTGAAATAAGCAAATCCGATCATGGCGCCGCCGAGCGCGAGCGCCAGCACCGTGCCGTAGGAAGGCAGCGCGCCCGCCATGCCGAGTATCGTGAGCGTAGCCGTGATCGGTATCACTTCCGCGACGGTCATCCAGTCGATGCCATCCATGAAGTTGACCAGATTGACGAACCACAAGCCGCCGATCAGCAATAGGCCTCGCTCAAACCACCACGGCAATTGCGGCACGATACGAAGATGATCCGGCAGCGTGTAGATGATGCCCGCGATCACGACCGCTTGCAGGAGCAAGCGCAGGCCGGCGGGCAGCGGCCGAATATCGTCGACGGCACCGAGGCAAGTCATGATCAGCGCCGCCGCGACGACCTTCGGCAGGTTCAAGTCGGGCGACGCTCCAAGCGAGAAAATCGCCAGCGCGATACCAACGGCACCCATCGTCGCAGCGATGACGGCGATGCCGGCGCCTTGCGGCGTCGGCGTGCGATGCGACGAGCGGGCATTTGGCTTGGCCAGCGCATAGCGCGCGAGCCAAGGATAGAGCGCCACGATCAACAAGGCGCACATCAACGCCGCGAATATGACGGTGACGGCGCCGCCCACGAGCCACCCATTGCCGCTGCCGTCGTTCATCGCGCGGACCTGTCGCCGGTCGTCGGACCCATCTAATACAGCGGCCCCGGATCGCCGGCGGCCCCCGGCCTCATCGAACCCGGTCCCAGATCGAACTCGGAATAAGTTTGCGCGTCGCAGGCATCGGTCAAGACCGCGTATCGCTCATCGATGATTTCCGAGCCTTGGAAGAACAGCGCATATGTACGCTGGTGGCCGCGATCTTGGAAGCGAACACAGACCTGCCAGCTCCATCCCTTATTGGCCAGAACCCAGCGTGGGTTCGATATCTCGGCCGGACCGGTCAGCGGCGACTTCGTGAATTCGCTTTTTAGACGTGTGGCGATCATGCTGCGGTAATCCGCATTCAAGGGCGCGGTCGCCGCGCCGTCTTGCGGCCCTGCCAAGCTGCTGCATCCTGCCAATAGCACGAGCGTCGGCGCGAGCGCGACGCGCAGCGCCGCGTGTTGCAGTGGCATCGCGGAGCGTTGTCGATAGGTCATCGGCGCCATTGACGGCAGGTTAGGAAATCGTTCACACCGGCACCATAGAAGTTTAGCTGCTTACAAACGCGCGCCGAACAACGGGTCCAGCGCTACCATCGATGATGCGGAACCGGCGTATTTTTAGGACATCACAGTCCCGCCACGAAAGCAGCGCACGTCCAAATAGTCTGTACTGGCAATCGAGGCCCAACCCGGCGGCTGGCATGACGGTCAAACGGCTCTCCGTGGCACTGATGTGGCTCGGTCTCGGCTTATTGCTGGGATCGTGTGGACCCGTCGCCGGCTTTACGGCCGATCATTGGCCGCACTGGGCCGGCGGCTTGCCCGAGGGCATCCCGCCGCGGCCGGGCACTCCGGGCTACGACGACTATGTCGCGCATCGGCAAGCCGAGACCGAACCGGCGAAGCCTGCCGCCCCCGGCGCCGCGGCGAACGCGCCGGCCGCGCCTGCGCCTGCCGCCGTCGCACCGCAGAGCGATGATGACAAGGCGGTCACACGAGGCGGCCTGTATTAGCCGCCGCGCGCGGGCGGCGCGCAATCTCATGCCACGCCGGCGCGCAGCAGATCGTGGAAATTCACGATGCCGACCGGCCGGTCCGACTCGACGACGATCAGCGCCGTGATCTTCGATGAATTGATCAGTTGCAGCGCCTCGCTGGCCAATTGATCGGGGCGAACGACCTTTGGCGATGCCGTCATGATGTCATCCACGCGCGCGTTCAGCAGATCCGCGCGCATATGGCGGCGCAGATCACCATCGGTGATGACGCCGGCGAGTTTGCCGCTGTCGTCGGTGACGGCGACGCAGCCGAATCCCTTGGCGGACATTTCGACGATCGCTTCCGACATTGGCGCGCCGCGCTTGATCAGCGGCACCGCAGCACCGGGATGCATGACGTTGTGGACGAATTTGAGCGCCGCGCCGAGCTGACCGCCCGGATGAAAAACGCCGAAGTCCATCGCGCTGAAGCCTTTGCTTTCGAGGAGCGCAATCGCAAGGGCATCGCCGAGCGCGAGCTGCATCAGCGAGGACGTCGTCGGCGCGAGATTATGCGGACAGGCTTCGCGCGTCGCCGGCACCGCCAAGACGACGTCGGCGGACTTGCCCAGCGTACTGTCGGCGCTGACCGTGACGGCGATGAGCGGGATGCGGAAGCGCCGGGAATAATTGATCAGGTCCTTGAGCTCTTCGGTCTCGCCCGACCAGGACAGCGCCAGCATCACGTCGTCCGGCGTGATCATGCCGAGGTCGCCGTGGCTGGCGTCGGCGGCGTGCACGAAGAATGCCGGCGTGCCGGTGGAGGCCAGTGTCGCGGCGATCTTCCTGCCGACATGGCCGGACTTGCCCATGCCGGTGACGATGACGCGTCCGCGCGCGTCGCGGATCGTTTCAACGGCGGCGACGAAAGGAGCGCCGAGGCCGTCGCACATGGCCGCCGCCAGCGCCGCGACGCCCTCGCGCTCGGTGTCCAGCGTGCGCAGCGCCGAAGCGATGTGCGTCGCGCCGGCACCAACTGCACTAGTTTTCGCACGCGTCGCCAATGAACCACTCCCGGTACACGATTCTTACGTCCGCCCGACTATAGCAACAATTGCGCTTGCCCGTTGCGCTCGTTTGTTCCGCTCGCCTGCTCCGATTACTTGGCCCACGCCGCGAAGGCGTCGGCAAAGGCGCGGTCGCCGGGTGGGCCCTTTTCCACCGCCATGATGGCGCGGCCGCCATTGGTATAGACGATGGGAACGTCGAACCACTCCTGATCCTTGAGCAGCTGCATATTGCGTTGCCGGTCGGCGTCGACCGCGGACAGGCCGATCAGGAAGAATCCGTTGGTGACTTTGACCGCCAGCCCCGCAAGCGGCGTGCCGCGCGCCTCCTCGGCCTGCTTCATCAATACGCCGGGCACGTTGGCGATGCCGCCGCCGGGAAAATCGGCCGGCAGGTTGAACATGATCTCGATGGTGTGGCTCGCCGGCAGCGCCTTGTCGGTGTTGCGGCGCAGCGACCAGGTTACGGTCATTCGCCGATCGGGGATTTCGATGTCCGCGCGTACCGCGAGTTCCGGCGCCAACCCTGCGCCTGGCGAAACAGTCTCGGTGCGCCAGATCGCCGAGCCGACAAAGCGTTTGCCCTTCGGATCGTTCGGATCTTCTTCGTAGAGCACGACCCGTTGCGCCACCGCCGGCGCTGCCTGATTGCCGGGCGCGCCGCTATTGGCCGCCTGTCCGGGCGTTTGCTCCTGCGGCACGCGGCCGGAAAATTTCGGCTCGGACGGTGCTGGCGCCTGCGTCACCTGGGCCGGCTGCCGCGTGCCGAATTGCGCGACCATGCGTTTCATGTTCGGCCACTGCCAGAAGAAAATCGCCGCGACGATGCCGACGATGCACGCCAGCACGACGAGCTTGATGAGGCCGACATAGGAGCGCGGCGGCGGCGCGTGCTCGTACTCGTCTTCAGACTCCGGCGGGCGCGGCGAACGGCCCCGCGCCGGCTGCGCCGGAAACGGCCGCTCCTCGTCGAGCTCGAAGGATTGTTCGAGGCTTTGCGGGTGCCGCGGGTCGTCATCGTGGGCGCCGAAATCATCCAGATCGAGCTCAGGCTCGTACGGTGCCGGCGGCGAATCGTCGTCGCGCGGCAAGCGGCGCGGTTGTGGCTCATAAGTGTCGCGGGTGTCGCGCGCCGATTGGGCCGCGCGGGCGCTGGCGGAGCCGAGATCGTCGACATCGTGTACGACGTCGCGGAAGCCCTTGAGTCCTTCCCGCCCGAGCGAAGGCGCGCGCGCGCTTAACAGTCGGCCGCGCGCCGTGGACGGCATCGGCCGCGGCGGCGGCGGCGGTGGGGGCGGCGGTTCGGCTTGCGCCGGCTCGTCGTAATCGTCCTCCAGCTGCGGCGGCTCGTCTGGTCGGGCCTCAAAGCGTTCCGGCTGCGGCGGTTGGGCAACGGGCGGCGCCGGTGGCTGCGGAGGCACTACGGGAGGCGGCGGGGGCGCCGCCGGCGCTGCGGCAGGAGCCGGACGACTTGGCGGCTTGAGCGGGCGGGGTTCGAAGCGCGGCTCGGTGCGCGCTTCCAT
>JBEKKM010000128.1:0-14660 GCA_050010715.1 Xanthobacteraceae bacterium | reverse complement strand
CAGATGTCGTCGAGCAGATCCTCCTGCTCGGAGATCGACATCACGATGTTCTTGATCGCGATGATCTCGTTGACGATGTCGCGGATTTCTTCGCGCGCGGAATCGGCGTCGAGCTTGGCCAGTTGCGCCAGATCGATCGCCTCGATCAGTGCGCCGAAGATGGTGCCCTTGACCTCGTAATAAGTCTCCGAGCGGCGTGAATCGACCGCAGACGGAACCTGCGCCGCCGGCGTTTTCGGCCCGGCGTTGGCGCCTTTGCCCGGCACCGGTGCGCCGATCAGCGGCGCGCCGAGGCCCGCGGAGGGAAACGGGGTGCGGCCGACTTCGCCGGCCGGCGCCACGGGCGGAGGCGTCGCGGCCGGCGCAGGCGACAGCGCGCGCTGAGCCGCAGCCGGGCGCTCTTCGACGCTGGTGGGATTACCGGTGGGACGCTTGCCAAACACGAACGCAACTCCGACGCATTTTTAAGTTTTCCGCCGCAGCAACTTATCCATTAGCGGCGACAGCAGGCCCGAACGCGGCTTCTTGGTCTCGACGCGCCCGGTGAGGAGCTGCGCCAATTGCCGGAACGTTTCGGCGGTGCGATGGCCCGCGGAGATCTCCGCGATCATCTGCCCGTTATTGGCGGCGGCGCCGAACAATTGCGGCTCGAACGGGATGGTCGCCACCGGCTCATCTTCCAACGCCTTGGCGAAATCGGCGGCCTTGATCTCCGGCCGCTTCGGCACGCCGACCTGGTTGAGACAGTAGCGCGGCAGGTGATCGTTCGGCCGCGACGCTTTGAGCAGGTCGTAGATGTTCTTGGCGTTGCGCAGATTGGCGAGGTCAGGTGCTGCGACGATGAGGATTTCGTCGGCGCCGATCAGGGTCTGCTTGCTCCAGCCGGTCCATTGATGCGGCACGTCGAGCACCACGCAGGGTACCGTCGCGCGCAGCGAATCGAAGATCGAATCGAACGCATCGGCGCCGAAATCGTAGACCCGCTCCAGCGTCGCCGGCGCCGCCAGCAGACTCAAATGATCGGTGCACTTGGCCAGCAGGCGGTCGACGAAGGCGGTATCGATGCGGTCCGGCGAGAACACCGCTTCGGCGATGCCTTGCGGCGGATCCTGGTTGAAATCGAGGCCGGCGGTGCCGAACGCGAGATCGAGATCGGTCACCACCGAATCGAGCATCTGGTCGCGCGCCAGCGAGAACGCGATATTATGGGCCACGGTTGAAGCCCCGACGCCGCCCTTGGCGCCGACCACGGCGACGATGCGCCCGACCGGCTTGGCATCGGGCGCCGAGAACAGTCCGCACACCGCGCGCACCACCTGCAAGGTGTCGACCGGCGAGATCAGATAATCGCTGACGCCGCGCCGTACCAGTTCGCGATAAAGCATGACGTCGTTCATGCGGCCGACGATGACGACACGGGTGCCGGCGTCGCAATAATTGGCGAGCTGGTCGAGGCCGTCGAGGATCTCCTCGCCGCGCTCGTCGGATTCAAGGATGATGACGTTCGGCGTCGGCGCGCTTTGATAGGCTTCGATGGCCGCGGTCAGGCCGCCCATCTGAATGCGCATATGCGCTTTGGCCATGCGCCGGTCTTCGCTGGCGCCCTGGATGGCGGCCGCGGTCTCCACGGTCTCGCAGAAAGCCTGCACGGAAACGCGCGGCGCCGGCGCGATGTGCTCATCGCGGCCGACGCTGTCCGTGAATGCGCCCTCGTCGCGCCCGGCTTGACTAGCTTGTGCCATCAGGTCCCGACATCATTGGCCAAAGTCGCTGATCTTGGCCGCATTTTCGTTCGGATATCGCGTAGCGGTGCTCTCGCCGTCGCGATATTTCTCCATCACTTTGGTGCGCCGCATGGTGTAGGGCGGCGTCTCGTGCTGCGGCTGCACCAGGTCGGACGGATTTTCGACCATGGCGGCGAGATTGCGCTGGTTCGCGCAGCCAAAATTCCAGTGCGGCTGGTTTTCGAAATAATTGCGGTTGTACGTCGGCCCGATATCTTCCGGCCACATGCCGCAGGGGCCGGCTTGCGCGGTGATTTTCGGAAAAGTGATGCGAACGGTCGCCAGTGTGCGCGCATTGGCCGGATAGCTGCGCACCATCATGGCCTTCGGCGGCACGCCGGTCGCCGCCAGGATCGATTGAATTTCGCGCAGTGCGCCGGCGGCGGCGCCCTCGTTGACGGTGCCGGTCGGCAAATCGATCAGCACGCCGCCGGTGGCTTCCTGCTTCCAGGTTTGCGCGAATGCCAGCACTTCGGCGCGTTGCTCCGCGGTGAGCTCGCTGCGATTGGAGCCGATGAAGATCTGCAGCGTGCGTTCGGCCTCCGTGATGGTGATCGGATGGCGCAAGCGATAATCATACGGCACGTTGGGCGCGGCCGTGGTGACCTGGTCGGTCTGGCAGGCGCAAACCAGGAGGCCGAAACCGGTGACGATGGCGGCGCGCAACGCCGCCGCAACGCGGCCGCGGCTGCCGATGGTCAATGTGCGGACGGTGTGCATCGATCGTCTCCTGACCCCGGCTTCAATCGAGGATGAACCCGTATCGGCCGTGGTAACTCTCCGGTCGATCGGAGCTTTCGCCGCCGCCGACACCGTAGATGCGGTTGAACGCGCCGAGCAAGACCTGCGCCGGATCGCTCGGATCGGCGAAGCCGTCGTCGGGCCGCGAGAGGTCCTTCTGCGCCACCGCGCGCACGATGTAGGGCGTCACCAGCACCACCAGTTCGGTGCGCTGATTGATGTAGTCGTTGCTGCGGAACAGAGGTCCGAGAACCGGCAGCTCGGCAAGACCCGGCAGGCCGTTGATGTTGTGCTTGGTATCGTCCTGGATCATACCGGCCATGGCCAGCGTGCCGCCCGACGGAATCTCCACCGTGGTATCGGCGCGCCGGGTGCGGATCGATGGAATGGTCGCCGACGCGGTGGAGCCAGGCTCGGTGACGATTATCGAATTCTGGGTCGACAGGTCCGACACCTCGGTCATCACCTTGAGGCTGATGCGGCCCTCGCTGAGCACGACCGGAGTAAAATTCAGACCGACGCCGAATTTCTTGAAAGTGATCGCCGGCTGGCACGTCGTCGCCGCGCCCGGCGTGTTCGACACAGGCGAGCAGGAGTAGCCGTTCAAGACGGGAAACTCGCCGCCGGCCATGAAGGTCGCGGTTTCGCCGGAGATCGCGGTCAGGTTCGGCTCGGCCAGGGTTTTGATGACGCTGGCCTGTTCCATGGCCTGCAACGTGGCGGTGACCGACTTGAAGGTGCCGTTGATCGCGGAGCCGCTGAGCGACTGGCCGTAGGCCGTGAACGGATTGGTGTTGTTGAAATTGACCACCGCGGTGCCATAACCCAGCGACCCGGACAGGTTGATGCCGAGCTGCTTGATGACGTCGCGCTCGACCTCGGCGACGGTCACCTTGAGCATCACTTGGTCGCGGCCGCGCACGACAAGAGCGTTGACCACCCGTTGTGCCGACCCGGCGGCGATGGTGCCGAAGAACGTCACGGCTTCGACCAGACGCGACGCCATATCGTAAGCCTCCTGCGATTCCAGTTGGCTCGCCACGGTACCGGACAGAACGACGGCATCGCCGATGCCCTCGACGGTGATGTCGTCGTCCGGCAGCACGTGCTTGAGCGCCGCGCGAATGCCGTTGAGATCGCGCATCACGGCGATGTCGAGGCTGGCGATCTGCTTGCCCTGGGCATCAAAGATAAAGACGCTGGTCTGGCCTTGCTTGATGCCGATGATGTAGGCGCGGCGCGAGGAACGTACGACCACATTGGCGATCGTGGGATCGGCGACCAAGACATCTTTGATGTCGCGCGGCAAGTCGATGACAAGGGACTTGCTGACGCCGAGCGCCACGGAGTGCGACGAGACATCGCTCGCGGCGATCTGGATGGTCTGTATCGGCGGCGGGGTCGGCTGCGCGTCGCCGGCGACACTGGCTTGCCAAGGCACAAGCCATGACACGGCGATCAGGACGGCGTGAGCCGCCGCGCGGATCGATGTCCTTGTTGCCATGGTGCGGTCCCTTTGTCCGTTCAGTGGGTCAGCGACAGGGTACTCACGCCGTAACGCACGGTATTCATGGGGCCGCCCCGGTCGTTGTCGTCGCCGCCCTCGGCGCTCGATGATGGCGAGTCGACCAGGCTGCGCAGCGCCAGCGACAGCGTGCCGAGCTGCCGCGACAGCGCCAGAGTCTCGGCCTGGTCGGGGTTCAATTCGAGCGTCGCGGTCTTGCCGACCACGACCTTCTGGCCGGCTTTTTCCTCGACCGCCTGGTCGATCGCCAACACGCGCACATTGCGCAGGATCGCTTCGCTGGTGAACTTCTCGACGCCGGTCAACTTTTCCGCGGCCTTGTCGCGCCGCGTCAGAATGACGTCGACGTGATCGTCGGGCAGGATGAAACCGCCGGCGCCGTTCTCGGCGGAAACCTCCATCGACACCGCGCGCATGCCCTTGCGCAACACCGCGGCGAGGAAGCCTGAGCCTTTTTCGAACACCACCGCCGGATCGCGGATCGGTTCGCCGGCGGCGACCGGTATGCGCACGATGGCACCGATGAATTGCCGCATCGCATCGGGCCGCTCGGTCTTTTTCACGAAACTCTCAGTCGCTGCCACCTGTGGCCAGAGCTGCCAGCCGACGTCGCCGTCGCCGATCAACTGACCGCGACCGAGGTCGTTCTTGGCGATCAGGATCTCGACGGTCGCCAGCGGCGGTGGCGGCGGCGCGGGCGGCGGCGCCTCGTGGTGGCTACTCGCCAAATAGGCCGCAATCCCGCCAGCGGCGAGAGCGACACCGAGGACAACGAGACGCGCGGCTTTCATTACGCTTCACTTCCCACGTGACGGCGGGAAGCGCCGTCATCGCTGGATTTGACCAGCTAATCGTCAAGGCATGGTTAATGAGGCGTATCCAAATCGCGTTAATCTTGCGTTGCTTCGGCCCGTGCGGGCGCCGCAAGCTTACAGGCCGAGCGCCGTCATCCACTCGGTCTGCGGATAGACCACAAGCGCCGCGACCGCCAGCGCGATACCGTAGGGCACGCCGCAATCGGGTCGGTGCAGCCGCTCGGCCCATTCCCGGCCGAGCAGGATTTGCGGCATCGGCAAGGCGCGATACTGGATCAATAGCAGCGTCAGCGCGCCGCCAAGCAGCGAAGCATAGATCAGATAATCGGCGAGATGGCCGACGCCCAGCCACAGCACCGTGGTGGCGGCAAGCTTGGCATCGCCGCCGCCGATCCAACCGCGGGTGAAGCACAAAAAGGCGGCCACCAGCACCGCCGCGGCGACGCCGACATGAATCAGCATGTCGTGGACGCTCATCCCGGTGAGCAAGGCGAGCAGCACGAAGCCACCGACCAGGATCAGCGACACCCGGTTGGCGATGGTCATGGTGAAAAGATCGCTGGACGCGGCAAAGGCCATCATGGCCGGGAACAGCGTCAATCGGATTACTTCGGTCAACATGACGTCCAAATACCCGATCACGGGTTTAAGGCCGGTTAGCGGAGGCAGCGCCAGAAAAGCGAAAAGGCTCCGGCACGCGACCGGAGCCCTCTCGTAACGAAGTAAAGACGACGCTTACTTGAGGGCGGTCGAAACGCTGGAGAAGGTGTTCTTCAGGTTGGTGCCGAGGCCCTGGACGACGGCGATGATCGCGACCGAGATGCCGGCGGCGATGAGACCGTATTCAATGGCCGTGGCGCCCGACTCGTCCTTCACAAAACGCGCAAAAAGGGTCTTCATGAGTTGGCTCCTTAAGGTCCACACGTGGCTGTCTGAGCGTGACCCAGCGGCCGTTTTTTCCGGCCGTTTGGATCGTCGGCGACGCTAACAACCGAAAATTTCAATGGGGTTAAACCGTTCGCAGAAACTCGCAATGTATCGCCTGTTCCGCTTTGTAGTTAATAACGTATTGCGGTCGGGCGAATGGCGACAGCGATGCGCAGCGAGCGCGTAAGCTCCTGCATCGACGCGGCATGGCGCGACAGGTTCCGCAACGACGCCGTCGCAAGAAAATGAATAGCAAACAACAGTTTCGATCAGGTAAGCCGGCGACGCACAGTTTGCATCAAATCGCCGTTTGACATCGCCGCCATGCGCGTATCGCGGTTCCGCGGCAGCTATCTTTCACGCCGTATTAATGGCCGCGCCGATATCAGTTGGAGCGCCGCCGCGCCGCTGCGCCGCGCGAGCCTCACGCAGGGGTCGATATATGTTTCTGCCGCCAGACGGCGCACCGGGCGCTGACAGCATGGGCCTCGAACTGCTCGCGTTCTTCAACAGCGTTGGCGAAACGTTTACCAAGAACGTGCCGATCTCGCTGGCGCTGGCCGCCGTGTTCACGGTGCTGACCTCGTTCTGGGCCTGCAATCCCGGCCGGCCGTGGTGGCGGAAGCCCGATATCGGCACCGACCTTTGCTATTGGTTCTTCATCCCGCTGATCGCCCGTTACCTGCGCATCGGCATGCTCATCGTCGGCGCCGCGCTGTTGTTCGGCATCACCACGGCCGACGGCCTGATCGCCTTCTACGACAACGGCCACGGGCCGCTCGCCGCGCTGCCGATCGCCGCGCAGATGGTGCTTTTCCTGGTCGGCGAAGACTTCATTCTGTATTGGACGCACCGCTGGTTCCACCGCGAGCGGATGTGGAAGTACCACGCCGTGCATCACTCCTCCGAGGAGCTGGAATGGATCTCGGCGGCGCGCTTCCATCCGGTCAACCTGTTCCTCGGCAGCGTGTTCGCCGATGTCGCCTTGCTGCTTGCCGGCATCTCGCCCAACGTCTTCCTGGTGCTCGGGCCTTTGACCATCGCCCATTCCGCCTTCGTGCACGCCAATCTCGACTGGAAGCTGGGACCGTTCAAATACGTCCTCGCCGGCCCGGTGTTTCACCGCTGGCACCACACCGCGGCGGAGCGCGGCGGCGAGCGGAATTTCGCCGCGACCTTCCCGGTGCTCGATGTCATGTTCGGCACCTTCTATATGCCGGCCGGCGAGCTGCCCGATCATTACGGCATCGCCGAGCGCGAATTTCCCAAGACGTTTCCGGCCCAGCTCGCCCATCCGTTCACGCAGTGACGCGGCGGCAGCCCAATTGCGGATTTCGCGGCAGGCGCTAAGCGCGCGCCACCGCGCAGCCACGGCTGTCCGCGCCGGCCGATTTGCACTTCATTCACTATTTTGCAGTCAAGTGGATCGGTCACAGTACGGGTTCTTTAGTCGTCGAATCCGCGTCGCGTTTCGGAGAGTATCGATGACGGCGTTGTGCTTGCGCGGCCTCGCGGCGCTCAGACCGCTATGCTGGCTGGCGATGGCTTTCTTCCTTGCCGCGGGCGCTGCCGCGGTCCGCGCCGACGACACGATTGTCGTTCATCTCGACGAGGCCAGGGTCATCAAGCTCCCCGACCGGGCGACCACCGTGGTGGTCGGCAACCCGCTGATCGCCGACCTTTCGGTCCAGCCCGGCGGGCTTGCCGTTATCACCGGCAAGTCCTACGGCGCCACCAACTTCCTTATCATGGACAAGAGCGGCGCGGTGCTGACCGAACACACCGTCGAAGTCCAGGGGCCGAGCGACAAGATCGTCGTGGTCTATCGCGGCATTAAGCGCTCGACCTATAGCTGCACGCCGGAATGCGCGGCGCGGATCACGCTCGGCGACGACACGCAATTCTTCACCGACACGCTCGCCGGCATGTCGGCCCGCAACGCCCAGTCCTTGGCCGCCGGAGCCGGCTCACCGCACTGACCGCGCAGGCCTAAGGTTGACGAGGTCTTAAAGCCGGTCGCCGCTTAGCGGCATTCGCTGCAACTTATCGCCAATAGCTACCGGGTAATGCTTACACCGTGGGCGCGCGCCATGCGCGGGCCGCACTGGTGAGGGTGACATGTGCGAGCAGCTGAAACCAAAAATTTCAGCGCGGGCAGTCCGGCTGCTGAGGTCGCCGCTGCCGCGCCGTTTCGTTTCGCAACGCAAGGCATCGACCACCGTCGAGTTCGGTCTTCTCGCGGCGCCGTTCGTCGCCTTGATCTTCGCGATCCTGCAAACCGCAATCCTGTTCTTCGCCGGCCAGTCGCTGGAGACCGCGACCGCCACGGCGGCGCGACTGATCCTGACCGGCCAGGCGCAGACCCAAGGCTGGACCGCAGCGCAATTCAAGTCCCAAGTCTGCGACGTCATTACCGGCCTGTTCAATTGCCAGAACGGCGTCTACGTCGACGTCGAGACCTATTCGTCGTTCGCCGCGGTGGGCCTCGGCATGCCGGTGAGCAACGGCGTCTTGAACACTTCGAGCCTCGGCTACAATCCCGGCGGTCCGGGCGACATCGTGGTGGTGCGGCTCTATTACAAGTATCCGGTCTATGTCGACCTGATGGGCTTCAACCTCAGCACCTTGAACGGCGGCTACAATCTTTTGGCCGCCACCGCGGTGTTCAAAAACGAACCCTACGCATCATCCTGAGGAGAGGCGTCATGATCGCTCTCGCTCGTCCCACATCTCGCGGTCTCATGCACTTCGCCAAGGCGCGCAGCGGGCTTGCCGCCGTCGAATTCGCCATGCTGCTGCCGATGATGATGACGCTCTATCTCGGCTGCGTCGAGATCACGACGGCCGTCGCCACCCAGCGCAAGGTCACCTTGACCGCGCGCGCGCTCGCCGACCTGCCGAGCCAGTTCACCGCCATCACCAACGCCGACATGACCAATATCCTCAACGCTTCGTCCGACATCATCGCGCCTTACGCCGCGGCCCAGCTCAAATCGGTGGTGTCGGAGCTTGCCATCGACGGCAACGGCCAGGCGACCGTGGTCTGGAGCGATACGCTCAACGGTACCGCGCGCACGGTCGGCACTGTCGTCAATGTTCCGGTGAATCTGGCGGTGGCAAACACCTATCTGCTGCTCGGCGAGGCGCAGTACAGCTACAATCCGTCCTACGGCTATGTCGTCACCGGCACGCTGACGCTCAGCGATCAAGTCTTCATGCGGCCGCGCCAGTCGAATTCGGTGGCGCGTAATGACTCGTGATGACGAATGACGGACGACAGACGACAGAAGATAAATAACTATCTTATCTGTCGTCTGTCGTCTGTCATCTGACCTCCGGTATCGGCAGCGCCGTCGTCGACTTGATCTTTTCCATGGCGAAGCGCGAGGTGACGTTTTTTAGCGGCACCGCGGCGATCAGTTTTTTGTAGAACGCATCGTAACCGGCGATGTCCGGCACCACGACGCGCAACATGTAATCGACGTCGCCGGCCATGCGGTAGAATTCCATGACCTCGGGCATGGCGCCGACCGTCTGCGCGAAGCGGTCGAGCCATTCCTGGGAATGGTCGCCGGTCTCGATCGAGACGAAGATGGTGACGCCGAGCCCGATGCGGTCCTGATCGACCAGCGCGACACGCTTCTGGATGACGCCGTCTGCCTCCAGCCGCTGGATGCGCTTCCAGCATGGCGTCGACGACAGGCCGACCCGGGAGCCGATCTCGGCCACCGACAGCGCGGCATTCTCCTGCAGAACCGCAAGGATTTTCCGGTCAATGGCATCCATAAAGGCAAATAATCTTCCAAATGAGCAAGGATAGATGTCTATAGATAGAAGATTATTCTAAATCAAGTGGCGGTAATGGCTCCGCGCCCAGCCAGAAATGCCTCGACTTCCGCTCGGGTCGGCGACCCGGCCGAGCCACCGATTCGGCTGCACTTGATGCCGGCGACCGCGGCGCCAAAGCGCATGGCCTCGACCTCGCTGCGGCCTTCCGCCAAGGCCAGCGCGAAGCCGCCGTGGAACGCGTCGCCGGCGCCGAGCGTATCGACCGCGTCGATGGCGAACACCGGCAATTGGCAAAGCTTGCGACCTTCGCGAAACAAAATGTCGTTCGGCCCGTTGCTCACCGCGATGAAGGCGGCGGTCTTGCGCGCGATGCGCTCGAGCCCGGCGGCGAGATCGGCGGCGCCGGTAGTGGCGCGCAAGCATTCCGAGGAAAAGATCACGTGGGTCGCGATGCGAAACAGCGGATCGTCCTCGCCGGTCGGCCGATCGCCGTCGAGGATCACCGGCAGGTTGCGCCGCCGCGCCGCCGCGCAGATCGGTTCGACGAAAGCCGGATAGCGATTGTCGGCCAATACCGCATCCGCGGACGCAATGATTTTGTCCGGATCGGCCGGTGTCGTCGTGGCGATGCGCTCGTCGCGATAAGTCACGATGGTGCGATCGCCGCGCGCATCCATGAAGATCGCCGAAAGCGCCGTCGCCATTCCGTCGACGCGCTGGCAGAACGCGCAATCGACTTTTTCGCGTTTGAGCGCAGCCAGCACGCGATCGCCGTTGGCGTCCTCGCCCGCGGGTCCGCCGAGCGGCCCGGCGAGCGCGGCGCGGCCGCCAAGCCGGGCGATCGCCACCGCCGCATTGGCCGCACAGCCGCCGTTGACGACAAAAAATCCCGTGGCCTGCACCTTGCCGTCGGGCTGCGGGAATTGCTCGACGCGGAACACCTCGTCGAGCACGATGATGCCGGTGCAGAGAATGCGCGGCGCGGCGCTCGAGGACATGTCAATCAATCGAGGACATGACAGCCGTCCTCGACAAAGCTGCGAATAAGATGATGGGCGATGGCGACCGGCGGCGGCGTGGTCAAGCCGTCGGGATGGCGGCGGCCGAGCATCAGCGCCAATTCTTCGCGAGCAAACCATCGCGCGTCCTCGATCTCGCTGCGGTCGATGACGATGTTGTCCGACAGCGCCTGCGCATGGCAGCCGATCATCAACGAGCTCGGAAACGGCCACGGTTGCGACATGGCGTACTTGACCTTGCCGCAGCGGATGCCGGCTTCTTCGAGCACCTCGCGGCGGACCGCTTCCTCGATTGTTTCGCCGGGCTCGGCGAAGCCGGCCAGCGCCGACCACATGGTCGGCGCAAAGCGCGGCGAACGGCCGAGCACGCAGCGCTCGCCCGAGATTGCCAGCATGATGACGACCGGATCGGTGCGCGGGAAATGCTCCGCCTTGCACGACGGACAATCGCGGCGCCAGCCGCCTTGCACCACGCGCGTCGGCGTGCCGCAATTGGGGCAGAAACGGTGGCGCGCATGCCAGCCGATCAGCGCCTTGGCTTCGGCGAGCGGCGGCAGATGCGCGGCATCGACCAGGCCCTGCACCGCGATGGTGCGCAGGTCGGTGACTTTCAGATCGTTGCGCGCCTTGAGCGGTTCGATCGCGGCCGGATCGAGGCCGAAGCCGAAGCGCGGCGCCTCTCCCAAGAGGCCGAGAAAGATGGTTTCGCGCGCGCCGCCGAACGCAGCCGCCTCGGCCGGCGAAAACAGCGGATCGATGGCGTCGCCGCGCGCTTTCATCACCACGAGCTCGCCGCCGATGACGTAGCCGCCGGCGCGATCGTCTTGCAGGAATTTCGCCAGCGCCGCGTCGTCATCGCGGCGGTCGGCGGCGCGATCGATGGCGCTCGCCGTATAGCCGAGGTGCGGTCGCGGGCCGAGTTCGGGGTGTTCGGGCACGATGCGGGGATCGGTCAATCACTCAGCCGCTTCGCGCAACGGCCGCGGATAGATCGCGTCGTAAAGCTCCGGCCGCTGCCATTGCGGGCCGAGCACGCCTTGTTTGGCGCCGCAGCCGGCCGACGAACCGACCTCGTCGCGGCCGGCGCGCAGCTGGCGCACGCGATCGAGGCTGACATCAACCAGGCTCATGCCGGCGACCGTGCTCTCGAACACGATCTCCTCCGGCGTCGCCACCATGGCAAGGCCGCGTTGGCCGTGATCGAACAGATTTTGCGTCGTCACCACGATGGACAGATTCTCGATGGCGCGCGCCCAGATCAAGGTCCGCCACGTCGCCCACAACCGGTTCTTGTCCGTGCCCGCCGGCATGAAGATTAGTTCGGCGCCGCGCAGCGCCAGCGCTCGCGACACTTCCGGCATATAGACCTCGCTGCACATGGCGAGCCCGACCTTGCCGTGGGCGGTGTCGAACACCGGGAAATCGTTGCCCGGCGTGTATTGGAACTCCCAATCCTTGCCGCCGGTATAGATCCACGGCCCGTTCGGATGGGTGCGGCGGTAGCGCGCCGGTGCACGGCCGTCGGGATAGGCCATGACGATGAGATTGTAGGCGGTCGCCGCCTTGCGATCGATCGGCTCGATGGTGCCGAACACCACGTGCAAGCCATGGGTCGCCGCCGCCTCCGCCATTGCCGCAGTCGGGTCGAAAGTCGCCGGCATGCGCCACGGGCCGGGATAGGTTTCCGGAAAGCAGACGAAATCGGCGCCCTCATGGGCGGCGTGCTCGATCGCGCTCACGGCGTCGGCGACGTTGCGCTCGTCCTCGCCGGGACGGTGCGAAATCGGCTGCACAATGGCGATGCGGAAGGTCATGGTTATCTCCTGGTCGCCGCTCTTTGCGGCGGATTGAAGCCGCGGCAGTGAGCAACGTCAAGCGGCGGCGAAAATTCCACACGGCGCCGCTTGGCGGTGCCGACACGTAGGATCGTTCTCTCGACGCGCGGGCGTCTGAGCTTGATGCCGGGCGAAGCGCGAATCGGAGAAAATCACCTCCGCTATTCGCCTTACCCTTTGCTTTTTCTCTTCCCTTCAAAAGAAAGGGGAGGCGGAACGCCGGCAGACGCAGAACCAACCGCCGCATCATCGGATACGGCGCGCGCTCAGCGGAGCGCGCACGCCTGTCGGCGTTCCACCGCGGCTCTCACCTAAGGGAGTATCTCATCCCGAAGGCTCGGCTTCAGGCCAGGCTTCCTGGGACTTGGTCTGAACGGGCGTTACCCGCCTTCGCCTGTCCCAGTCCAGGGATGCACCTCCCATCCCGGTTATATTGCCGGGAGACTGATACCCAAGCCGCCCGGGAGCGGACTGCAAATCCGCCCGCGGGCACCGCGCCCGCTCCACCTCACGGCTTGCCTCCGGAAGGCGTCCCTTGGTGAGCGGGATGCGCTCTTGTCTCATAATCGGAGACCAATGTCAACATAAAGGTGACACGGCGCCGGCCGCGCTCCAGACGAGCTACTCGTAGAACGCGCCGTAGACCACATCGAGAACCTGGCCGGTGTTGACATCGACCAGCAGCAGGTCCGGTCCGTAGCGCACCCATTGGGTGCCTGGCGGCGGCGCGTCAAATCCGAGCGTGGCCCAATCGGTGTAGTAATAAGCCGGCGTCAGGAACAGCGGCGGCAGCACCCCACCGACGGCCCAACGCTGATAGGCATAGCCGGGCGGATAAGCGAACGGCGCGAGATGGACCCGATTGAACGGATGGCCGTGGAACGTGAATTGGCCACCGGGCCCCGCCGGGCCGCCGACATGCATGGCACCGCCGGGCGGGCCGCCATGAATCGCGCCGCCAGGCGGGCCTGCAATCGGCCCGTGCGGCGGTCCTACCGTCCTGGCGCCGGGAGGCGGGCCGCCTGGACGCGGCCCCGGGGCAAGATGCGGAGCGCCGCGGGCTGGCGGACCGGCGGCCGGACGATGCTCCTGCGGTGCCGTGCCCTGGGCCACGGCCAAGGCTGGCACCGCGACTGCGAACATCGCGGCAATGACAATCGGGCGTAGCATGGCGATCCCTCTTCTGTTGGCAGTTTCGCAGGCAGACTAACAATTCGCCGCGGCAATGTAATCTCTCCCGACGCAAAAAGTTCCCGCGACGCGTCCGCTTGCATAGAATGCGTTGAGCGCCACACCATCGATCGCAAGGAAGAAAGCATGCCGCGCCCACCACGCATCGCCATCATCGGCGGCGGCATCGGCGGACTCGCCGCGGCGCTGGCGCTGGAGCGGCGCGGCGCCGAGGTGGTGGTGCACGAGCAATCGGGCGCGCTGAGCGAGATCGGCGCCGGGCTCAATCTCACGCCCAACGCGGTCAAGGCGTTGCGCGCGCTCGGCCTCGAACAAGAGGCTCAAGCAATCGCGGCGGAAACCGATTTTCTCAACATCCGCAGCTGGAAAAGCGGCCGTTACATTTCGCGTACCAAGCGCGGCGATTTCCGGCAAAAATTCGGCGCACCTAATTTATCGGTGCACCGCGCCGACCTGCTCGAGGTTTTGGGCGCTGCGTTGAAGACGACGCAGCTCCGCTTCGGCGCCCGCTGCGTCGGCGTCGAGGGCGGCGAGCTTCTCAACATCGTCGCCCATATCGACAGCGACGCCTGGACCGAGGAATCCTGGACCCGGCAATGCGACGTGTCCGAAGTGATGACGACCTATGCGGCATGGAATCCGGCGCTGACCAAGCTCTATCCGTGCAGCGAGCGCTGGTACAAATGGGCGCTGTACGACCGCGACCCGCTTGAGAAATGGAGCGTCGGCCGCGCCACGCTGCTCGGCGATTCCGCCCACGCCATGCTGCCCTATCTCGGCACCGGCGCCGGCATGGCGCTGGAGGATGCCTGCGTGCTTGCAGCCGAGATCGCGCGCGGCGGCGACGATCTCGCTGCGGCGCTGTCGAACTACCAGCGGGCGCGCGTGCCGCGCACCAAGGCGGCCGTGCTCGGCGCCCGCGCCCGTGCCAAGGAAAACCATCTCGCCTCGCCCTGGGCACGGCTGAAGCGCGACCTGACCTTCAAGCTGCGCGAGCGCTTCGGCGGCGAGGACAACACCGCGTTCACGGTCGG
>JBEKKM010000127.1:0-14738 GCA_050010715.1 Xanthobacteraceae bacterium | reverse complement strand
TGTTCAATGCCTGGTGCGACCGCGCGCCGCTCTTCGTGCTTGGCGCCACCGGGCCGGTAGCCGCGGAGAAACGCCGGCCGTGGATTGATTGGATTCACACCTCGCGCGACCAGGGCGCCTATATCCGCTCCATCATCAAGTGGGACGATCAACCGACCTCGCCCGATGCGCTGGTCGAATCCATGATGCGTGCCAATATGCTCACCCGCTCGGCGCCGACCGCGCCGGTCTACATTTGTCTCGACGCCGGCTTCCAGGAGCAAAAGCTCGACAAGGAGCCGGAATGGCCCGACGTGACGCGCTTCAAGCCGCCGGCACCGCCGCGGCCGTCGAAAGACTCCGTCGATGCGGCGCTGGCGCTGCTGCAAGGCGCGGCGCGCCCCGTCATCATGTTCGGCCGCGGCTCGCGCAAACCCGAATACTGGGCGCCGCGCATAAAGCTCGCCGAGCGGCTCGGCGCTTGCGTGGTGACCGATCTCAAGCAGGGCGCCACGTTCCCGACCGATCATCCGGCGCATTACTGTCCGCCGTTCAACGTGCTCGGCAAGGACGCGCGCGAGTTGTTGTGCGAGGCCGACGTCATCGTCGCGCTCGATTGGGTCGATCTCGGCGGCGCGCTACGCCAGGCCAAGAATGTCGGCAACGTGTCGGCAAAGATCATCGCCTGTTCGCTCGACCAGAACCTGCACACCGGCGCCAACATGGAATATCAGGCGCTGCCGCCGGTCGATGTGGCGATGGCATCGACTGCCGATGTCGTGGTGGCTGAGCTGAACGATGCGCTCGGTTCCGGCCGCAAGAACCCGTGGAAGATCAAAGTGCCGGCCAAGCCTAAGGCGGCGAACGGTGCCGCCATCAGCATGGAGCAGGTCGCGGCCGCATTGCGCGATCAGTTCAACGATCCGGAGAACGTCACCTTCTGCACGCTCGGCCGCGGCTGGCCGTTCGATATTTGGCCGCTGCAGAATGGCATGGCCTATCTGGGCAAGGACGGCGGCGGCGGCTTGGGCTCGGGCCCCGGCCTTTCGGTCGGCGCGGCGCTGGCGCTGCACGACCAGGGCCGTCACGCCATTTCGATGCTCGGCGACGGCGACTTCTGCATGGGCGCGACCGCGATCTGGAGCGCGGCGCATCATCGCATTCCGCTGCTCGTGCTGGTGAACAACAACCGCTCCTATTTCAACGACGAGCTGCACCAGGAAAACGTGGCGCGCACCCGTGGCCGCGAAGTCAAGAACCGCTGGATCGGCCTGCGGCTGGAAGACCCGATGCCCGACATCGCCAAGCTCGCCGAAGCGCAAGGTGCGGTCGGTATCGGGCCGGTGACCAAGGCGGCCGATGTCGCGCCCGCCATCGCCCGCGGCGTCGACGTGCTGAAAAAAGGCGGCGTCTGCGTCATCGACCTGCACGTCGATCCGCCGTCCGAGCGCCAGGCCAGCCACGCGCTCGGCCATCGCGCCACGGGAGAGTGAGCGCTGTCCTGGCTCTTCTTCGCGTTCTCCGGCCCGGTGCTGTGGGCCATCTCGGTGCATTTGGACAAGTATCTGGTCGAGCGCTTCTTCAAGGCGAGCGACGTCGCAGTGCTGCTGATCTTCACCGCGCTGATCGGCATCCTGCTATTGCCGTTTATCTGGTATTACGAGCCGAGCGTCCTAAGCCCAAGCGCCGGCAGCATCGCGCTGATCATGTTGGCCGGCATTCTCTACATGACCGCGATGCTGCTTTATCTGCAGGCGCTGCAATCGGAGGAAGCGTCCGTAGTGGCGCCGTTCTTTCAGGCCGGGCCGCTGTTCGGCTATGTGCTGGCTTATTTCGTGCTCGGCGAGACTTTGTCGCCCCGGCAGATGGCTGGCGGCGCGCTGATCATCATCGGCGCGCTGATCGTCTCGATCCGCTTCGGACAAAACATGAGGATGTTCAAGGCGCGCTTGGCGCTGCTGATGCTGGCCTGCGGCTTCGTCATGGCGCTGTCGAGCCTGATCTTCAAAGTCTTCGCCATCAGGGTCGAGTTCTGGACCACCACGTTTTGGATGTTCGTCGGTGAAGGCATTTTCGGCGTTGCGTTGTTAATGATCCCATCGTATCGGCGGCAATTCATCGGGCTGCTTCGCGCCAACACCGCGGCGTTGTTGTCGATCAATGCCTCGAACGAGCTGATCAATCTCGGCGGCGGTCTGGGCAATCGCTATGCGCTTCTATTCGCGCCGCTGAGCATCGTGCAGGCGATCGGCTCGACGACGACGTTGTTTGTGTTCGCCTTCGGCATCGTGCTAAGCGTTTTCTTTCCCGGCCTCGGCCGCGAGGATTTGTCGGGCCGCGAACTGGCGCAAAAGGGCATGGCGGCGGTCATGGTCGCGATCGGCGTCACGCTGGTGACGCGCTGACGGGGCAGCGGAAGATATTCGCCTAAAGATGCGCCTGACGAATTGCGCAAACAGGTCTCGAGCCTATATTCTTGTGACGGTCACCGGGTGAGCATACGCGATGAATTGGATCTCCAACGTCGTGCGGCCGAAAATCCGCAGCATCCTGCGCCGCGAGGCGCCGGGCAATCTGTGGATCAAGTGTCCGGAGACGGGCCAGTTGGTGTTCTACAAGGACGTCGAGGCCAACCAATTCGTCATTCCCGGCTCCAACTATCACATGCGCATGAGCGCCGCGGCGCGGCTCAAGACGATGTTCGACAACCAGACTTGGTTCGATATCGCCGTGCCCGAGGTGCCGGTCGATCCGCTGAAATTCCGCGACGAGCGCCGCTATGTCGATCGGCTGAAAGACGCGCGCAGCAAGACCGGGCTGAACGACGCGGTAAAGCTCGGCTTCGGCCGGCTCGACGGGCTTGCCGCGGTCATCGGCGTGCAGGATTTCGATTTCATGGGCGGCTCGCTCGGCATGGCGGCGGGCGAGGCGGTGATCAAGGGACTGGACACCGCGGTGGAGAAGGGCTGCCCGTTCGTGCTGTTCGCGGCCTCGGGCGGCGCGCGCATGCAGGAGGGAATTTTGGCGCTGATGCAATTGCCGCGCACCACCATCGCGGTGCAGCGCTTGCGCGAGGCGCGCCGGCCTTACATTGTCGTGCTGACCAATCCGACGACCGGTGGCGTGACGGCGTCGTATGCCATGCTCGGCGACGTGCATATCGCCGAGCCCGGCGCGCTGATCGGCTTCGCCGGCCCGCGCGTCATCGAGCAGACCATTCGCGAAAAACTGCCCGACGGATTCCAGAAGGCCGAATATCTGCTCGACCACGGCATGGTCGACATGGTGGTGCATCGTCTTGAGATGCGGGCAACGATCGCAAAACTGTGCCGGCTGTTGACCAAGGCGCCCGCGAGTGTGCCGCAATCGCGCGCGAGCCTGCCGGCGCCGGCGTGAGTGAGTCGCGTTCCGGCGCGGGGACGGTGGACGCCATTCTGGCGCGGCTGTTGGCGCTGCATCCAAAACGCATCGACCTGTCGCTCGATCGCATCGAGCGCCTGCTTGCCGCGCTCGATCATCCGGAACAAAAACTGCCGCCGTTGATCCATGTCGCCGGCACCAACGGCAAAGGCTCGACCATTGCCTTCATGCGCGCGATTCTGGAAGCGGCCGGCACGCGCGTGCACGTCTACACCTCGCCCAATCTGGTTCGGTTGAATGAGCGCTTCCGCATCGCCCGCGAGGGTGGCGGCAAGTTCGTAGACGATGCCGCGCTGGCCGATGCGCTGGCCGAATGTGAAGCCAAGAACGGCGACGCGCCGATCACGGTGTTCGAGATCGAAACCGCCGCGGCGTTTCTGTTGTTCTCGCGCCATCCCGCCGACATTCTGCTTCTCGAAGTCGGGCTCGGCGGCCGGCTCGACGCCACCAATGTGGTCGAGCGCCCGCTCGCCGGCGTCATTACGCCGGTGTCAGTCGATCATCGCGAATTCCTCGGCGACACCATCGAAGAAATCGCCGCCGAAAAAGCCGGTATCCTCAAGCGCGCCGTGCCGGCGGTGATCGCGAGCCAGGCGCGCGAGGCGCTCGCGGTGATCGAGCGGCAGGCCGGCCGCATGAAGGCGCCACTGAGCATTGCCGGCGAGAGCTGGACCGCGACCGAGGAACGCGGGCGCCTGGTTTATCAGGATAACGACGGCTTGCTCGATCTGCCGGCGCCAAAGCTTTACGGCCGCCATCAGTTCGAGAACGCCGGTGCGGCGATCGCAGCCTTGCGCGTCGCCGGTTTGAAGCTGCCGGTGGCGGCGTTCGAGGCCGGCATGACGCGAGTCGAATGGCCGGCGCGCATGCAGCGGCTGGCGCACGGCCGGCTGCCGTCGCTGCTGCCGCCGGAGAGCGAGCTCTGGCTCGACGGCGGCCACAATGCCGACGGCGGCCGAGCTGTCGCCGGCGCGCTCGCCGATCTTGAGGAACGCGTGTCGCGGCCGCTGGTGCTGGTGGTCGGCATGCTGTCGACCAAGGACTCGGAAGGTTTCTTGCGCAATTTCTCCGGCTTGGCGCGCCGCGTCATCACCGTGCCGATCCATCAGGACAAGGCGGTGCCGGCCGAGGCGCTGGCCGGCATCGCGCAATCCATCGGCATTCCGGCGATTGCTAGAGACACTGTGGAGAGCGCGCTCAGCGTCGCCGGCAAGCTCGACCTGCATCCGGCGCCGCGCGTTCTTATCACCGGCTCGCTCTACCTCGCCGGCGAAGTTTTGGCCGCCAACGGCACGCCGCCGGAATGACGGGGGTTACGGCTGCCGCGACGCCGTGTAAGCCGCGATGGCCAGCATGTCGTCGACGGTGAGCCGCTCCACCACCTGCTGCATCAGCGCCGATGAAACGCCGCCGCGGCTGCCGTCCTGGATGCTGAACAGCTGGCGCACCACGTAGTTGGCCTGCCGGCCGGCGATTGGCGGCACTTCGCCTAGGCCCCTCAACGTCTGGCCGTGGCAGATGGCGCATGGCACGGTTTTGTCGGCGCCGGTCGTGACAATGGCCTGGCCCTTGGCGATGCTGCCCTTGGGCACGAAGGCGACGAAGCCGGAGCGTGGATCGCGGTTGAGCACGACCGCTTCGTCCTCCGGGATTTCGATGATGCGGTTGCCGATTGGCTCGGTCGCACCGCCGGGCAGCCGCAGCCGCTTGTTGCCGGGGCCGACATAGGTCTTGGGCACGGTGTCGGTCTCGACCACGCGGATCCACTGCCGCGGCTTGAGCGACGCGAAATAATCGGCGGCGGCGTGCACGTCGTCTTCGCTGATCGCCTTGGCGATGGCCGTCATCGAGCCAGAGCCCTTGCGCGCGCCGCTTTTATAGTCGGCCATCTCGTGGACGAAATAGCCCACCGGCAACGCTGCGATATAGGCCGACTCGTCGTGGCCGGTGCCGGTCGGCAGGTGGCAGGAGGCGCAGGCGCGCACCGTGGTGCCTTCGCCATGGGCGACGATCTGCGGCATCGGCGGATGCAGGTCGGGATACCAGTCCGGCGGATTGAACAGATCGTCGATCTGCTTGCGGGTATAGGACTTGTCGCTGCCCGGCACGGTGTGGGGCGCATCGTCGGGCGGCAGCGGCGGCTGCACCTTGTCGGTCGCCGGGAAGGCCCAATCGGGCCGCTCGGCCGCATAGGCCAGCATCGGAGCAAGCCCCATCAGCAACGCGCACAGCAATCCGCGCATGATTTCTCCCCCACAACCGCAAGGCCATTATTTCAGCGTTATGTCGATCTCGCAATTGACCTTGCGCCGAACCACACCATGCGGCGGTGACGAAGGTTTAGGGCTTTGCGGGCACCATGTTGGCGATCAGGGGAACCCGATGTCCAAATGGCAAGAACAAAAAGCGGAAAGAAATCGCCAATCGGTCGCGCGTCTCACCCGGGCATTGCCGAGGATTTTTCCGTCGATCGTGTTGTCGCGGGCGCTTAGCCGCCCGTTCGTGCCGCCGACGCCGCGGCTGGCGATCGACTCCTATTGGCGCGCGCATCCGCTCCGCGCCGATAGCCTGGCGCGGGCGCTGGCCGCCAAGAGCGGCGCGCCCGACACTTGGACCTGGCGCCTCGCCGATAAGCGCAAAAGCGGCTTGCCGGCGACGTTCCGGATACCACCGGCGCCTTATCGCGAAGCCGAATATGCGCGCGGTCCCGGCTTTTGCTGCGTCTGCGGTCAGCCGGTTTTTCGTTTCGGCTGGCATGTCGATCTGTGGGGCAACGGCCCGAACAAGAACGCCACCTGGCACTGCGCCTGCGTGATCGCCTGGCAGTTCTGGAACGCTCCGAGCGGCGAAGCGCCTCTGCTGCGCCGCCAGCAGGCGCGGCGCTGCGCCCAAGGCGGCGGGCGCTTATGGAAATCCGCCGAGATCGACCACCGCGTGCCGTTGTTCCAGGTGTGGAGCGAGCATCGCGATACGCCGTGGCCGGCGCTGCTCGCTTTTTGGGGCTTGCCGAACCTGCAGGTGATCAACCGCGACGCTCACGTGGCCAAATGCGCAAGCGAGGCGCGCGACCGCAGCATCGCGCGACGCATGACGACGGCGATTACACCATGATCTCGCCGAGATTGATGCTCGCGCCGAGGTCGGCTTCGACGGTCTTGGAGCGGCCGCCGGCGAAAATCTGCACGGTGTAGCGGCCGGAATTCTCGTCGAGCTTATCGAACTTGAAGTCGCCGTAATTGTCAGTCGTCGTCACCGCGACCGAAACGCCGTCCTTGACCAGCTGGACGCTCGCGCCCTCGACGCAATCGACAACGCCGTTCTTGGTCTCGGCGACCGAGCCGCCGATGAAGCATTTGGAATAGCGCCACAGGTTGCGATAATAGACGCGCGGCTTGGAATTCAGCTCCGGCTTCAACACTTCGAGGTGTTCCTCGCGCGCCATGCGCGCCATCTCCTCGTCCTCGACCTTGATGGCGCGCATGGCGCCGGTCGGGCACGATTGCTGGCCGCGGGTCTGCTCCCAGCCCTGGTCGATCAGATGGGCGTCGAAAGTCCAGGCCTGCGGCAATTGCTGCTCCTCGTTCCACCAGATGTGGCCGTAGGGACAGGCGTCGACGATCTGCTTCTGGCCCTTGGCCTTCACCGGATCGATGATGACGATGCCGTCCTTGCGCTTCTTGATCGCGCCCTGCGGCGCCGCCTTGATGCACGGCGCATCGTCACAGTGATTGCACATGGTCGGAACGTAGGCGATGTCGATCATCGGGATCTGGCCGCGTTCCTTCTGCAAGATGTTGATCCACTTGTGGCCGTGCTTCGGCATCGGCGCCGAATAGCCGGGCCATTCATTGCCGATATATTCGTCCATGGCGGAAAGCGTGCACAGATTGCAATTGGTGCACTCGGCTACGTCGATGATCATGTTCCATTTTTTCATGGGCTATTTCGCCGGTACCAGATGCGCTTCCTTAAGCGCACGCTTGATTTCCTTGTCCTTCTCCATCGTCGCGAACACCGCCGACATGTGCTCGGTCCGGCCGTCCCACGGCTCGATCTGCACCAGCGAATTGGCGCCGGCGAGCGAGTGGGTGGTCTTGGTTTGCGTCCGCTCCGGCGTCAGCAGGTTGAGGCAGCCGCCGCGGTCGACGGATTTTCCGGGCTCACCCATCGGATCGTAGATGGCGGAGGATTCGTAGCCGTGCGCCACGCCGCGCGGCAGGCGCTGGGTCGGCAGTGCCGCACAAATCACCGCGCCGCGGTCGTTGAACACTTTGACCAGATCATGCTTGTTGATGCCGCGTGCTTTGGCATCTTCCGCATTCATGCGCATGATCCAGTAATAGTAGCCGTCGACCTTGACGCGATGGTCCTCGATGTTGAGCAGGAACGAATCCTTGCCGTCGCCCTGGGTGTGGAACGAATATTTGGAGTGCGGCGTCAACAGCTGCAGCGGATAGCGCTCGAACAGCTCGCCGGAATGCGCGCCCTCCCATGAGGGCTCGTATTTGACGATCGGCGGCCGCTCCGGATCGTGAAAGCGCAGAAGCGAATTGCACTCGAATTCGAGCTTGCCGGACTGGGTCTGCAGTCCACGCAGATATTCCTCGGTGTAGTCGGACGGCAGCGGCTGCGCTTCCGGCACGTCCTTCTTGCGGTTCTCGAAGAACCAGCGGAACGATACCGGCGCGCGCAGCTTCTCCTTCTCGGCCGGCACGACGAAATAGCCGCGCTTGAGGAATTTCTTCCACGAGATGTATTGCGGCAGGTCGGAGGCGAGGAAGACGCGCTTGACCCAGTCGATCTCGTTGACGCCTTCGGAGAAGTAGTTGGCAAGCCCAAGCGGCTTGCACAGCTCGTTGAAGATCCAGAAATCGGATTTCGATTCGCCCTGCGGCGCGATCGCCGGCGCCTGGAACACGATGACCCGATGATTGAGCTGCTGCTGGCCGTGATGGCCGTAGCCGCCGAGCCCCGCCCATTCCGAAATGTCGGTACGCTCGAAATTCGTGCATGCGGGCAGGATGACGTCGGCGAACTTCGCTTCGCCCTCGAACCAGATCGACTGGTTGACGACGAATTCGAGGTTCGGCGACTGATACATCTTCACCCAACGATTGGTGTTGTTCATGGTCGAAAGGATCGAGCCGCCGTACTTGTAGAGCATGTGCACCGGCGAATGGCCGGGCGCCGGATACAAAAACCGTGCGAACTGGTGCTCGATGGATTTGCCGACCCACGGATAGCCTTCGGCTTTGCCCTCGGTGATCGCCTCCGGCACGAAAATGCGCGGGATGCGCTGGCCGTTGGAGTTCATGGTCGGCAATTGCGGCATGCGCTGGTAGAGCTCGACCGGCATCGCGGTGTTTTCCAGATCGCCAGACATGCCGCCGTCGGCATAGCCGGGGAAATAGAAATTGAAGTCGATCGGCGTGCCCCATTGCAGGTTGCCCATATTGATGCCGGGCTTGCCCAGCCCCTGCATGGCGGTGAGGCAGACCATGACGCGCGCCCACGGAATGCCGGTCTGGTTGCGGCAGGCGCCGCCGTGGCCATTGCCCCAGCCGCCGGGCGCCAGATAGACGCGCTTCTTGCCCCACTCACGCGCCAGCGCGCGCACGTCTTTCGCCGGAACGCCGGTTTCCTTCTCCTGCCATTCGGGAGTTTTCGCGATGCCGTCGTCGTCGCCGACGAGGTACGCTTTCCACTTGTCGAAGCCCACGGTGTGGGTCTCGACATATGATTTGTCGTAAAGATCTTCCTTGATCCAGACGTAAGCGATCGCCATCGCCATGGCGACCGAGGTTGTTGGCTTCGGCGCGAACCATTTGCCCGGCAGGAACTGCGCGGTGGCGTTGTAATACGGATCGACGTGGACGACCTTGATGCCGAGTTTTGGATCTTTCAGCCACTGCCGCCGCGTGGTGCCTTCCTGGGCGCCGTAGGAGCCTGACGTCGATTCCGGATCGGCCGCCCACGACACGATCATGTCGCAGTTCTGCAGGCAGTCCTCGACGGTGCCGTAGGTTTCCGACTGGCCGACACGCAGCGTATGGCCCCAGTGGTGCACCGCGCCCCAGTACCAGCCTTCCCAGGAATCCGGATTGTGATGGATGCGCGTCATGCCGACGGCGTTGGCGAAGCGGAACAGCGCCGAGAGGTAGTAGCCGATATTGCCCCAGGTGTGATGCGAGCCGTGGGAGAAGGTGATGGCGCCCGGGCCGTGTTCGCGCTTCTGCCGCTTGATCTCGTCGGTGACGAGCTTGATCGCCTCGTCCCAGGAGATGCGCACGTAGCCGGACTTGCCGCGATTTTGCGGATTGCGCTCGCCGTTCGGATCGAAGTCGACGCGCTTCATCGGGTAAAGCAGGCGGTCGGGCGAATAGACGATGGACTTTGCATTCTGGCCGTGCGGCGCCAGCGTGGTCTTGCGCGGCGGCGTGAGTTTTACGCCCTTGGCCTCGATGGTCCACGACGCGCCGTCTTCCTCGGTCAGGTCGATCGGCGTCATGCGCAGAATCTTGCCGTCCTTGACGTCGACGAAGACCGGCCCGCCATTGGTCATGTTGCAATAGCGAATGATGCCGCCGCGCAGCTTCTTGCCGTATTTGAGCCCGGCCGATTGGCTCATCATCAAGGTCTGCGCGAACCAGTTGGTGAGATATTCCGGGCCGTCGACGGTGAGATTGAAATCCTTTTGCGCGTTGATCTGGTCGAGCCAGTTGATCGGCGGCATCAACAGCTTGGCGCCGATCTTGGCGTTCTTGAACATCAGCTTGATGTCGGGCTTTGCGTGCAGGCCTGAGCCGGTCGTGATCACGCCGTCGTTGAAGGCGTACCAACGGCCGATCTCCTCGTCGCGCGTCATGATCTGCGCGACGAGATTGTGCTCCTTCACCCGCGCCTTGAATTTCGAGTGGCGCCTCGCCGCATGTTTGAGGAGTTGCGCCGCGCCGAACAGGATGATCGGGAATTTGAGCTTGGCGAACGCCATCGTGTCCTCCTCATTGCGCGCCGCAGCGCGTCGGCCCGTTCCGCGCGGGGCATGTCCCCTCAACAGGCGCGGACGGCTCGAACGGGGCGATTTTGCAATAAATCTGCCGCGATTGAAACCCGTAACGCTTCGGCCTCCAGGAGGAGGGCTGACGCCCTGTTCGCGCTTCGATAGACTGATGTCTGTCGGCGTGGCGAGGGTGGAGGTCGAGATGGCCGAGTTCCCAGCAAATCCAACGCGGGTCGACCCATACAAAGATTTCAAGTTCCGGCTGAAATGGGACGGCCGCTATGTTGCCGGCATCAGCCGCATCAGCGCGCTGCGACGTACGACGGAAGTCGTCGAACATCGTGAGGGCGGCGATCCTTCGACCTCCCATAAATCGCCCGGCCGAACGCAATACGACGCGATCACTTTGGAACGCGGCGTGACCCAAGACACCGCGTTCGAGGACTGGGCGAATCTGGTTTGGAAATTTGGCGCGGCGTTGGGATCGGAAATTGCGCTCGCCAATTTCCGCAAGGACATCTACATCGAATTCTATAACGAGGCCGGCCAGCTGGCGCTTGCCTACAAGGTTTATCGCGCTTGGGTCAGCGAGTACGTGGCGTTGCCGACTTTGGATGCGCAGACCGGTGCGATTGCGATCCAGTCGATTACCATTGTGCACGAGGGGTGGGAGCGGGACACCACGGTTACGGAGCCGCAGGAGCCGATCTCAGACTGAGCGGACAATCTGCCCGGAGATCGCCGGTGCGAAGGTTAGACTCTACAACTGTACACGGGTTTTGCCGCGCTCGCCCGGGACGCGATCAATGTTCAACGATGTTCCGCATCTCGCTCTGGCTGTCGGCCAGAAACAGCCGCATATTGTCGACGATCAGCGGCATGATGAAGTCCTCGTATTCGATCACGTAGCCGCCGATGTGCGGCGTGATGAAGACGTTGGGCAGGTCCCAGAACGGGCTGTCGGCCGGCAACGGTTCCTTCTGGAACACTTCGAGCGCGGCGCCGGCGATGCGGCGCTCGCGCAACACTGCGAGCAGCGCCGCCTCGTCGACGGTCTGGCCGCGGCCAGCGCTGATGTAATAAGCGGTGGGCTTCATGGCGGTAAAGACCGCGGTATTGAAGATTTCGATATTGTCCGCGCTCGCTGGCAGCATGTTGATGAGGTAGTCGGCACGGCGGGCCGCTTCGACGAGGTGGTCGGTCGCTATCATCTCATCGAAGCCGGCGGCGGGGCGCGGCGTGCGGGTGACGCCAATGACATGCATGCCCAGCGCCTTGAGCAGCTCGGCGATAGCGCCGCCGACAACGCCGGTGCCGGCGATCGCCGCGGTCTTGCCGTGCAGCGTGCTCCACAGCCGCCGCTCCCAGAAATGCGCCTTCTGGTCGCCGACCGCTCGCACCGCGTCGCGGCTCACCGCCATCATCATATAGACGACTTGCTCGCGCATCGGCGGGCCATGGATGCCGCGGCCAGAGGTGATCAGCACGCTTGGCTTGAGCGACGGGCAACGTAAAAAATGATCGACTCCGGTCGCCAGCGACTGAATCCATTGCAGCCGAGGCGCGCCGGCGAGCATGAAATCGGCCACCTCGATGCCGAACATCATCATGACATCGATACCGCTAAGATCACCCGTGACTTCGCTTTTGTTGTGGAAGAGCTGAAATTGCAACGCGGGAAATTTTTCGCGCAGCGCATCGCGATATATCTCGGCATGAACGTCAACGATGAGAACTTTGGTCATGCCTGTGGCAGGCCCAGATATTTCGCCGCGTTGCCGAAGGCGATGTCCGCCCGCAGCGGCTCCGCCAGCGGCACGTGATCGAGAAACTCGCCCGCCTCCTGCGCCGACTCGAAAGGATAATCGGCCGCGAACATCACGCGCTCCTTGCCGAGCGCGGCGAGCGTGCAATTGAGCGGCTCCGCCGAGCACATGCCCGACGTGGTCACCACGATATTCTGCTTGATGTATTCCGACGGCGGTTTGGCAAGCTTGACGCCATAGAGCTTGGCCCGGCTGTCGAAGCGCCAGAGCAGGAACGGCAGCGTCTCGCCGAGATGGCCCAGCATTACTTTCGCACACGGAAAGCGGTCGAACAGGCCGCTGAACACCAGACGCAACGCATGCGAGCCGGTCTCAAATCCCCATTCCCAGGTGGCGCGGCGCAAGCCGGCGACGCCTTCCAGCGCCGGGGCGGGAGTGATCGGGTCGGTCGGATGAATATAGATCGGCGCGCCGAGCGCTTCCGCGCGCTCCCAGAACGGATAAAGCGAGGGATGGTCGAGATATTGGCCGTGGGTGTGGCCGTTGATCATGGCGCCGCAGAATTTCAGCTCGCGCATGCAGCGCTCGAGCTCGTTGGCGGCTTCGTGCGGGTCCTGCATCGCCAGGTGCGCAAAGCCGGAATATCGGTCCGGGCGCTTTTGGATCTCGCCTGCGAGAAAATCGTTGGCCTCACGCGCGACGCGCGTGGCCGTGGCGACGTCGCGCTCGATCTGGACGCTGGGGCCGGCGATGGACAGCACGGAGCGCGCGATTCCCGCCTGGTCCATCGATTGCAGCCGCGTTTCGCCGAAATCGGTCAGGCGCGCCAAGAGATTGGCGGCGTGCTTCGGGTCGACATTGCCCACCGTCGTGCGCCAATAGGTCTCGTGTCCGGGAGCGAGAAAATGCTCCTCCAGCGCAATTTTTTGCACCATGCGTTCCTCGATCGTTTCCTTGCAAGCCGGGCTTGACCCATGCGGCCGACGACGGGTCTATAACCGATATCCAGTGTAGTGGTATACCGCCCAATGCTATAAACGTGGCAATCGTGGGCGTGCTTAAGGGAGGTGTTGCGTGGTCAAGAAGATACGCGGCGTGGCGTTGGAGGAAAACCTCAATAACACGATGGGGCTCGAGTTCTACAACCTGTCCCATCGCTTCGGGTACCAGTCGCCGAATTGGCCTTATTTCGAAGACGTCAAGATCGAGCGCATCCATTACATGGCGAAGTCGGGCGTGCTGTCGCAGCGCATCACGACGTCGATGCACAACACCACCCATATCGATGCGCCCGCGCACGTGGTGCAGGGCACGCCGTTCATCGACGAGGTGCCGCTGCCGCATTTCTTCGGCTCCGGCATCGTGGTGTCGATCCCGAAGAAGAAATGGGAGCAGATCACCTACGACGATCTGGAGAAGGCGGCCGGCAAGATCGTCCGCCCGCGCGACGTGGTGATCGTCAATACCGGCTGGCACAAGCTCTACGAGGACAGCGAGGATTATTTCTGCCGCGCGCCCGGCTTCGTGCCGTCGGCCGGCGAATGGTTTGTCGAAAAGAAAGTCAAGGTGGTCGGCCACGACACCCAGGCCAACGACCATCCGCTCGCCACCGCCATCGGGCCGCAGCGCAACGGGCCGCTGCATCCGCATCTCGCCGAGGAATACAAGAAATGGTCCGGCGGCCGCGACTGGAAGGACGATTTTCCCGAGTGGGAGCCGGTGCACCGCATCCTGTTCAAGAACGGCATTTTGGGCATCGAGAATGTCGGTGGCGATATCGACAAGGTCACCGGCCGACGCTGCACGTTCGCGTTCTTTCCGTGGAACTGGGATCGCGGCGACGGCTGCATCATCCGCCTGGTGGCGATTATCGACCCGAAGGGCAGCTACCGGATCGAGAAGGGGGAGAAGGTCTGATGATCGTACGCAAGTTCTCAGAAGCCAAGCCGTACGAAGCGCCGAACCACCGCGGCTACAAATCGTTCCGCGTCTATGGCGCCGAAATGGGCGGCTCGCAGTCGCTGGTGTTCGGCATCTCGCATTTCCTGCCGGGCGGCGGCGCCGGGCCGGACGCCTCGCCGCCGGAGAAAATCTATTACGTGCTCTCAGGCGAGCTCACGGTGATCGCCGGCGGCAAGGAGACGGTCGCCAAGGCCGGCGACAGCGTCTACATCGGCCCCAACGAGAGCCGCGAGATCATCAATCGCAGCAACGAGGTCTGCACGATTGCGGTCGCGGTCGCGCCGGTGAAGTGATGTCTATTTTCCTCCCCATGAAAGGGAAGGAGCGAGCGAAGCGAGCAGGTGGGGGTCCGTAGCGGCGACGCTTGCGCAAACTTCCCGGCCGCAGACCCCCACCTGACCTCCCCCTTTCAGGGGGAGGAAAAAGAGAAACGGTGAGTACATCATGTCCGAAGACTTCCTGAAAAACCCGCTCTCCCTATTCGACGTCAAAGGTAAGACCGCACTGGTCACCGGTGCTACCGGCGCGTTCGGCGCGCTTGCCGCCCAGGTGCTGGCCGGCGCCGGCTGCAATCTGGTGCTGGCGGCGGGCGGCGCCGAGGCGCTGAAAAA
>JBEKKM010000126.1:0-14853 GCA_050010715.1 Xanthobacteraceae bacterium | reverse complement strand
CCTGCAGCGCCGTGCCGAAAACGACCAAATCCTTATCGCTACCGCTCGCGGGAACGAGAATGGTTTTGAACATGGCGAAGCTTCCCTCAGCGAACTCTTGTCCAGCTCGGTATCGCACCGATGGCGCCGGGCTCGCCGCCGAAAAAAACGATGACTTGGAACCTTGGCCGCCACTTTCGGGAGCCTAAACCTGTAAGGTCCATTTTGCCGGCCATCTTTGATCATCGTTTTATTGTTTCACGAACGCCGCGGCGGCATGTTGACGTAGATCAATGCGGCGCTTCGGCTGAAAGTGAGTCATTCAAAGCGTTTTGCCAACGGGGTAGCCCGAACGCGTCATTCCCTGATCGGCCGTACAGGCACGCCATTCGCATGAGCACGACGCTTGATAGCCCATTCATCGTTTTCGCGCTCTCCCTTGCCGCGCAGTGGCTCGGAGCTTATTGCGGTGATTTGTTTCGCCGGCGGGTGCACCGACTCAACAAGAATGGGCATGCGGACTTCGACAAAATCCAAGCGGCCGTCTTGACGCTTTTGGCGCTGATCATCGGTTTCACTTTCTCGATGGCGGTGACTCGCTACGACCAACGCAAGAACTACGAAGCGGCGGAGGCCAACGCCATCGGCACCGAATATGTCCGCGCCGATCTGCTACCGGCGGGGGATGCCGCGAAGGTGCATCAACTGCTGAGAGATTATCTCAGCCAGCGCATTGCCTATTACGAGACAGGCGATCAGCGCCGGACCGGCGAAATGGACGCCGACGCCGCGAGGCTGCAGGCCGAACTGTGGTCCGCAATCTTGCCTCCCGCGCAAAATCAGCCGACGCCCATCGTCGCCCTGACCATCGGGGGGATGAACGACGTTTTGAACGCGCAGAGCTACACGCAAGCGGCCTGGTGGAACCGGATACCTGTCGCCGCATGGGCAATGATGGGGCTGATCGCAATCGCGTGCAATGTGCTGATCGGCTACGGCGAGCGGCACAGCGGTTTGCTTCTGCTTCTCGTCCTGCCCATCATCGTGTCGATTTCGTTCCTGCTCATAGCCGATATCGACAGCCCGCGCGGCGGCGTCATTCGCGTGCTGCCGCACAACTTGATTGCGTTGTCGCAATCGATGAAAGCGCCCTAGGCTTGATACCCGCGCGACCCGGGAAAAGCGCCGCCGCGCGGAACAGGACTTCTCCCGAAGCGGTCGCTTACTTGCCGATCGCCTCCGCCACCGCGCGGCGCGCCAGCACGCCGACGAGATGCGCGCGGTATTCGGCGCTGCCGTGGATGTCGGCGTTCATGCCGTCGGCCGGGATGGTCAGGCCTTCGAGCGATTTCGGCGAAAAGCGCTTCTTCAGCGCCTCCTCGAACGACGGCACGCGGAACACGCCGTTGGAGCCGGCGCCGGTCACGGCGACGCGGATCTCGCTGCCGCGTTTGCTCACGAACACGCCGACCAGGGCAAAGCGCGAGGCCTGATTGCGGAATTTTTGGTAGGCCGCCTTCTTTGGCACCGGGAAGCTGACCTTGGTGATGATCTCGCTCGGCTCGAGTGCGGTCGAAAACATGCCGGTGAAGAACTCGTCGGCCTTGATGCGGCGCTTGTTGGTGATGATGGTGGCGCCGAGCCCGAGGCACGCGGCGGGATAATCGGCGTTCGGATCGTTGTTGGCGATCGAGCCGCCGATGGTGCCGCGGTGGCGCACCGCCGGATCGCCGATCAGGCCGGCGAGCTTGGCCAGCACCGGGATGGTCTGTTGCACCACAGGCGAGTCATTGACTTCGTGGTGCTTGGTCATGGCGCCAATGGTGAGCGAGCGGCCGCTCTGCTCGATGCCGGAGAGGCCCTCGATCAACCCCATCTCGACGATCTGCGACGGTTTTGCCAACCGCAGCTTCATGGTCGGCAGCAGCGTGTGACCGCCGGCAAGAAGCTTGGCGTCCTCGTCCTTGGCCAAAATATTGGCCGCCTGCCGCACCGTCGTCGGGCGTGTAAAGGTGAAAGCGTACATCGAAGTCCTCCGTTTATCTCATGAATCTCATGCCGCGTGCGGCAGCTTGTGGGTTCTCTGCAGCACCGCCCAGACCGAAGCGGGCGTTGCCGGCATGTCGATGATCTCGGTGCCGAGCGCGTTGGTGATGGCGTTCATCACCGCCGCCGGCGCGGCGATGGCGCCGGCCTCGCCGCAGCCTTTGATGCCGAGCGGATTCGACGGGCATCTGGTGAAGGTGGTGTCGACCTTGAACGACGGAAAATTGTCGGCGCGCGGCATGGTGTAATCCATGTACGAGCCAGTCACCAACTGCCCCTTGTCGTCATAGACGGTGTGCTCGAGCAGCGCTTGGCCGACGCCTTGGGCGACGCCGCCATGGACCTGGCCCTCGACGATCATCGGATTGATCACGGTGCCGAAATCGTCGACCGCGGTCCAGGCGGCGATCTCGGTGTTGCCGGTTTCGGGATCGATCTCGATTTCGCAGATGTGGCAGCCGGCCGGGAAGGTGAAATTGGTCGGATCGTAGAACGCGCCCTCTTTCAGGCCGGGCTCGATCTCGCTGGTCGGGAATTTATGCGCGACGTAAGCGCCGAGCGCGACTTCGCCCCAGGCCGCCGACTTGTCGGTGCCGGCGACGGTGAACTTGCCGTCCTTGAACTCGATGTCGGCGTCGGCGGCTTCGAGCAGATGGGCGGCGATCTTTTTTGCTTTGGCCTCGACCTTGTCGAGCGCCTTGACGATGGCCGACATGCCGACGGCGCCGGAGCGCGAGCCGTAGGTGCCCATGCCGAACTGCACCTTGTCGGTGTCGCCGTGCACGACCGACACATTGTCGATCGGAATGCCGAGGCGCTCCGATACCAGTTGGGCGAACGTGGTCTCGTGGCCCTGGCCGTGGGCGTGGCAGCCGGTGAGAACTTCCACGGAGCCAGTCGGATTGACCCGCACCTCGGCGGATTCCCACAAGCCGACGCCGGCGCCGAGCTGGCCGACCAGCGAAGACGGCGCCACGCCGCAGGCTTCAATGTAAGTCGCAAAGCCGATGCCGCGCAGCTTGCCGTGGCGCTCGGACTCACGCTTGCGCTTGCCGAAACCCTTGTAGTCGTGGATCTGCAGCGCCTTTTGCAGCGAAGCATTGTAATCGCCGGCGTCATAGAGCGAGGCGACGGAGGTTTGATAGGGGAACGTCCTGACGAAATTCTTCTTGCGCAGGTCGGCGGGATCCATGCCGAGCTCACGTGCGCCGACTTCGACCAGTCGTTCCACGACGTAGGTCGCTTCCGGCCTGCCGGCGCCGCGATAGGCGTCGACCGGCACGGTGTTGGTATAGACCGCATCGACTTCGCAATAGATGTGCGGGATCTCGTACTGGCCCGACAGCAAGGTGGCATAGAGGAAGGTCGGTACCGCCGACGAGAAGGTCGACATATAGGCGCCGAGATTGGCGGTGGTGTGCACCTTCAATCCGGTGATCTTGCCGTCGCCGTCGAACGCCATCTGCGCTCGGGTGATGTGGTCGCGGCCGTGGGCGTCGGTGATGAAACTTTCCGAACGCTCGCAGGTCCATTTTACCGGCCGGTCGAGCTTGCGCGCCGCCCACAGACAAACGACCTCTTCCGGATAGATGAAAATCTTCGAGCCGAAACCGCCGCCGACATCGGGCGCGATGACGCGCAATTTGTGCTCGGGCGCCATGCCGACGAAGGCGGCGATGACGAGGCGGGCGACATGCGGGTTCTGCGTCGCGTTCCACAAGGTCAGGTGACCGCTCGCGGAATCGTATTCGGCCAGCGCCGCGCGCGGCTCCATGGCGTTCGGCACCAGCCGGTTGTTGATGAATTCGAGCTTTGTGACGTGCTTGGCGTTCTTGAACGCCGCGTCGGTCGCGGCCGGGTCGCCGATATGCCAGTTGTAGATGGTGTTGTTCGGCGCGCTGTCGTGAATGAGCGGCGCGCCTTTTTGCGCGGCCTTGGCCGAATCGACCACGGCGGGGAGCGGCTCGTAATCGACCACGACTTTCTCGGCGGCGTCTTTGGCCTGCGCCAAAGTGTCGGCGATCACGACGGCGACCGCGTCGCCGACATAGTTGGCCTTGCCGGCGGCAAGCGCGGCATGCGGTGCCATCTTCATCGGCGAGCCGTCTTTCGACAGCACCGTCCAGCCGCAAATCAGATTGCCGAGCTTGTCTTGGGCGAACTGTTCGCCAGTGAACACGCCGGCGACACCCGGCATTTTCGCCGCCGCCGCGGTATCGATCTTCTTGATCTTGGCGTGGGCATGCGGCGAGCGAATGAAATAAATCGCCGCCTGCCCCGGCCGGTTGATGTCGTCGGTGTAGTGGCCTTTGCCAGTGATGAAACGCTGGTCTTCCTTGCGGCGCACTGAAGCGCCGATCCCGGTTGCGCTCATGGCATTGCCCTCCGGCAATTCGCTCTCCGGGACAGCCCGTCGCTGTCCCGACGTCCCTTCCCTAATTATTCGGCGGCTTTCGGTGCGCCGGCTCCACCGCGCATGGCCTTGGCGCCGGCGGCGATCGCCTTGACGATGTTGTGATAGCCGGTGCAGCGGCAGATGTTGCCCTCGAGCTCCTCGCGGATGGTGTGGTCGTCGAGATCGTTGCCCTTGCGGCGGACCATATCGACCGCGGTCATGATCATGCCCGGCGTGCAGTAGCCGCATTGCAAACCGTGGTTCTCGCGGAACGCCTCCTGCATCGGATGCAGCTCGGTCTCCGACGGAGCGAGCCCCTCGATGGTCAGCACGGTGGCGCCTTCGAGTTGCAGCGCCAGCACGGTGCACGACTTGGTCGCCTTGCCGTTGACGTGTACGACACAGGCGCCGCATTGCGAGGTGTCGCAGCCGACATGGGTGCCGGTGAGCCGCAACTGCTCACGCAGCAACTGCACCAGCAAGGTGCGGGTGTCGACGTCGGCGGTGACGGGCTTACCGTTCACCGTCAGGGAAACGGCTGCCATGGGCTCCTCCTCAGGAATACCGGTCAAACGTTTCGAATCGCCGGGCGTTTCATATTGCCGGCGGGTTCGAAGGGCGAAATCTCGACGATTTTGCCCGTTTTCTCTCCCTAGAACAAGAATTACTCTGAACCGTGGGCCGGCTGCCGGTCAAGTCAGTTCCGGGGACAAAAAGGCACATATGCGCCGCCCCGGCTATGCAGCGGGCAGCAGCTGCGTCAGGCACCCTTCACCGCATTGGCGAAATTGCCGAAGAAGTCGTCGGCGACCTTCTTGGCGGCGCCGTTGATCAGGCGCTGGCCGAGTTGGGCGAGCTTGCCGCCGATCTGCGCCTCGACATCGTAGGTCAACAGCGTGCCGCCATCCTTGGGCACGAGCTTCACCGTGGCGCCGCCCTTGGCGAAGCCGGCCACGCCGCCCTCGCCCTGGCCGGAAATCTTGTAGCCGTTCGGCGGATCGATATCGGACAGCGTGACACTGCCTTTGAACTTCGCTTTCACCGGCCCGATCTTGATGGTGGCGACGGCCTGGAAGCCGGTGTCGGAAATTTTCTCCAGCGACTCGCATCCGGGGATGCAGGCTTTGAGCACCTCCGGATCGTTGAGCTTCTCCCACACTGTCTGCTGCGGCGCCGCAAGCTGATACTCGCCGTTCATCGTCATGGCCATGTCACTTACTCCTTGCGCCCGCGCCGCCCGTGCCTCGCGCGGCTACCGCCGGGGATTGGCGCGGTCTGCGCGGGGGGTGTTACAAGTGTGCGAGCACTAGGGAGGAAATAGCAATGCCCGACATCAAAGTCGATGACGGCGCCACCATCCATGTCGAGGTCGAAGGGCCGGAGCGCGCGCCGGTCTTGATGCTGTCGAACTCGCTCGGCACTGACCTGCATATGTGGGACGAGCAGGCGGCGCCGTTCACGCAAGCCTTCCGCCTGGTCCGCTACGACCGGCGCGGCCATGGCAAGTCGGATGCCCCCAAAGGCCCCTACTCCATGGCGCGGCTCGGCCGCGACGTCCTCGGCGTGCTCGACGGGCTCGGCATTGCCAAGATCAATTGGTGCGGGCTGTCGATGGGCGGCATGGTCGGCATGTGGCTCGGCGCCAATGCCGGCAACCGCATCGACAAGCTGATCCTCTCCAACACGTCGAGCTTTTTCCCCGACAAGACCATGTGGGACGGCCGCATCAAGCTGGTGCGCGAGAAAGGCCTCGAAGCCATCGTCGACGCCAATATGGAACGCTGGTTCACATCAGGTTTTCGCGGGCGTGCGCCGGAAGCCTTGGCGCGCATGAAAAAGATGTTCGTCGCCACCAAGGTCGAGGGATATATCGGCTGCGGCGAAGCGATCCGCGACATGGATCATCGTCCGCTATTGTCGAAGATCACCGCGCCGACACTGGTGATCGCCGGCCGGCATGACCCCGCGACCACGCTCGAGGCCGGCGAATTCATCAAGCAGCACGTCCCCGGCGCCAGGATCGCCGTGCTCGAAGCCGCCCATATCGCCAATATCGAGCAGCCGAAGGTTTATGCCGATACGGTGCTGGGATTTTTGCTGAACTAGCGCCAGGGCGCAAAAATCGCGGCCGAGCGAACAGCGCTCAGGGCTTCATCCGCCGCATTGCGACCGGGCGGCGGCGATGATGCCGTTGCCATTGTCGAAGCCTGCCGCGGTCGCGGCACGGACGGCCCACCGAACATGGCCGCAAAAACTGTTGCCGTCGCCGCGGTCGCGCTTGACGGTTCGCCGGGCAGGTTCGCGCTCGATCTTTTTCTGCACCGCAGGCTTATTAGGCGCGGCAGGCGCGGCCGCCTTGGTAGAGGTGTCGACGGGCAACGCGGCAATTGCGGGAGAGGAAGCCGGACTTGTTGCAGCTGGCGCCGGGGGGGCCGCGGGCGCCGCCGGCGGCAGGGCCGCGAGCAGCTTGGCGCGTGCCGCTCGCGCCAGGTTGGCGTAAAAACCCTCCGCATGCTCGCGCAGGAAAACATCCCAGCCCTCAATCGTGCCGACCAACGCCGCCAATTCGTACTGATGGCGGGCTTCGCTCTCGACTGCGGCCGGTGCAGGTGGCGGCGGCGGCGGATTATCGGACTCAGCCGGCGCATTGACGACCGCCGTCGTTGCCCCACCGAGCGAAACGTTCTCCGGCTCCGGCGCAACTGTCGGCGGCGCGGAGGGACCCGCCGCCGGCTGATCCGGCAACGTCGGTTGCGCGGCCGGCGCGGGCGCGGTCACCGGGACGGTCTGGGCCGCGGCCGCCGCGGCCGCCGCTGACGGCACGGACGGCGTTTCGACTGACAGCGCACGCGGCGGAGCCGACTGGTATGCCGCCCCCCATACCGCTTGCGCCACCGACATCGCCAAGTCGCGTTTCAGATAAACGCCGCCGCCGAGCACGAGCGCAATGACGGCTGCGGCACCGATGCCGAATTCCTTGCGCCGCCACCAAGCAGCCACCGCTCTGGGCTCCGGCTTCACGATCAAATCCATGGAGCGGATCAATCGCGCCATGTGCTGATGAAAATCCCGGCCGACGTCGATTTCCGCGGCATTGTGAAACGCGAGGTTTTTCAAATTGTCGGGAAGGTCCTCGGCCTTCGGCATGACCGCGCCGCCGACCAGGACTGGGATGGTCGGGATGCCGCGTTCGAGCGCCGTTGCAACTTCGACCCGGACCGGATCGGCGTCACTATCGATCCTGAACTGGCCGCCCCGGACAGGGCCACGCCATTTCGGGCCGATAACCACAACCAGAATTCCGTTTTGCGCCAACGCGTCGGAGATTTGCTTGCGGTAGTCGATGCCAAGCGGGATGCTGTCGATGTCCATGAAAACGGAATCATCGCCGTAATGCACCACGAGGTTATCGCGGATGCGTCCTGTGATCGTTTCCGAATCCGCGCGGCGGTACGAAATGACGATTTTCGCCATGGCCGGACACCCTAACCCGGAATCGCCGGATAAACCCCAGAGTAGGTAAATATTCGCGTTTTTCGGCGTTCCCGCAAGACCGCTGCAGAGCCGCGCGCGCATCGCCGCGCCCGAGGCAAGATGGCTATTTCTGGAATCGGTCTTTCTGCGGCGGCTGCGATATTGAGCGCAAGGACGACGAGCCGATTGTTCGCTCGCGGCGTGCCGAAATCCAGGAACGAGCCATGTTCACAGGCGCTGCACCGGGATTTCGCTGGCGCTTCATCCGGGCTACAAACCGGCGGAAGTCGAGCGCAACGCACAGCCACGGGTCAACGATCGGCCGTTCCATGCTGCAAGCTCTTATCGCAGGTGTCGTTCTCATCATCCTCAGACTGGTCACCGGCCAAAGCCCGCTTTGGCTGATCGGTATCGCCGTGATCGCCGGCGGATTGATCCGCTGGTTCTTTATCAGCGGTCGTCATTCGAAACTTTGATCGCGGACGTGGATCCGCTGCCGCGTGCGAATTTGCATCTGGCAGGCAAATTCTCCGAATAGATTTTCGGCAGTGCTTCCCTTAATCGGGAACAACGCTTTTGCTGGTCATGAGCCAGCCAATGGCCGCGCCAAGGCCGGCGCAGAGCGGAACGGCCAATTCGAAGACCAGGACGATGCTTCCGGTGTAGAAACCGAGCGGCGAATTGTTGGTGATGTAGTATTGCCCGAGGCCAATTCCGGCGACCGTGCCCGCCTTCCAACCCCAGTTGACCGCCCTGCGGTTGGTGCTTCCGGGCGGCAGAACCGCGCCCTCCATGTTTGTCATTTCGCGGGCAATTCCGAACCAGTTCGAGTCGCGCATGAACCAGCCTGTTGCGCCGCCCACGGCTGCGCCCAGCACCGGCCCGATGAGCAAGATGGCATCGATCTTTGTTTGCAGGTTGGGATCAAAGCCAAAAGGGATCGGAAAAGACACAAAAACATAGGTCAGTGCGGCGAGCCAGCCGACCACCATGCCAATCGTCCCACCCTTCTTGACCGCCTTGTTGATTGGCGGCGGCCTCTGGTCCCTGTCGTTCGCTCCCTCAGCCATGGCGTCCCCGTCAGGTCGACAAATAGGCCACGTCGTCCATCGGATCGGGCCCATATCGGTTCGGACCGAAGGTACCGCGCAAGAAACCTAGTTCGACGAAAGCCCAAAGCGTGATCGCGAGCGACAGGATATTGAGAAACACCATTGCCGAATCGAGATCGTTGAGCGACGCCAGCGTTTCCACGATGGGCGGGCAAAGATAAAACAGCAGAACCCACCAGGCGCTCTTGTCGCGATCGTGCAGGCGCGTGACGCCGATGGCAAGGCAAGACGCCAGCACCGCGATCGCCAGCACGATAAACGCGGCATCGGCGAGACGGTTGACGCCGAACGCAGCGCCCGCTGCGCCGGTCGCGGTCCAGGCGTAATACAGCACCGGGGCGACCACAAACCAGGTCACGAAACCAGCCAGAATGCGGCCCGGTTGGCCCGCCCACGAAACGAGAAGAAGATTTTCAACAGGTTCATGCTGCCGCTATCGCACGGACCGCTAAGGCAAGTACAGCTTGCGGCTGGGCAGAAACAGCAAGACGACGAAGGCAATCGGATTGAACATCAGTCCGAGGATGATCCAGCCCAGCACCCAACGGTTCTTGCGCTTGGCGATGACGCCGTTTGCCACCGTCGTGACCAGCACGATGATGAGCAGCCATTGCCAGATCGAAATGCCGTCCATGCGCAGCCATAGCCGCGAACTAAGGTGCGGGCCCCTGACGATCTTTTGCCGGGCGATGGTAGCCGCGGCCGTCGCTGCCCGAAAGGCCGCTCCTACTCCGGCACGGCCGAGCGCCGACCAAGGGAATTGAATTTCGCATTCAGGGCCGGTGAGGGCGTGGCGATATTCCGAGCGAGGCCGAACAGCATCAAAAGCCGGATGACCATCCAGGTCAGATCGAATTCCCACCACGTATGGCCGTGTCGCGCCGAGCGCAGATCCGCATGATGATTGTTGTGCCAGCCTTCGCCGGCGGCGATGAGCGCGATCCACGCATTATTCCGGCTGACGTCGGGCGTGGCATAGTTGCGGTAGCCCCAGACATGGGTGACCGAATTGACGGACCACGTGATGTGCCACCCGACGACCGTTCGTAGCGCTCCGCCCCAAATCAGGAGGCTCAAACCGAACTGCGCCGCGTCGGACAGGCTGTGTCCCAAAAGCGCCATGACGCCAAAACCAGCCGCAAAGTACGCAACCCAGACTCCGAATGCGATTTTCATCCAGTTTTTGCGCTCATCGATCCAGGCATAGAACGAATCCCGATTGATATCTTTTGCGTAACGCTCGATTAGCGGACCACGGGACATGTCGTCCATTTTGACCAGTAGCCACCCCATATGCGCCCAGAAAAAACCTGCGAGCGGGCTGTGCGGATCTTTGTCTTCGTCGGCAAACCGATGATGCCGACGATGAACCGCCGCCCAATGGGGCGGCGAATCCTGCAACGAACACACCCCCAGCAACGCGAGCGTATGCTCCAGCCAGAGCGGACAAGTGAAGGCGCGGTGTGTCAACAGCCGGTGATAGCAAAGATTGATGCCGAGTGTGCCGAAGACGAACAATCCACCGCCGAACAAAGCCACGCCGGTCCAACTGAAAAACCACGGCAAGAATGCGAAAGCTGCAACCAAATGAATAAGCGCAAAGGCCAAGATTTTATCGGTCTTCCACTTCACCGCACCTCCTCTACACGCGCTGAGCCGAATCTCGGTCCGCGGCGTGACCTGGAGCCCGTCGCGTATCACAGCCACTGTGCGGCGCCAATGTTTGCCAACTCGGTTCCACCGGTCCGGGAGGGTTATGCAACATTTGTAATGTTCGCTCCTGCCGTGTAGGCGGTCGTCGTCCTATGCGCTCACGCGAAGACGCCCGGTCAATCACCCCCGGATATTGCGCCCTAAATTCATGCGGCGACGTGCCGGTCGGCTTGCAGAAGAGCCGCGCGGAGTGCGACGGGTCGGTGGCTACGCAGATCAGAATACCCGCTTTGCAGGCGCTTTTGGACCGCGCCAGCCCCGCTTAGTCCCTGCCTAAGACGTTGATCGGCCTGCTTTTGACCCGCTTTGGGCCGCATCGCCATTGTTATCTCGGACCATCGCGTTTATGATTAGCCTTTATCAACGGAGATCGAGAATGGCGCGCGGCACGGTGAAGTGGTTCAATTCGCAAAAAGGCTATGGGTTTATTCAGCCGGAGGGTGGCAGCAAAGACGTGTTTGTCCATATCTCCGCCGTCGAGAGAGCCGGGTTGAGCGGCCTCAACGAGGGGCAGATCGTCGAATACGAAGAAGTGGCCAACAAGGGCAAGACGTCGGCAGAAAACCTCAAGGTTCACCGCTGATCGAGCCGTTCGATCCGATCCCGTTGCGAGAGCGAAGACGTTGATCTTCGACACCGCAACGGGCTAATGTTTTTGTTCCGATACGGCGTCGTTCAATAAACGCCGATTGCAGAATCGTAAGGGAGGTTTTTCGTGCGTACGAGAGCGCCGGCAGGTGGTATTGCCTCAAAGGATTTCAAGCAGAAGCTGAAAAACGGCAAATCCAAGAAGCGCCCCGCGCGCCGGGCCATCATCTTAAAATCCGCCAGTTGGTATGCGAACGCCGCGCTGTCGATCGGGATCAGCGCCAAGGCCGAAACCAGCACGCATTAGATCCGGCGCTCGTTGAATGCGCCTCGTGCGACGGGCGGCAGTCGCCGGGCATTGATTCACCGCAGCGCGGTCGCACCTTTGCCGAGCCACTGCCTGATCAGCGCGGGCAGCGTGCCGTCCGCCATCATCGACGCTTGTGCCTTGTCTATCGCGTCGCCAAGCGCCGTGTTTCCCTTGCGCACGCAGATACCGAGCCGCTCGCGGGTAATGCCGGTCTCGACGACCGCAAGCTTCGGACGATCGCGCACGAACCATTCGGTCACCGGTGCGAGTTTCATGAAGGCGTCGCAGCCGCCGGTCGAGAGATCGTCGAGCGCCTTCTCGATCTCGTCGTAGGCGTAGACACGCACGCGCGCGGCACGATGTTCGGCAACGAGCTTATCGGCAACCGGCTGGCTGGTATTGCCTTGCTGCACACCGATCACAAGGTCTTTGAGGTCGGCGATGCCATGCACGTTCGGATGGCGGCTCGGATCGACGACGAGGGATTGGCCGGAGACGACATAGGGTGCGCAGAAATCGGCGATCCGTTGCCGTTGCGGCGTGATCGTCGTACCCGAGGCAATGCAGTCATAGGCGCCGGAACCGAGACCGGCGAAGATGCCGTTGAAGTCGGCGCCTTGGTACGGCACGAGCTGCCATTCGCGGCTAAGTTTTTCGGCGATGCGCTGCATGAGGCCGATGTCGAAGCCCGCCGGGCCGTCCTTGCTCATGAATTCGAAGGGCGGATCGGGCAAGGCTGCCCCCACCTTCAAGGTGGGCGCGCCCTTGGCGATGCGCGCACCGAACACGCCGGTCGCGAGCAAAGGTAAGGCGGCGAGCAAGCAGCGGCGCTTCATCATCTGCTGTCCGTCGCGTCACCCACCGCGTTGCGCGCGAAACTCGTGCGGCGTGGTGCCGGTCTGCTTGCGGAAAAAGCGCGCGAAGTGGGACGGGTCGGCGAAGGCCAGCTCTTCGGCAATATCGTGGATCTGTTGCGTGGTGAAGACGAGCTGGCGCTTGGCTTCGGTGAGCACGCGCTGGCGGATCAGGTGGCCGGCGGTGACGCCGGTCGCGCGTTTGACGTGATCGTTGAGGCGGTCGACGGTCATGCCGAGTTTTTGCGCATAAAAATCGAGCTGGCGCTCGAGACGGAAATTCTCATCCACCAGCGCGCGCAACTGCGCCACCGTGGCGTCTGCCGGCCGTAACGTCACGCTGCCGGTACGGGCGCGGCTCGCGGCCAGCCGCGCCACGCCGACGGCGATCAGCACCAGAAGCCCGCGCATCGCCAGCCGAAATCCCTCGCGCGCCAGGCTGTGTTCTTCGAGCAATTCCGCGCACAGCGCCGACAGCCGCGCCCGTTCCGCCTCGTCGCCGATCGGGATCACGGGCTGCGCGGCCAGCGCCCGCAGCCGCGCCAAGGCCTCGCCGGCGCGATCGGTCAGCGCCCCCGCGGCGTCCTCCGTAAAGCTCACCACCCAGCCATTGGTGACGTTGGGGTCGAAGCGAAAACCGTGGGCGATGGTGGCCGGCACCAGGATTGCGGCCGGCGCAGCGAACGGCAGCCGCGTCACGTCGAACGTCATCTCGCCGCCGCCCTGCTCGATCAGCAGGATCTGAAACAGATTGCGATGACGATGCGCCCGGATGGTCCAGTCGTGGATCGACGACCGCGAGGCGATGGTTTCGACGTGAATGAAGTCGAACGCCTGATCGTCCGGCGGATCGCCGTAGAGGTGAAACAGCGGCAGCGGGCTCGCCATGGGCCAAAGCATAGGCCGATCGCGGAAAAGAAGAAGACCGCCGTGCTGTGAATAAGCTGGAAAGCTCGCCGCCCCTGGAGGCGGCCTCAGCGTGCGCCGGGAGGCTCGGGTATTGGCGGCAATGGCGGCGACGTGCAATTGCCGCATGTGCACTGCGGCACGTGGTATCCGACCGTATTGAGCCACCGTGCCGACATGCATTCGGGTGCCGGCACGCCGAACGCGCGCAATACACCCTGCCCCGGTTCCGTAAAGACCAGCACGCCGGCCGCGGCCACGATCAGCACCGCAAGAGCAAGCAGCATTCGCATGCGGCGACCCGGCTTTAGACCTTTTTGTACAGCCGGTCGTGATACACGAGCGCCGGCCCGGGCGGGCCAAGCCGCACCGCTTCGACGGCGCCGAACACCACGTTGTGCGAGGCCACCGCCTTGATCTCGATGGTGCGGCAGTCGAAGGCGATGACCGCCGACGCCAGCACCGGCGAGCCGGTTTTCAGCGTCATCCATTCGCCGACATTGAATCGCTCTTCCAAATGCACGCCGCTGCGCCCGGCGAACAGGTCGGCAAGCTTCTCTTCATCGGCGCCGAGCGTGTTGACGCAGAACACGCCGTTCTGGGCAAGGAGCGGCGCGCTCTTGGCGCGGCGGTTGAGGCACACCAACAGCGTCGCCGGCTGATCGGACACCGAGCACACGGCAGTTGCGGTAAAACCGGTCTTGCCGCCCGGCCCCGCCGAAGTGACCACGTGCACGGCGGCGCCGAGCCGGCTCATGGCATCGCGGAACGCCGCCACATCGACGCTGGCGATCGCCGGCGCCGGCGCCACCGCCGTAAAGGCGCCGTCCATGGCATCGTCCGGCCGTTGGTCGATCCAGCTCATTGCGGCATACCCTGCGGGCCAAATCCTACTGTTGTGGGCCCGATCCTACTCCGCCGCGAGCGCCTTGGGTAAGCCTGGATAAGCCACATCATCGGGGTCCAGCCATGCAGAATCGGTCCAGCCGTTCTCGTCGTATTCGGACATGCATTGCTCGGCGAGCGCCGTCATCTGTTCGAACGTTCCGGACGCGCGCGCATTCCACAAGGCCTGAATGCGGATGTCCTCGTGATTGCCGGCGTAATTGCGCTCATAGAGCTCGTGGCGCCCGCCGAATTCGGTACCGATCGCATCCCACAGCAACTTCATGATCTTGATGCGCTCCTTGTAATCGATGCCGTAGGAGCCGCGCACGTAGCGCGCCAGATAGCGGTCGATCGCCGGGTTCTTGAAATCCTTGGTGGAGGACGGCAGATAAATCAGCGACGAGGCGACGATCTTGTCGACGATTTCCTTGACGCGCCCATAGGCATCGCCGGCGAAAACCCGATAGCTCGAGCCCGATTGCAGGTTCGGCAGCACGGCGCCATTCACCCACGGCGTCGGATTAAGCGCCATGGCGTCGGTCAGCGCCCAGAACAAATTACGCCAGGCGATGACTTCGCCGAGCATCG
>JBEKKM010000125.1:0-14969 GCA_050010715.1 Xanthobacteraceae bacterium | reverse complement strand
TATGGGGCTTTTCGATTGACAAAAACGCCCTTGTTGCCCAACTCCATGGAATAATCGGCGGACGCCCGCGCTATGGCTGTCATGACCGGAGGAAAAGCGTGAAGTTCGGCCGCAGCATCGGTTTCTTTGCTTTGGTGTCGTTCGCGGCGGTGGTTGCCGTTCCGCGCACCGCGACAGCCGACGATACGGTCACGCTGTCGTTAACCCTGAAGGATCACAAGTTCGATCCCGCCGAGGTGCACGCGCCGGCCGGCGTGCCGATCGAATTTCACGTCAAGAACCTCAACGGCATCGTCTCCGAGTTCGAAAGCGGCGATCTGCACTTCGAAAAGATCGTGCCCAACGGCAGCGAGGCCGTCGTTCATGTGCGGCCGCAGCAGCCGGGCCGTTACAACTTCTTCGACGACTTTCACCACGAGACGCAAGGTTTTCTTGTCGTGCCATGAATCGTGCCATGAGGTGTCCGTGCTCGCCGCGCTCCTGATCGTCTTCCGCGAGGTCTTCGAGGCCGGCCTGATCGTCGGCATCGTCGTGGCCGTGACCGCGGGCGTGCCGGGCCGCGGGCTGTGGATCTTTGGCGGCGTCGCCGCCGGCGTGCTCGGCGCCTGCGTGGTGGCGCTGTTCACCGGCGGCTTGTCGGAGCTTTTCGGCGGCAACGGCCAGGAAATCTTCAACGCCTCGATCCTCGGCTTCGCCGTGCTGATGCTGACCTGGCACAATGTCTGGATGGCGCGGCACGGCCGCGAGATGGCGGCCGAGCTGCGCGCGGCGGGCGAGGCGGTGGCGGCCGGCTCGAAATCGCTGGCCGCGCTCGGCGTCGTGGTGGCGATCGCCGTGCTGCGCGAGGGCTCCGAAGTGGTGCTGTTCCTCTATGGGGTGGCGGCGGCGCAAGGCGGCGCGAGCCTCGCCATGGTGTTCGGCGGCCTCATCGGGCTGGTGCTTGGCTCGCTGGTTTGTCTAGCGACCTATCTCGGTCTCGTTACCATTCCGACGCGTTATCTGTTCGGCGTAACCAGCGCCTTGATAGCACTCCTGGCCGCGGGCATGGCGGCGCAGGCCATCGCCTTCCTGGAACAGGCCAATATCCTCACCGCGCTGGATGAGACGGTGTGGGACACGTCCTGGCTCTTGAGCGATTCAAGCTATCTCGGCCGCGCGCTGCACACATTGATCGGCTATGTCGATCAGCCGACCGCCATGCAGCTCATCGTCTATGCGGCAACACTTGCCATGATCGTCGTGCTGATGAAGCTGTTTGCGTCGCCGACGACGCCCCGGCCGCACGTCGCCGCCGCGGAATGACGGCTCAAGCCGTCACCGATCCGCCGGCAAAGTGATCGGGGCAGATGGCCGCCGTGGTGACCTCGCCGAGATCGGCGAGCTCGGCTTCGAGGCATTCGACGTCGAGACGAATGACGCCGCCGCCGGAGAAAATTAGCGAGATGACCCCCGCCGGCGCGTCCTGTTCGGCGAATTCGACGGCAAGCAGATTGAGCCGCGCTTCCTTGTCCGACTGATCGAGGCCGCGGCATTTGCAGCCGAGCACGCGCTCGAACCGCAGCGCGGTGCGGCAGCGCCGATATTCCGCGGCATGCTTGGCGTCGACCACTGTCATCCAGTCGAAACGGTTGAGCGCCATGACGAAGCGGTGTTCGCGCGGCAGCCAAAGCATGTCGCCGACCCGCACCAGCGCGTCCTGAACATGGGCCGAAACCACCTCGATGTCGTCGCGGTCCAGCGCGACGAGCTTGAGTTCCTCGGGGCAGACGCTCATGCGCGGCTCGCTTCCTTGCAGTGTTCCTGTAGTTGGAAAGTTAGGAAGGTGCCCCGCAGGCCGCAAGCCCCTTTGGCCCTCTTTTAGGCGGGGCGCTTGCGGACACGCTAAAACGCTACGCAGGCTGGCCGCACGATGACGCCGACCGAGTGCTGGTGGAAGGCGCGCTTATAGGCGGCAACAACGGCGTCGAGCCGCGCGTCGTCGTCCTTGTTGCCGGGCAGCACGATCTCGACGTGCTTCGACGGCTCACGCACGATCCTGCCGCTGTCGCGATCGCGCCACTGTCCGACGGCGTCAATGATGGTCAAGCCGTCGGGAAAGCGCGACACCAGTTCGCGTGCGACGAAGCGTTGCCAGTCGGATTCACTGACGCCGACGCCGTGGCCCATGTCTTGGCCGATGTCGCGGCCGAACATCAGCTCGGCGACCATCTTGGGCTGCTGCGTGCCGTGGCACGGCGGCATCGCGGTTTGCGCGCCGGCGCCGGTTACTGTCGCAGTGAGCAGGGTGAAGCTGAAAGCTGCGAGGCAGGCGATGCGCATCGAAGCAACAACTCAAAACTCCTCGGGCGGAAGCAGTTTGCCGCCGCGCCGGATCATCATGTCGCGCTTTGCCGCGACCGAACCGACGACCCAGAGGATCATGGTGCCCACGGCACCAAACACGCAGCTCAGGATAATGGTTTGCATCAACGTCAATCCCTCCGGGATCGCATGGCAAAATAGCCCGAGGACCTTTCGCAATCGTTAGGACCTTGGCAGGGCAGTGCGCGGTCGCAGTGCGCGCGCGGCGCCGGAAATGTCGCGGGCCGGCGACGCCGAGAGCGTCAGCCGGCCCGCAGCCGTCGTCATTATTATCGGCGGGCTATTTGCAGCCCTGGGGCGTCGGTCGTTTGCCGGGCGGGCAGGGTGCCGGCCGGCCGGGGGGCGGCGGCGGAGCCGCTGCCGGACGTTGTTGGACCTGGGGTGGCGGCGGCGGCGGAGGCGCCGGATGCACCGTGGTCGGGGCTGGCGCGAACGAGTTCTTCGGCGGCGGTGGTGGCGGCGGAGGTGCCGGATGCACCGTCGCTGGGGCCGGTGGTGGCGGCGGCGGAGGCGGCGCCGGATGCACCGTGGTCGGCGCCGGCGCGAACGAGTTCTTCGGCGGCGGCGGTGGAGACGGCTTTATGGTGCTCGGCTGCGGCTGACCGCTGGGCGGCGGCAGCGGCCCAGGTTTCACCGATGCCGGCCCCGGACCTTTGGCTGGTGGTGGCGGCGGTGACCCCGGTTTCACGAAGGCATTCGACGGCGGCGGTGGTGGCGGAGGCCCGCCCGCTCCAGCCCGTGGCGGTGCCGGAAGCGGCGCCAAGGTCGAGGGCCCGCCTGGTGCAGGATGGAATCCGGCTCCAGGCGGCGGGCCCGGCGGCGCATGGGTCACCGCGGTCGGCAACGAGACGCGCTGTTGCCGTCCCTCAGGTCCTGCGCCGGGTGCTCCCGGCGGCGGCCCGCGGAATTCGACGCCGCGCGGCGGCCGCACGAAAGCTGGCACCGCGGGACCGACGGGAATCGGCAGGAAGAAGCGCTCGCGCGGCGGCGGTGGCGGCGGCAACACGGCAAATTCGCGAGGCCGCGGCGGCAGGAAGAACAGCGGCGGCCGCGGCGGCGGTCCGTAATGCGGACCGGCGAATATGATGATCGGCTGGTCGACATAGCCGAGTTCGTCCGGCGGCGGCGGCGGCACGCCGAAATCGTAATAGGCGAAATCCGGCGGCGGCTCGTAAGCGGCGGACAGCATCGCCAGGCGCCGCCGCGCATCCCAGACATGGGGCCCGTTCGGATAGCGGCGCAGATACGACCAATAGGCCTGAGGCGTGTCGGCGATCACGCAGCGGCGCCAGATGATCGCCTCGCGGCGCACCGCCAGCATGCCGGCGATGCGCGCGGAGTACGGGCTGTTCGGATAGACGGCGAGGAATTGCTCGTAGCCGTCGATGGTGTCGCGATCCAGCGCTGCGGCGTAAGCGTCATCGACGCTCGGAAAATCGCGGATCGGCTTGGCGCGCACGTCGGCGATCGGCATGACGTTGGGCGGCGGCGGCGCGCCGGCGGCAAGCTCGGTCATGAAGAACGGGCCGTCGATCTGCGAAGCGTACCAGGGAACTTCGGCGCCCTGGGTGAGATCGCTGACGCGTAGCCGAAGCCGCGCGAACAGATCGTCGAGGCCAAGTCCGCCGGCCGCGATCATTTCCGTCAATGACGTCGCGTAAGCGCCATAGGGACCTTGCTCGTCCGGCGCGACCGTGCCCGGCGCGGCGTTGAACGCGATCGCCATGCTGGGCGTTGGATCGACCAGCGCCAAGCCGCCGGCCAGCGGCTGATTGCCGCCGCCGAACGGATTCTGTCGCGCGGCGTCGAGAATGACGATCTTGACGCGGCCCGGCAGCGACGCCAGCGGTTGGGTGAAATCCGAAATCCGTATCGCCTGCAGCGGAACGTCGACGTCGCGCTGGATATCGGCGTCGACGGGAACGAAATAATTCTCGCCGTTGAATTGCAGGCCGATGCCGGCGAGATAGACCAGCGCGACGGCATCCGGTCCGGCGGCCGACACCTGACCGATGAATTCACGAAAGGATTCCCGCAACGTCGCCTGATCGAGATTGCGCGCGCCGGTGACGGTGAAGCCGGCGGATTGCAGCGCGTCGGCGACGAGGCCGGCATCGTTGGCGGACGTGGCAAGTTTCGCCGCCCGGTACTCGTCGTTGCCGATCACCAACGCGAAGCGCTGTTCCGCCGCCTGGCTCGCGTGCTCACCCAACGCCGACGCCAGGATGACGAGCAGCCATAAGGCTGCCGCCCGTGCAAATTTTGTCATTCCGATCTCCCGGATGCCCCGATCACCGCCAATTGGCGCTCGGCCGACTTGAAGCTTGTTCCGCATGCATCCTGCCGATCAATGGGTCCAAATAATGTCGGCAATAACGTCAGGGGCGGAGATTTGCTCCGTTATTTGCCGCGGCGGTCCACGTCTTTGTTGTTTGTCATGATCGCGGAACCGGCTGCACGCATGATCGCGATATGTCAAGAATGGCCAGGACAGTCGTGAAAGTTGCAATTGCGTCCGCGTCGGCGGCGCGCTAAGAACAATCTAACAAACGGTTTCTTAACTTGACTTGCCTTAGGTGCGGCCTGTCGGCAAGTTATGGCTCGACAACAATCATCGTGATGACTATCCATCATGATCACATCCTATCTGCTCACTTTTCTTCCGCTCCCGTAAGGGATACAAACTGCCTTTGTTGAAAGGGAGGTTTTATGGCCAAGAGACCAAAAAAGCGGCGCGCGTGGACTGCAGGCGAGCTCCGTGATCTGAAAACGATGGCGCGCAAGAAGACGCCAGCGGGCAGAATTGCCAAGAAGCTGCGCCGGTCTGAAGGCGCGACGCGGCAGAAGGCATTCAGCATCGGGCTCTCTCTCGATTCCCGTTCCTGATCCATCAACAGCAATTCAAGCTTCTTAAGTAGCGGCGCCGACCGAGGTCTCCAGGCCTCGGCCGGTGTCGTGATACTTCTTTTGCAGCGATGAGTTGCGCGGGTCGGCGTTGCTAGCGCCGCGTGATGGCGGCAGCGCGGGACGTTGCCTAAGTCATAGGAATATTTCCGGCAGCCAGTGCGCGACGCCGCCGGTTCCGGCCGTTCGCGGTCAGCTGCGGCCGAGCCGCCGCCGTTAACTAGTGGCGGTGAACCGGCCCCACGGGTCCGTTAACTAAGGGTATGATGATCCCGGCACTCTTGTGGTCGGGGCCTATCGCATTGTCGCGCTTTGGGCATCCGCGGCCCGCCTTTTGCAGGCCCGGACGTGGTGTTAGGCCCCTTAACGGTGGTACGCAGCCTTGATGGCTTCATCCCTCGGTCCGCTTCGCCAAGCGCCGGCAGGTTCCGAACTTGCCGCGGCGCTGATCGCGTGCCGGCAGGCTTTTATCGCCATCGGCGTGTTCAGCGGCGTGAGCAACCTGCTGATGCTCTCCGGCGCGCTGTTCATGCTGGAAGTCTACGATCGCGTGCTGCCGAGCCGCAGCGTGCCGACGCTGGTCGCGCTGGTGATCCTGGTCACCGGCCTCTATGCGGCGCAGGGCGCCATCGAAGCAATCCGCAGCCGCATCCTGGTGCGTGTCGGCAACAGCCTCGACGAGGCGATGAGCATGCGCGTCTATGACGCCGTGGTGCGGCTGCCGCTGAAATCCGGCAGCAGGGCTGAAGGCGCGCAGCCGATCCGCGACCTCGACACGGTGCGCGGCTTCTTGTCCGGTGTCGGCCCGGTGGCGTTGTGCGATCTGCCGTGGATGCCGATCTACCTGATCGTCTGCTTCATGTTTCACACCTATATCGGGCTCACTGCGCTCACCGGCGCGATCATTCTGGTCACGCTCACGGTGCTCACCGAATTGAAGACGCGGCGGCCGACCCGCACCGCCACCCAATTCGCGGCGGCGCGCAATGCGCTGATGGAGGCGAGCCGGCGCAACGCCGAAGCGATCACGGCCATGGGTATGGTCGGGCGCATCGCGCAGCGCTGGGGCGATCTCAATCGCAAATACGTGGCGTCGAGCCAGAGCGCCAGCGACGTCGCCGGCGGTCTCGGCGCGATGTCGAAGGTGCTGCGCCTCTTGCTGCAGTCCGCCATTCTCGCGGTCGGCGCCTGGCTGGTGATCAACCAGCAATCGACGCCGGGCATCATCATCGCCGGCTCGATCCTGGGCGGCCGCGCGCTGGCGCCGATCGATCTTGCGATCGCCAATTGGCGCGGCTTCGTCGCCGCGCGGCAAAGCTGGGCGCGGCTGTCGAATTTGCTGGCGCATCTTCCAGTACAGAATGCGCCGATGCCGTTGCAGCCGCCGGCGCGCACGCTGGTCGTGCACGGCGCGGCGGTTGCGGTGCCGGGCGGCCCGACCATCGTCTGTCAGGATATCAATTTCACGCTGACCGGCGGCAAGGCGCTCGGCGTGATCGGGCCGACGGCGTCGGGAAAATCGTCGCTGGCGCGCATGCTGGTCGGGGTGTGGACGCCGGTGCGCGGCAGCATCCGGCTCGACGGCGCCAGCATCGACCAATGGGCGCCGGAGGCGCTCGGCCGCCACATCGGCTATCTGCCGCAGGACGTCGAATTGTTTCCCGGCAACGTGGCGCAGAACATCGCCCGCTTCGAGGATCCGCCGGATGCGGAAGCCGTGCTGGCCGCGGCGCAGGCGGCCGGCGTCCACGATCTCATCGTCAATCTGCCGCAAGGCTACGAGACCAGTGTCGGCGACAATGGCAAGGCGCTCTCGGCCGGCCAGGCGCAGCGCATCGCGCTGGCGCGCGCGCTCTATCGCGACCCATTCCTGGTCGTGCTCGATGAGCCGAACTCCAATCTCGATGCCGAAGGCGACGAAGCGCTCACCCGCGCCATTCTCGGCATCCGCGCCCGCGGCGCCATCGCCGTGGTGGTGGCGCACCGGCCTAGCGCCATTGCCGGCGTGGACTATATCCTGGTCATGGCCAAGGGCCGCCAGCAGCAGTTCGGGCCGAAGGAGGAGATTCTCAACCGCGTGATCCAGCCTACGCCGGCGCCGCGGGACTTGAAGGTGGTGCCGGAAAAGGGTGGGACGGCATGATCGACAAGCTCCGCAACCTGAAGCTTTCCGATCTGAAAATCGGTCGTCTCAGGCTCGGCACTCCGTCGTCGAGCTCCGAGGTTTCGATCCGCAAGCACATCGTCATCGGCAGCGTGCTGGTGGCGGTATTGGCGCTCGGGCTGGGCGGCTGGGCTTCGACCGCGGAAATCTCCGGCGCCCTGATCGCGCAGGGCACCATCGTCGTCGATTCCAACATCAAGAAGGTGCAGCATCCGACCGGCGTCGTCGTCGGCGAGGTGCGCGTGCACGACGGCGACCGGGTCAAGGCCGGCGATATTTTGATCCGGCTCGACGAGACCGTGACGCGCGCCAATCTCGCCATCGTCACCAAGGGTCTCAACGAGCTCTATGCGCGAAAGGCCCGCCTCGGTGCCGAACGCGATGGCGCCGACACCATGGCGGTGCCGCGTGAGCTCGCCGACAGCATCAACGATCCCGACGTCAAGGACGCGATGGATTCCGAGCGCAAGCTGTTCGAATTGCGGCGCGACGCCCGGCTCGGGCAGAAAAATCAGTTGCTGGAGCGCGTCAAGCAATTGCAGGAGCAGATCACCGGGCTCGTCGCGCAGCAGGACGCCAAGGCCAAGGAGCTCGGCTTCATCGACCAGGAGCTCACCGGCGTGCGCGACCTTTGGCAGAAGAACCTGGTCCAGCTCAATCGGCTCACCGCGCTCGAGCGCGACGAAGCCAAGACCCAGGGCGAACGCGGCGCGCTCATCGCCAATGCCGCGGAGGCCAAGGGCAGGATCGCCGAGATCCAGCTGCAGATTCTTCAGATCGATCAGCAATTCACCAGCGACGTCGCCAAGGAATTGCGCGAGACCGACAGCAAGATCGGCGAAGCCGTCGAGCGCAAGGTGACGGCGGAAGATCAGCTCCGCCGCATCGACATCCGCGCGCCCCAGGACGGCACTGTGTTCCAGTCGACGGCGAACACGGTCGGCGGCGTCATCGCCGCCGGCGACCAGATCATGCTGATCGTGCCGGACTCCGACACGCTGTCGGTCGAGGTCAAGGTCGAGCCCAAGGACATCGATCTGGTGGGGTTCGGCCAGCCGGTGGTGTTGCGCTTCTCCGCTTTCAACCAGCGTACCACGCCGGAGCTTAACGGCACGGTGCAGCGCGTCGCCGCCGACACCAACGTCGATCAGCGCACCGGCCAGAGCTTCTACCTCGTCCGCGTCGCGATCACCGCCGATGAGGTCGGGCGCCTCGGCCCGGTCAAGCTGACGCCGGGCATGCCGGTCGAAGCTTTCATCCAGACCGGCGACCGAACCTTGGTGTCCTACCTGGTCAAGCCGCTGCGCGACCAGCTGATGCGCTCCTTCCGCGAAAAATAATATAAACTCAGATCGTCATTCCGGGGTCGATCGATGAAGACGCTAGGGCGCTGGGCGCGACAGTTCGGTCTGGCGCGGGCAGTGTGCACGGTGCTGCTGTTCGCGCTGGTGCCGCTGCGCGTGCTCGATCCGCCGCCGCTGCAGGAGCTGCGGCTGCGCACCTTCGACCTGTTCCAGGCGCTGCACCCGCGCCAGCAGACGATCCGCCCGGTCGCCATCGTCGATATCGACGAAGCCAGCCTCAAGGAGATCGGGCAATGGCCGTGGCCGCGGACCTTGGTGGCCGACCTGATCACGCGGCTCAAGGAGCAGGGCGCGCTGGTGATCGGCTTCGACATCATCTTTGCCGAGCCCGACCGCATGTCGCCCGCGGTCGCTGCGGAAAGCTTCCGCGGCCTCGACGACGAGACCCGCGCCAAGCTGGGCAGCCTGCCCAGCAATGACGAGGTTCTGGCCGATGCCATCAAGCACGCGCGCGTCGTCGTCGGCCAGGCTGGCGCGGCGACGCCGCAGCCGCGCTCGGACGCGGAAATGACATTGCAAACCGGCTTCGCCTTCAAGGGACCGGATCCGACGCCGTTCCTGGTGAAGTTTCCCGGGCTGCTGCGCAATGTGCTGCCGATCGAGCAGGCGGCGGCTGGCCGCGGACTGTTCTCGATCAATCCGGAGCGCGACGGCATCGTCCGCCGCGTGCCGCTCGTCATGGAAGCCCAGGGCGCGCTGGTGCCCTCGCTGAGCCTGGAAATGCTGCGGGTCGTGAGCCAGACCGGCGCCATTATCGTGCATGTCGACCCGGCCGGCGACGGCGTGCAGTCGGTGGCCATACGCGGCCTCGAAGTGCCGACCGACGAGCGTGGCCAGATCTTTGTCCATTTCAACAAAAGCGATCCGGCGCGTTACGTGTCCGCCAAGGACGTCCTGCAAGGAAAGCTGTCGAGGGACCGGCTTCGTGGCAAGCTGGTTCTCATCGGCACCTCGGCGATCGGCCTTCTCGACCTCAAGACCACACCGGTCGAGGCGGTCATGCCGGGCGTCGAAGTGCATGCCCAAATCCTCGAAAGCGTCTTGACCAGGTCGCTTCTGGTCAACCCGGCCTATGCGATCGGCGCCGAACTCATCGTCGCGGTTTTGCTCGGGCTCGCCATCATCGTCGCCGCGCCGATGTTGTCGGCCACGATCGTCGTGGTGCTCGGCGCCTGTCTGATTGCCGGCCTCATCGGCCTGTCGTGGTATTTGTTCGTCGCCCAGAGCCTGCTGATCGATTTCACCTATCCGCTGATCTCGAGCTGGCTGATCTATCTGGTGTTCACGTTTGTCAATTATTTCCGCGAGCAGAAGCAGCGCCAGCAGATCCGCTCCGCGTTCGGCTTCTATCTGTCGCCGCACATGGTCGAGCAGCTCGCCCGCTCGCCGGAAAAGCTGGTGCTCGGCGGCGAGGAGCGCCGCATGACCATCCTGTTTTCCGACGTGCGCGGCTTCACCGGCATCTCCGAGCACTACAAGGACAATCCGCAGGGCCTGACCCGGCTGATGAACCGCTTCCTCACGCCGCTGACCAACGCCATCATCGAGCGCAAGGGCACCATCGACAAATATATCGGCGACGCCATCATGGCGTTCTGGAACGCGCCGGTCGACGACGACGAGCAGGAGGTCAATGCCTGCGACGCGGCGCTGACGATGCAGGAGCGCGCCGCGGCGCTCAACGCCGAGCTCAAGCAGGAAGCCGACGCCAGTGGCGGCGCTTTCATGCCGCTGCGCATCGGCATCGGCCTCAATACCGGGCCGTGCGTGGTCGGCAATATGGGCTCCGATTTCCGCTTCAACTATTCGGTGCTGGGCGACACGGTGAACGTCGCGTCGCGGCTCGAGGCGCGGACCAAGGATTATCGCCTGCCGCTGGTGATCGGGTCGCGCACCGCCGAGCGCGCCAGGGACAAGTTCGCCACCATGGAGATCGATCTGATCCAGGTGAAAGGCAAGAAACAGCCCGAGGCGGTTTTCACCGTGCTCGGCCGCGGCGACTTGGAGCAGGAGCCGCACTGCCGGGAACTGCGCGAGCTCAACGCCCAGATGCTCGCCTCTTACCGCAAGCAGCAATGGGATGACGCGCTGGCGCTGATCGAGCGCTGCCGCAAGGTGGCCAACGGTATCGACGTCGCAGGCCTCTACGACATGTATGTCGAGCGCATCGCCACCTATCGCGCCGATCCGCCGCCGGCGGATTGGGACGGCGTTTACGAAGCGGAATCGAAGTAGCGGTTAGTTGCCGAGGCGCCGCCAACCGATCAGGTTCGGGTGATTGCTGTACGAACCAAGCTTTCTGCGATTAAATAGGGGAGACTTAGACAGCGGAATCTCGGGGGGAGGAAAAATCATGAATCGGACGTGCAGACTGAAACTCTGCGGCTTCGTCACTCTTGCCGTCGCGCTCGGTCTCGGAACCGCGTCGGCGCAAGACAAGACCTTCGAGCTGAAACTCTCGCACTGGGTGCCGCCGTCGCATCCGTTGCAGAAATCGATGGAGGAGTGGGGCGCCTCGATCGAAAAGGATTCCGGCGGCACCATCAAATACAAGGTCTATCCGGCGCAGCAGCTCGGCAAGGCGTTCGACCATTACGACATGGCGCGCGACGGCATCGCCGACGTCACCTATGTCAGCCCCGGCTACCAGCCCGGCCGCTTCCCGATCTTCGACGCCGCCAACCTGCCGTTCATGCTGGCCAACGCCAAGGGCGGCACCGAAGCGCTCGACGACTGGTACCGCAAATACGCCGCCACCGAGATGAAGGACGTAAAATTTTGCTTCGCCTTCACCCACGATCCCGGCACCTTCCATTCCCGCACCAAGAAGATCATGGAGCCCGCCGACATCAAGGACATGAAGATACGTCCGGCCCACGCCAGCATGGCGGCGCTGGTGACCTCGCTCGGCGGCACCAACGTGCAGGCTTCGGCGCCGGAAGTGCGCGACATTCTGGAGAAGGGCGTCGCCGACGCCGTCACCTTCCCGTGGGGCTCGATCCTATTGTTCGGCATCGACAAGGTGACGAAGTACCACATGGAAGCCGCGCTCTACACCACGGGCTTCGTCTGGGTCATGAACAAGGATACCTATGCGGCGATGTCGCCGTCGCAGCGCAACGTGATCGACAATCACTGCAACAGGGAATGGGCGGAGAAGGTCGCTTCACCGTGGGCCGATTTCGAGCATGACGGCATCGCCAAGCTCAAGGCCGAGCCGGGCCAGGAGGTCTATCCGATCTCGGACGCGCAGCTCGATCAATGGAAAGCGGCGGCCGTGCCGGTGGTAAAGACGTGGGCCGACGCGGTGAAGAAGACCGGCAACGATCCCGATGCGATTCTGAAGGAATTTAGAGCCGATCTCGCCAAGTACAATTCGGGTTACTGATGCTCTTCACCTTCCCCTGCAGGGGGAGGGTCGCCGCGCTCTTGCGCGGCGGATGGGGCAGTGCAGCAGCACTTCCCCACGCCGGCCGCTTCGCGGCCAACCCTCCCCCTGCAGGGGAGGGTGGCGAACATGTACAGCCGCTTCTTTCTGCGATTAAATGGGACAGTTCGGTCTGCAACTAAATCGCATGGGGAGACTCCGATGGAAGGCACGCGCCACTTAAAAGTCTGCTGGCTCGCCGCGCTCGGGCTTGCGCTTGGTCTCGGTACGGCAGCGGCGCAGGACAAGACCTTCGAGCTGAAGCTGTCGCACTGGGTGCCGCCGTCGCATCCATTGCAGAAGGCGATCGAGGACTGGGGCGACGACATTCAGAAGGCCTCGAACGGCACCATCACCTACAAAATCTATCCCTCGCAGCAGCTCGGCAAGGCGTTCGATCATTACGACATGGCGCGCGACGGCATCGCCGACTTCGTCTACGTCAATCCGGGCTATCAGCCGGGCCGCTTCCCGATCATTTCCGCCGGCGAGTTGCCGTTCCTGGTCGGCCAGGCCAAGGGCGGCAATCGCGCCATCGACGCCTGGTACCGCAAATACGCCGCGAGCGAGATGAAGGACGTGCATTATTGCTTCTCCTTCGTGCTCGATCCGGTGGCGTGGCATTCGGCTACCAAGAAGATCGTGGTGCCCGACGACATCAAGGGCATGAAGATCAGGCCGGCCCAGGGCACCATCGCCGCCTGGGTGACGCAGCTCGGCGGCACCAATGTGCAGTCGAGCGCGCCGGAGGCGCGCGACATTCTGGCCAAGGGCGTCGCCGACGCCATCACCTTCCCGTGGGGCTCGATGCTGCTGTTCGGCATCGACAAGGTGACCAAATACGACATGGACGAGCCGCTGGGCTCGGTGACGTTCCAGTGGCTGATGAACCCCGCGGTCTACGCCGCTATGTCGGCATCGCAGAAGAAAGTGATCGACGACCACTGCACCACCGAATGGGCGGCGCGCTTTGCCGATCCGTGGGTCGATTTCGAGCATGCCGGCCTGGACAAGATCAAAGCCGAGCCCGAACACGAGGTCTACAAGATCACCGACGCGCAGATGGACGCATGGAAGAAGTCGGCTGAGCCGCTCAAGCAGAAATGGGCGGCCGACGTGAAGAAGGCCGGCGGCGATCCCGACGCGATCTGGAAAGAGCTGCAGGCGTCGTTGACGCAATACAACGCGGGCTTCTGAAACCTGGCCTCCCCTGCCAGGGGGAGGCCGCCGCGCGAAGCGCGGCAGGTGGGGAAGTAAGGCGGCTGGCTCTTGCACTTCCCCACCCGCCGCTTCGCGGCACCCTCCCCCTGCAGGGGAGGGTTAGCAATTTGGACCTCGTCTCATGTCGGAAGCCGAAAATCCCTTTTCCGGAATCCCCGAGCCGCAGGATGTGCCGCCGCGCAACGCGATGGATGTATTCATCGACGGCATCGAGCTGATCGCCGCCTTCTTCGTCGGCATCGTCGCGCTCGACATCTTCGTCTCGGTGATGCTGCGCTATTTCTTCAGCGTGCAGATTCCCGACAGCTACGATTTCGGCCGGCTCTTGCTCGGCATCCTCATTTTCTGGGGCATTGCGGCGACGTCGTATCGCGGCAATCACATCACCGTCGATCTGCTCTATGCCAATGTCGGCGATCGCGCCAAACGGGTCATTGACGTGTTCGCGACCTCGGTGCTGCTGTTCGTGGTCACGGTGCAGACCTACACGCTGTTCGACAAGGTGCGCGGCACCTATTACGACCACGTTCTCACCTTCGATCTGCGGCTGCCGGTGTGGCCGTTCTTCCTGGTGGCCTGGATCGGCGACGTCTCTGCCGTGCTGCTGATCGCCGTGCGCACCTACCGGCTGATCTTCCACCCGGAGCTGCTCGGCGGCCAATACCAGATCAAGCCGGTCGAGTGAGGCGATGCTGCATTTGAGCACCGACGCGGTCGCGATCCTCGGCTTTGTCGTCTTGTTCGCGCTGATGCTGCTGCGCGTGCCGGTCGGCATGGCCATGGGCCTCGTCGGCGTCTCTGGCTTCGCCTACATCGTCGGCGGCACCGCGGCGCTGAAAAGCGTCGGCCTCACCTCGATGCGCACGGTGACCGATTACACCTTCGGCGTCATCCCGATGTTCCTGCTGATGGGCGCCTTCGTGTCCAATTCCGGCATGAGCCGCGAACTGTTCCGTGCCGCCAATTCCTTCCTCGGCCATTTCAAGGGCGGGTTGGGCATCGCCACCATCGCGGCCTGCGCCGGATTTGCGGCGATCTCGGGATCCTCCGTCGCGACCGCCGCCACGTTTGCCACCGTCGCCTATCCGGAGATGCGGCGCTACAACTACCCGCAATCCTTTGCCACCGGCGTCATCGCCGCCGGCGGCACGCTCGGCGCCATGCTGCCGCCGTCGACGGTGCTCGCGGTCTACGGCATCATCACCGAGCAGGACATCGGCAAGCTGTTCATCGCCGGCATCATCCCCGGCATCCTCGCCGCTTCGATGGACATGCTCACGGTGGTGATCATCGGCAAGGTGCGGCCGAATTTCTTGCCTTCGACGCCGCGCCACAGCTGGGCCGAGCGGCGCAAAGGGCTGATCGACATCTGGGCGACGCTGTTGCTGTTCGTCTTCGTCATCGGCGGCCTCTATGGCGGCTTGTTCACGCCGACCGAAGCCGGCGGCGTCGGCGCCTCAGGCGCTTTGCTCATCGGGGTGGCGCGCGGAAAACTGACGCGGCCGGAAATCCGCCGCTCGCTCCTGCA
>JBEKKM010000124.1:0-15160 GCA_050010715.1 Xanthobacteraceae bacterium | reverse complement strand
AGGCTGTTAGCGGTTCATACCGCCCTGGCCGCTGCCCTGTTGGCCGCCTTGGCCGGGCTTGTTCTGGCCGCCTTGCTGCTGCTGGCCGGGCTTGTTCTGACCGCCCTGCTGCTGTTGGCCGGGCTTATTCTGGCCGCCCTGTTGCGGATTGCTTTGATTCTGCTGGTCCCGCTGCGGATTGTTTTGCTCGTTGGCCATTGGACGCTCCGTGATTTTGTGGGGTTTGTAGCTACAGACCCCCGCCCATGAGGCAACCGCCGGAGCGGGCGAAGGTTCCTCTTCGTGCTGCTGCATTTATGAGCAAGGGCTTGAAATCATGGCGAAAATTGTCGCCATTTCCCGGCGAAACGGCACCTAAGGACGGCTTTCACAGCGGCTTATAGGCCCGGTCATGGTAAACTAGGGCCGGCACTGGGGGCCCGAGGCGAACCGCTTCCACCGCGCCAAATACCACATTGTGCGAACCGACCGCCCGCGTCTCCATGGTGCGGCAGTCGAATGCGACCACCGCCGAGGCCAGCACCGGGCAGCCGGTTTTCAGCGTGATCCATTCGCCTTGCGTGAAGCGTTCGTGCAGATGCACACCGCTTCGTCCCGCGAACAGATCGGCGAGCTTCTCTTCGCTGGCTGGAAGCGTGTTGATGCAAAATACGCCGTTTTGCGCCAGCACCGGCGCCGAATTGCTGCGGCGGTTGAGACAAACGAGCAGCATGGCCGGAGTATCAGAGACCGAGCACACTGCTGTGGCGGTGAAGCCGCTTTTGCCCGCGGCACCTGCGGTCGTGACGACGTGCACGGCGGCGCCGAGCCGCGCCATGGCCTCACGGAACGCCAGCGGCTCGACACTCGCGATCGGCCCGGGTGCGACCGCGGTGAAAGCGCCGTCCATCGCATCGTCGGGCCGTTGATCGATCCAGCTCATCATCCAGCACCGTCAACATCGGCAAAAAAAGCTAACGACACAGTATCCACCTGGCTTCCGGATATTGGCAACAAGCGTCAGCGCATACTGGATGCTCCGCCGTCGCGGAGCATGACAAAACATCATTCCGCCGCGCGCAGCTCTTCCGGCAAACCCGGATAGGCGACGTCATCCGGATTAAGCCACGTCGTGCCGGTCCAGCCGTTTTCGTCGTATTCGGCCATGCATTGTTCGGCGAGCGCCGTCATCTGCGCCATGGTTCCTGACGTGCGCGCATTCCACAACGCCTGGATGCGGATGTCCTCGTGGTTGCCGGCGTAATTGCGCTCGTAGAGCTCGTGGCGGCCGCCGAATTCGGTGCCGATGGCGTCCCACAGAAGCTTCATCACCTTGATGCGCTGCTTGTAATCGATGCCGTAGGAGCCGCGCACATATTGTGCGAGATAACGGTCGATCGCCGGATTTTTGAAATCCTTGGCCGACGACGGCAGATAGATCAGCGACGAAGCGACGATCTTCTCCACAATCTCTTTGATGCGGCCATAGGCGTCGCCGGCAAAGACGCGATAGCTCGACCCCGATTGCAGGTTCGGCAGCACCGCGCCGTTAACCCACTCGGTCGGGTTCATCGCCATGGCATCGGTCAGCGCCCAGAACAGGTGCCGCCAGGCGATCACCTCGCCGAGCATGGCCTGGTTGCCGCGGAATTCGTCGGAGCCCGCCGCGCGCAACGCCTTGGCGATGACGCCGACCATAAAGTCGAGTTTGACCGCAAGCCGCGTGCAGCCCTGGAATTGATAGCCGGCTAAAAAGCCCGACTGCGGAAAAAAGATTTTCAGCTTTTCCAGGTCGCGGTGCAGCAGCACGTCTTCCCAAGGAATAAAAACATTATCGAAGACGAAGATGGCGTCGTTCTCGTCGAAGCGCGACGACAGCGGATAATCGAACGGCGTGCCCATCACGCTCGCGGTCATCTCGTAAGAGGTGCGGCAAAACAGCTTCACGCCCGGCGCGTTCATCGGTGCGATGAACATCACCGCGAGATCGGTGTCGTGCAGCGGCACGGCGGCGTTCTGGCCGAGGAAGTTGTAATGGGTCAGCGCCGACGACGTCGCCACCACTTTGGCGCCCGAGATGTAAATCCCGGCATCGGTGTCTTTCTGGATGGTGATGTAGACGTCTTTCACCTGATCCGCCGACTTGGCGCGATCCACCGGCGGATTGACGATGGCGTGGTTCATGAACAGGACGTTCTCTTGGGCGCGCTTGTACCAAGCCTTGGCGTTACCGGCGAACTTGCCGTAAAAATCGAAATTGGCGCCGAGCGTGTTCATCAGCGACGCCTTGTAGTCGGGCGAGCGTCCCATCCAGCCGTAGGACATGCGCGCCCATTGGGCGATGGCGTCGCGTTGCGCCACCAGGTCCTCGCGCGAGCGCGCGGCGCGGAAGAATTTGTGGGTGTAGCCGCCGGAACCGGTATCGGTCGGCGCGGTCAGGATGCCCTTGGTCTTGTCGGCATGCAGCGCGTCGTAGAGCCGGGCGATCGAGCGCGCGGCGTTGCGGAACGCCGGATGCGTGGTGACGTCCTTGACCCGCTCGCCATAGACATAGACTTCGCGGCCGTCGCGCAGGCTTTCGAGGTATTCCGCGCCGGTAAACGGCCGCCCCTTGGCGCCGATGGCGTCCTCGGATTTGACCCGGTCCATGGAGGGTCCCCTTGTTCTCGTTGGCACTCGTCGCCAAGCCGTAGCCCGCTGCGACCACGGCGACAAGCCAACGTCATTCCGGGGCCGAGCGAAGCGAGGAGCCCGGAATCCATAACCACAGACGGTTTGGTTGTGGGTCTTCGGTGCGATTATTGCATGTTTCGTGATCATGGATTCCGGGCCCGCGGGCTACGCCCGCGTCCCGGAATGACGGGGTGCGTTGCCGCTCCGCAGCGCCCCTGTTAAGACTTTAACCGGATTCGGAAAACGCGGCGGACGCATGGAATACTTCGTCCAGCAGCTCATCAACGGCATCACGCTCGGTTCGATCTACGGCCTGATCGCCATCGGCTATACGATGGTGTTCGGCATCATCGGCATGGTGAATTTTGCCCATGGCGACGTGTTCATGGTCTCGGCCTTCATCGCCCTGATCGCGTTCCTGATCCTCACCACCTGGCTCGGCATTTCCTCGATCGCGCTGGCTTTGTTCATCGTCCTGATCGTGGCCATGGCGTTCACGTCGCTGGTCAATTGGGTGATCGAGCGCGTCGCCTACCGGCCGTTGCGCGGCTCGTTTCGCCTCGCGCCGCTGATTTCGGCGATCGGCATGTCGATCTTTTTGTCGAATTTCGTCCAGGTGACCCAAGGGCCGCGCAACAAGTCGATCCCGCCCATGATCCAGGGCGAGTTCGTGCTGTTCAACCAGAACAATTTTCCGGTGACGCTGTCCTATAAGCAGCTCATCATCTGGGGCATCACCACGGTGCTGCTGCTGGCATTCTGGTATCTGGTGGCGAAGACGCGGCTCGGCCGGGCACAACGCGCCTGCGAGCAGGACCAGAAAATGGCGGCTTTGGTCGGCGTCGACGTCGACCGCACCATCTCCATGACCTTCGTGATCGCGGCTGCGCTCGCCGCCGTCGCCGGCACCATGTATCTGATGTACTACGGTGTCGTGACCTTCTCCGACGGCTTTGTGCCGGGCGTGAAAGCGTTTACCGCCGCCGTGCTCGGCGGCATCGGCTCGCTGCCCGGCGCCGTGGTCGGCGGCCTTTTGATCGGCCTGATCGAAACCTTCTGGTCGGCCTACTTTTCCATCGACTACAAGGACGTCGCCGCCTTCTCCGTGCTCGCCATCACCTTGATCTTCCTGCCGCAGGGCCTGTTCGGCCGGCCGGATGTCGAGAAGGTCTGAGATGCAAGCCGCTGTTAGACAAGCCGGCGCGCAGAACGAGCGCGTCGATGCAGTCGGCGCGTTGCGCGACGCCGGCTTCACCGGCTTGATCGCGTTTGGCGTGCTCTTGCCGCTGATCGGATTTTTGACCGGAGTCGATGGCAGCAACCAGCTCGTCCTGACCACGCGCTGGCCGCTATTGTTCGCCGTCGTCGCCATCGTCGCCGCTTGCCGCTTCCTCTATTGCTTCACGCTCTTGCCATGGCTGGCGCGACGCGCCCAGCGCCCGGCGCAAGCCGCACCGCCCGCAATTCTTGCGCTGAAATTGCGCGGTATCGTCGCCAAGTGGTTCATCCCATCGGCCATCGGTTTCTTCGTCGCCTATCCACTGATCATCTATTTCGCCGTCGGCACCGGCGGCGGACAGAAATGGATCGACAATTTTGGCATCCAGATTTTGATCTATGTGATGCTCGGCTGGGGGCTGAACATCGTGGTCGGGCTCGCCGGCCTGCTTGACCTTGGCTATGTCGCCTTCTACGCGGTGGGCGCCTATTCCTACGCGCTCTTGGCCAAAACCTTCGGCCTGTCGTTCTGGATCCTGCTGCCGCTTGCCGGCGTGCTGTCCTCGTTCTGGGGCATTTTGCTCGGCTTCCCCGTGCTGCGCCTGCGCGGCGATTACCTCGCCATCGTCACGCTCGCCTTCGGCGAGATCATCCGGCTCATTCTGATCAACTGGACGGCGCTGACCAACGGCTATGCCGGCATTATCAGCATCCCGCGGCCGACTTTCTTTGGCATTCCGTTCAATGCCGACGACGACGGCTTTGCCGCAAGATTCGGCCTGCCGTTCTCGCCGCTCTACCGTGTCATTTTTCTTTATTATCTGATCCTGGCGCTGGCGCTGCTGACCTGCTTCGTCACCGTGCGGCTGCGCCGCCTGCCGATCGGCCGCGCCTGGGAAGCGTTACGCGAGGACGAGATCGCCTGCCGCTCGCTCGGCATCAACACCACCAACACCAAGCTCACCGCGTTCGCCATGGGCGCGATGTTCGCCGGCTTTGCCGGCTCGTTCTTCGCCGCGCGCGAAGCGTTCATCTCGCCGGAATCCTTCACCTTCATCGAGTCCGCCACTATCCTCGCCATCGTCGTGCTCGGCGGCATGGGCAGCCAGATCGGCGTCGTCATCGCCGCCATCGTCATGATCGGCGGCACCGAGATTTTGCGCGAGCTCGATTTCCTCAAAAGCATTTTCGGTCAGACCTTCGATCCGACCCAATACCGCATGCTGCTGTTCGGCTTCGCCATGGTGGCGATCATGATCTGGCGGCCGCGCGGCCTGATCTCGACACGCGAGCCGTCGGTGTTCCTCAAAGAGCGCAAGGCCATCGCAGCCGATCTGGTCAAGCAGGGACGCGGCTGATGGCGGGGGCGGCGGCGCGCGACGGCTCTACCGTGCTCCGCGTCGAGCATTTGACCATGCGCTTCGGCGGCCTCGTTGCCATCGATGATCTGTCCTTCGCGGTCGAGCGCGGCACCATCACCGCGCTGATCGGGCCGAACGGCGCCGGCAAGACCACCGTGTTCAACTGCATCACCGGTTTCTACAAGCCGACCGAGGGCCGCATCGCGCTGCAGCGCGGCGACGCCACGGTGTGGAACGCGCTCGAAAGCCTGACCAATAGCGGCAGGCGCGGCGTGCTGCGGCCCGACGGCGCGCTTTATCTGCTCGAGCGCATGCCCGACTTTCTGGTGGCGCAGCAGGCGCGCGTCGCCCGCACCTTCCAGAACATCCGGCTGTTTCCCGGCATGACCGTGCTGGAGAATCTTTTGGTCGCCCAGCACAACGGACTGATGGTCGCTTCCGGCTATACCCTGCTCGGCGTGCTCGGCTTGCCGTCCTACGCCGCCGCCGAGCGCGCCGCCCTCGACAAGGCCCGCGCATGGCTTGAGCGCTTTGGCCTGATCGAGCGCGCCGACGACCCGGCCGGCGTGCTGCCCTATGGCGCGCAGCGCCGGCTCGAGATCGCCCGCGCTATGTGCACCGAGCCGGTGCTGCTCTGCCTCGACGAGCCGGCGGCCGGGCTCAATCCGCGCGAAAGCGCCGAGCTCAACGAGCTCCTGCTCGCCATCCGCGACGAATTCGCCGTCTCAGTTCTCTTGATCGAGCACGACATGTCGGTGGTGATGGGGATTTCCGATCACGTCGTCGTGCTCGACTATGGCGTCAAGATCGCCGACGGCGCGCCTGACGCGGTGCGCAACGACCCCAAAGTGATCGCGGCCTATCTCGGGGTCGACGACGAAGAGGTGGCGAAAGTCGAGGCGGAGGTCGGCTTGTGACCGCGCAGCTGCTTTCGCTTCGCGGCGTGACCGCTTTCTACGGCCGCGTCCAGGCGCTCAAGGGCGTCGATCTCGATGTCAATTCGGGCGAGATCGTCGCCCTGATCGGCGCCAACGGCGCCGGCAAATCCACGCTGATGATGACCGTGTGTGGCAATCCGCGCGCGCGCGACGGCGAGATTGTTTTCGCCGGCCAAAATATCACGCAACTGCCGACCCATGAGATCGCGCGGCTGAAGCTTGCCCATGCGCCGGAGGGCCGCCGCATCTTTGGCCGCATGACGGTGCTGGAAAACCTGCAGATGGGCGCCACCGTCGCCGCGCCGGGCGAATTCGCTGCCGATCTCGACCGCGTGCTGGCGCTCTTTCCGCGCCTCAAGGAGCGCCTCACCCAGCGCGGAGGCACATTGTCAGGCGGCGAGCAGCAGATGCTGGCGATCGCGCGCGCGCTGATGAGCCGGCCGCGACTGCTGCTGCTCGACGAGCCGTCGCTCGGGCTGGCGCCGCTGATCGTGCGGCAAATCTTTGACGCCATCAGAAAGCTCAACGCCGAAGACGGCCTTACCGTGTTCCTGGTCGAGCAGAACGCCTTCCACGCGTTAAAGCTCGCGCACCGCGGCTATGTCATGGTCAACGGCTTGATCACGCTGTCCGGCTCCGGCGCCGAATTGCTCGACCGGCCGGAGGTGAAATCCGCCTATCTGGAAGGCGGACGGCAAAAGGTCGAGCCATGATGCAGGGTTTTCTTCACGAGGAAGGCTCGTTCGGCATCTTCCTGCTCGTGACCGTCATTCTCGGCGGCGGCGCGGCGGTGCTTGCCGGACGCGCCATTGCGCTGACCTGGCGGCCCTGGTGGCAAATCGTCGCCTATATGCTGATCTTGGGCGCCGCGGTGCGCTTCATCCATTTCGCACTGTTCGACGGCACGCTGTTGTCGCTGCATTATTATGTCGTCGACAGCGCCATTTGCCTGGCTTTCGGCTTGATCGGATTTCAGGCCGCGCGTGCCGCGCAAATGGTCAGCCAATATCGTTGGATCAATCAGCCGAACGGCTTGCTGCGCTGGCGCCGTAAGTCGCCTTGACGTAACATTGCCGCAAATTCGGACTTGCTACTTCCAGTCAAGGGGAACTGACGATGAAAAATATCATCACGCTCGGCCTCGCGCTGGGCTTTGTATCTGCACTGGCGCAATCCGCCACCGCCCAGGTGAAATTCGGCGTTGGCGGCCCGATCACCGGCCCGAACGCCGCGACCGGCTCGCAGATGAAGAACGGCGTCGATCAGGCCGCGATCGATATCAACGCCGCGGGCGGCATTCTCAATCAGAAGATCACCACCGAATTCGGCGACGACGTCTCCGATCCCAAGCAAGGCGTCTCGGTCGCCAACAAATTTGCCGGCGACGGCGTCAAATTCGTCATCGGCCATTACAATTCCGGCGTCACCATCCCTGCCTCCGAGGTCTACCAGGAGAACGGCATCCTCGAGATCACGCCCGCGTCGACCAATCCGACCGTCACCGAGCGCGGCATGTGGAACATCTTCCGCACCTGCGGCCGTGACGATCAGCAAGGCAAGGTCGCCGGCACCTATATCCTCGCCCACTTCAAAGGCAAGAAGATCGCCTTCGTCCACGACAAGACCACCTACGGCAAGGGGCTCGCCGACGAGACATTGAAGACGATCAAGGCCGGCGGCATGACCGAGGTGCTTTATGAGGGCATCAATACCGGCGAGAAGGATTATTCGGCGTTGATCTCCAAGATCAAACAATCGGGCGCGGACCTGGTCTATTTCGGCGGCCTCTATACCGAAGGCGGCCTGATCGTTCGGCAGATGCGCGACCAGGGCGTGAAGGCGCCGCTGATGGGCGGCGACGGCATCACCTCCGACGAGTTCGCCTCCGTCGGCGGCCCGGGCGTCGAAGGCACGCTGATGACCTACGGTCCCGATCCGCGCAACAAGCCGCAGGCGAAAGACGTGGTGGCGGAATTCCGCGCCAAGAAATTCGAGCCGGAGGCCTATACGCTCTACAGCTATGCCGGCGTGCAAATCATCAAGCAGGCGGCGGAAGCGGCCAAATCGGCCGATCCGAAAAAGGTCGCCGACATGATGCATTCCGGCGTGAATTTCAAAACCGTGCTCGGCGACATTTCGTACGACAAGAAAGGCGACATCACCAAGCTCGATTACGTGATGTACATCTGGAAGAAGGACGCCAGCGGCAAGATCACCTACGTCGAGTGTCCGGATTCCGGCTGCTCGATGTAAGCCTTGCCTCGGCGCACGCTTTAGATCGCGAGCTTGCCGAGATCGGGAAAGGTATTGAGGAGCCAGCTTCCGGCGTCGGAAATCCAGCCGGTGAAAAATGCGATGCCGGCGAGCACCAACAGCCCGCCCATGGCTTTTTCCACGACGCCGAGATTGGCGCGAAACCGCGCCAGGAAGGCGGCGAAGGATTCGACCGCGACGGCTGCGATCATGAACGGTACGCCCAGCCCAAGCGAATAGACGGCGAGCAGGCCGGCGCCATGGGCGACCGTGTCGTCCGATCCGGCGATCGCAAGGATGGCGCCGAGAATCGGCCCGATGCACGGCGTCCAGCCGAACGCGAACGCCAATCCCATCACATAGGCGCCCCACAAGCCGATCGGCTTCGCCACCGTCACCCGCCGCTCCTGCATCAGGAACGCGATCGGCGTGATGCCGAGGAAATGCAGCCCCATGATGATGATGACGACGCCGGCGATTTTCCCGAGCACATACGAATAAGCGTGCAGCACCGCGCCGAACACGCTGGCGCTGGCGCCAAGCGCCACGAACACCGTGGTGAAGCCGAGCACGAAGACGAAGGCCGCGACGATGGTCTCGCGCCGCACGCGCGGAGCGGGTTCCGCATCGGCAAAGCGTTCCAGAGACGCGCCGGCCAGATAGACCAGGTACGGCGGCACCAGCGGCAGCACGCAGGGCGACAGGAAGCTCAGCATGCCCGCGAGCAGCGCCGCGAATATCGAGACGTTCGCCATGGCGCATGAAATGCACCGGGGGCCATGGCGATTGCAAGGCGCATCGCGTCATTCCGGGGCCGGCCGAAGGCCGGAGCCCGGAATCCATACCCCCTGCCACCAGGGGAAATTTCAGTGCAAGTTCTGTGAGACTTGTGGTTATGGATTCCGGGCTCGCGCCTAACGGCGCGCCCCGGAATGACGGGAGTCCATGCGCAACCTCATCACCGACGTACCCGGCCTCAAGGTCGGCCACGGCACCGACCTGCGCCTCGGTTCGGGCTCGACCGTGGTCGTTTTCGACGAACCTGCCGCCGCCTCGATCGACGTGCGCGGCGGCGGGCCGGGAACGCGCGAGACGGCGCTGCTCGATCCGGCGCAGACCGTGGAGGGCATCGACGCCATCGTGCTGTCCGGCGGCTCGGCCTTCGGCCTCGACGCCGCGTCCGGCGCGCAGGCTTGGCTGAAAGAGCAAGGCCGCGGCTTTGCGGTGCGCACCGCGCGGGTGCCGATCGTGCCGGCAGCCGTGCTGTTCGATCTGCTGGGCGCCGGCGACAAGGATTGGGGCCGGTTCCCGCCCTATCGCGAGCTTGGCTATGCCGCCGCCGCCTCGGCCGCGGCCGATTTCGCGCTGGGCAGCGTCGGCGCCGGCACCGGCGCCACCACGGTCAACTACAAGGGCGGCATCGGCTCCGCCTCGGCCAAAACGCCGGACGGCCATACCGTCGGCGCGCTCGCCGCCGTCAATGCCGTCGGCAGCGTGGTCGTCGATCGCGGCCCGTGGTTCTGGGCGGCGCCGTTCGAAGTGGACAGCGAATTCGGCGGCTGCGGATTTCCCACTACTTTACCATCGGGCGCGCTCGCGCTTCGTACCAAGGGAACCCCGCAGGAGAGCACCACATTGGTCATCGTCGCGACCGATGCCGCGCTCAACAAGGTGCAGGCGAAACGGCTTGCCGTCATGGCGCAGTCGGGCCTATCGCGGGCGATCTATCCGGTGCACACGCCGCTCGATGGCGACGTGGTATTTGCGGCCTCGACCGGCCGCCGGCCGCTGGGTGAAGCGCAGCTCGGCTTGACCAGCCTCGGCGCGGTCGCCGCTAATGTGGTAGCGCGCGCCATCGCTCGCGGCGTTTTCGCGGCAACGCCGCTGCCTTTGCCCGGCGCGATGCGCAGTTGGCAGGACGAATTCGGCCGCTGAGACAAGCGGATCGGCGCCATCTTTGATGCGGAAACCACGATCCGCATCTTTGATGGGACGGCGCCTCGTTTTCGTTGACTCGCTCTGCGTTTGCGCTTTCACTTGCCGTGGGCAGGGTCGCTGTAGTTGCGGAGGGTCAGATGCGCGTCGTTGTCGTTGTTTTTGCTGCATTATTGACGTTGGGTCTCGCGGCATTTGGTGTCGTGGCCGCCCAGCGCGCGAACGCCCCGGCCGCGGCGACTGCCATGTCTATCCAGGGCATGGCGACGCAGGTCGTGCCGCCGGTTCAAAACGCACGTCCGACGCCGGTGCGCGCACCGGTCGCCGACATTGCCCCAGTGCAAGCCCCCGATACGGCGAAGCCGACGGTCGCGAGCGACGCCCCTGCCGTAGCTCCGATCATCCTTGCCCAGAACACTCCAGCGCCTGCCCCCGCTCCGGCAGCGGCTCCGCCGAGCGCCGCGGTGCCCGCGCCTGCTCCAGTGAAAAGCGCTCCGACCTGCGACAAGCCGGACGGCATGGGCCTCGCCCGCACCGTCGAGATCGACACCACCGGCGGCCCTGCGTTCGGCACCGAACATTTCAAGCAGTACGACTTCCTGCGCGACAAGGAAGTGGTGCTGACCTTCGATGACGGCCCGTGGCCGGAGAATACGCCGATGGTGATCAAGGCGCTCACCGACATGTGCGTCAAAGGCACGTTCTTCGAAATCGGCGAACATGCCACTTGGCGTCCCGACATTTCGAAGATGGTGGCCGCGGCCGGCATGACCATCGGCAGCCACACCTGGTCGCACAAGGATTTGGCCAGGAAGCCCTACACCGATATCGAGCAGGCCAAGCAAGAGATCGAGATGGGCGTGAGCGCCGTGCACATGGCGGTCGACGGCCCGATCGCGCCGTTCTTCCGCTTCCCCGATCTGCAGCAGCCGGCCGATCTGATGACCTATCTCGGCACCCGCAACATCGCGATCTTCTCGACCGACATCGACACTTTCGACTTCAAAATTCGCAAGCCCGAGGATGTGGTCAAATCGGCGATGACCAAGCTCGCCAAGAACGGCAAGGGCATCCTGTTGATGCACGATTTCCAGCACGCCACCGCCGAAGCGTTGCCGGAACTGCTGCGCCAGCTCAAGGCCGGCGGCTACAAGATCGTGCACATGGTGCCGAAGCAGCCGGTGACGACGCTCTCGAAATACGACGACATGGTGCGGGCGCAAGACAAGTTCTCCAACGCCAACAACACCCGGCCGCAGTCGAACGTCGTGAAGACGATCGACGAATAATGTCATTCAGGGGCGGCCCAAAGGGCCAAGCCCGGAATGACGCTCAGTGCAGAAACCGCTCCGCCGTGTAAGGCGCCGGATCGCAGAACGGCGTTGCGCCGGTCATCATCTCGGCAATGAGCCGCCCAGTCGCCGGGCCAAGCGACAGCCCCCAATGGCCGTGGCCATAGGCGAGCCACAGCCCGCGTTGATTGGGTGCGCGCGAAATCACCGGCCGGGAATCGGCGAAGCACGGCCGCGATCCCATCCACGGCTTTGGCTCGACCGCCGCGCCGAGCGCGAACAATTCGCGCGCTTTCGGCAGCACGCGATCAAATTGGACCGGCGTCGGCTGAGCATCGCGCGCGGCGAATTCGGCGCCGGTGGTGAGCCGGATGCCCTGCTCCATCGGCGCCAGGCAATAACCGTTATCGGCATCGAGAATCGGGCGGTTCAATCCGGCATTGCCTTGCGGACGAAAATGCCAGTGGTAGCCGCGCTTGACCGCGAGCGGCAGTTTGATGCCGAGCGGGCCGATCAGATCCGGCGTCCACGGCCCGAGCGCGACCACGACATCGCCGGCATCGAGCGGGCCTGCGGCGGTGTCGACGCGCCAATGGCCATCGGCGCGGTGCAGGCTTCGCGCATCGCCGTTGAATGAAAGCCCGCCGAGGGCGCTGAAACGCGCCGCGTATGCGCGCGTCAACGCCAGCGGATTGCTCACGCTCACCGCGCCGGTCCAATGCACGGCATGGCGGAACACCGGTTGAAGCGACGGCTCGAGCGCACGCGCCGCTTCACCATCGAGCGGTACATTGGCGATGCCGAAGCGCGCGGCGAGCTCCAGCTCCCGCGCCTGCGCGGCAAACGATCGGTCGCTGCGGTAAAGCTTCAGCCAGCCGGTGTGGCGCAGATATTTTTCGGCGCCGGCTTCCGCGCTCAGCGCCTCGTGCTCGGCAACCGCGCGGGCCATGAGCGGCCGGATGATTTGCGCGGTCTCGATGAGCCGCGCCGGCTGCGACGCGGCGCGGAAGGCCAACAGCCACGGCGCCACTTTTGGCAGAAACGTCAGATGATAATTGGCCTCCGGCGCGCGCTTAAGCGCCACCCGCAGCAGCGCCGAAATGCTCGACGGGAACGCCGCCGGAAAGATCGTGTTGCCTTCGATGATGCCGGTATTGCCGTAAGACGTGCCCTCGCCCGCCCCGCCGCGATCGACCAACGCAACGGCGACGCCGCGCTTGGCGAGATGGACGGCAATCGAGGTGCCGACGATGCCGGCTCCAAGTACAATGGTATCGACGCGCGCCACGAAGACCTCCGCCGCAGGAGGTATAGCGCCGGTAGGGGCAAGTCCAGTCGTGGTCTACTGCCGGAGCAGTCGACAGCTTTAGGCCGTTGCGACGTTCTGCGCCGTCGTCGGATTGATCAGTTGCGCCTGCATCTGGATCAGGCGCTCGAGCAGATTGTTGTTCGCCACGCTGGCTCCACCGGCCAAGCTTGCCGGCGAATTCAAACCGTCCGTCGGCGCGGCCGGGGTCGGCGTGGCGGTCGAGCTGTCGTTTGCGCCGCCCGCATGATGATGGTGATGGTGGCCGGGCTGGCTCTGCTGCGCCTGCGGCGACGAATTTGCGTCGTTCGAGCCGCCGCTACCGTCGAGCGGCAGCTGCACGGGTTGCAAATTGGAGGCGTTGGCCTGCATGTCGAACAGCGTCTGCAGGGTTTGCGCGCCGAATTGCGGCGATGAGCTGCCCGATGTCGCCGTCGTGCTGGTCGAGGATGACCCCGCACCGCCGGAAGGCGCCGTCGCGGCGGTGCTTTGACCTTGGCCCATTGCCGCCAACAGCGACGCGATCGGATCGGACTGCGCGCTGCTGCTTGCCGAGGAGTCCTGCTGCAGCAGGGCCTGCCACTGAGCAAAGGGATTGTTGGCGTTCGAACCGTTGACGGAAAACGACATGAAACACTCCTGGACGCGTAACGCCAAAGCTAAAGCTCGCCTTGCACGATCGATGCAAAACCGGGGCCGTGGCGCAAATCTGTGAAAAACAACGATTTTTCTTGCAAGCCCGCGACGAAAACAGGCGAGAATTTGCCGCCGCGGCGCGGCCTCCGGCAAGTTTTGCCGGCCGGCCGCCGATCGCGTTGCCCGTGCGGACATGGCGTGTTACGCGAACATTGATTTGGAGACTCCAGTGCATCGTCCGCTCATCATCGCGCCGTCGATCCTGGCCGCCGACTTCGCCAAGCTCGGCGACGAGGTGCGCGCGGTCGATGCCGCCGGCGCCGATTGGATCCATGTCGACGTCATGGACGGCCATTTCGTGCCGAACATTTCGATAGGCCCGGACATCGTCAAAGCGATCCGGCCGTACACCAAGAAGCCGCTCGACGTGCATTTGATGATCGCGCCGTGCGATCCTTATCTCGAAGCCTTCGCCAAAGCAGGCTCCGACATCATCACCGTGCATGTCGAAGCTGGCCCGCACATCCATCGCTCGCTGCAAGCCATCCGCGCGCTGGGCAAGAAAGCCGGTGTGACCATGAATCCCGGCACCCACGAGAGCACGGTCGAGCACGTCATCGATCTCGTCGACCTCATCCTGGTCATGTCGGTCAATCCCGGTTTCGGCGGCCAGAAATTCATTCCCGAAGCGGTAGCCAAAGTGCGCAATCTGCGCGCCATGGTGGCGGGCCGGCCGATCGACATCGAGATCGATGGCGGCATCACCCCGCAAGTGGCGCCCGAAGTCGCCCGCGCCGGCGCCAATGCCTTCGTCGCCGGCTCCGCGGTGTTCAAAGACCGCACGCCGGAAAGCTATCGCGCCAATATCGCGGCGATCCGCAACGCGGCGGCGCTGGCGCGCGGGGACGTGGCGTGACCATCCCACGCTACTCCCGGCCGCAAATGGCGGCGATCTGGTCGCCGCAGACGCGCTTTCGAATCTCGTTCGAGATCGAGGCCCATGCCGCCGATGCCATGGCGGAGCTCGGCATGATCCCGAAGGCGGCGGCGAAAAAGATCTGGGCAAAGGGCAACGCGGCGCAATTCGATATCGACCGCATCGACGAGATCGAGCGCGAGACCAAGCACGACGTTATTGCCTTTCTCACCCACCTCGCCGAAATCGTCGGCCCCGAGGCGCGTTTTGTGCACCAGGGCATGACCTCTTCCGACGTGCTCGACACCCGCCTCAACGTGCAACTCGTCCGCGCCGCCGATCTTTTGATCGCCGACGTGGAAGCGCTCAACAAAGCGCTCGAGCGGCGCGCCCGCGAATACAAATTCACGCCGACCATCGGCCGCTCCCACGGCATTCACGCCGAGCCGACCACGTTCGGGCTCAAGCTTGCGGTCGCCTATGCGGAGTTTGCCCGCGCCAAAGAGCGCCTGATCGCGGCACGCGCCGAGGTCGCGACCTGCGCCATCTCCGGCGCGGTCGGCACTTTTGCCCAGATCGATCCGCGCGTCGAAGCCTACGTCGCGCGCAAGATGGGACTCAGGGTCGAGCCGATCTCGACGCAAATCATTCCG
>JBEKKM010000123.1:0-15254 GCA_050010715.1 Xanthobacteraceae bacterium | reverse complement strand
CAGGAGCGACGGGAAGGCCGGCTCGAGTTTCGCGGCCCCTCCGCGACTTCCGGTTATTTCCGCAACGAGGCCAAGACGCGGGAGCTGTTCCGCGATGGGTGGCTCGACAGCGGCGACCGTGCATACATGGCGAGCGGAGACGTCTTCATCACCGGCCGCATCAAGGACATCATCATTCGTGCCGGCCAACACGTTTATCCGCAAGAGTTGGAAGAAGCGATCGGCGAGGTCGGTGGCTTTGTCAAAGGCGGGATAGCTGCATTCGGCGTCACTGATCGCGCTTCAGGAACGGAACGGATCGTCGTGCTCGGGGAAACCGGGCAAACCGATCCGGCCAAACGGGATGCGCTTGCCGCCCTAGCACGAAACGCCGCGACCGCCATCATGGGCTCGCCGCCTGATGAGATCGTGCTGATCAATCCCGGGACCGTGCCAAAGACCTCAAGCGGCAAGATCCGTCGAGCAGCGGCTAGGGAGCATTATCTGGCTCGACAGCTCAATCTGCCCAGACGAGCGCTGCGTTGGCAGGTCATGCGCCTGTGGCTCGCGGGCCTGGGCGGTCAGTTGAAACGATTGGGCCGCAAGGCAAGTGAATATCTTTATGCTGCCTGGTGGTGGATTGTGCTCGCGATCTGCGTCGCCACCGGAGCAGTCGCCATCACTGTGCTGCCGCGACGCGCATGGCGTTGGGCTTGCGTGCGAACGTTGGCGCAGGCGGCGCTGATGGCAATGGGCATTCCGCTGTCGGTAAGAGGGATGGAGCGGCTGCCCAAGGGGCATGCGCTGGTGGTCTTCAACCACGCAAGCTATGTGGACGCGATCGTGGTTGCGGCGGTACTTCCAAACGAGCCCGCCTGCCTGGTGAAAGGGGAGCTCTCCGGCCAGCTCCTTGCCGGCCCGCTGCTGCGCAGATTGGGGGCGTTGTTTGTCGAACGTTACGATCTGGCCGGCGGCATCGCCGATACGGCGGCCGCGACCACATTGGCCCACGAAGGTCGCCTTTTAATCGTGTTTCCGGAAGGCACGTTTACTCGGCAGCCCGGCCTTCTGGAATTCTTCACAGGCGCCTTCAAGATCGCAAGCGAAGCCGGTGTCCCGGTTTATCCCGGGGTCTTGCGCGGTACCCGATCAATCCTTCGAGGCGACCAATGGTTCCCCCGCAGGGGCCGCATCAGCGTCGAAATCCTTGATCCCGTCGCCCCCCATCGAACTGATTTTGAATCGATATTGCAACTGCGTGACGCCGTCCGGCAGGCTATTCTGTCGCGTTGTGGCGAACCGGACTTACGTGAATTGGTGAAGCCCGCGCTGACAATGTGAGTTTCGCTTCTGCAGTCGCTTCAGGCGCACCTGTCTGTTTGGTCTGGATCAACGTCGTGAGGCGCCCAGGGACGTCCGCCTTCGGTCGTTAGCCAGGGATGATCCTTGCTGTTTCAAGCCATGCCGGAAGCTCCATAATCGAGGCAACGACCGCATCCGGTTCGGGTCCCGCCAGGAAAGCGGATGATTGCGGCCCCGAAAGCACGGCCACCGCTCGCGCTCCAGCGTTCCGCGCTGTAGCAACGTCGAGTGCGGAATCACCGACTACGACAATCTCGTTTGTTGAGACACCCACAGCGGCCGCAAAGGCAATCACGGGTCCCGGCTCCGGCTTCGCACCGAAGCCGGAATCGTATCCGGCGACAAAATCCAGCACATGATCAAGTCCCAGCACACGCGCATGAGCGCGCGCGGTAGCTTCCGCATCATTGGTGATTAGACCGAGCCGGTAGCCCTGTCCTGCGAGCTTCGCCAAAACCGCTTTGGGATCGCCGATAGCCGTCAGGTGTGCCATGGTTGCTTGGCGGAGCTGCCGGTCAATCTCCGCAAAAAATGTCGGATCGGCTGGCCGTCCTAATGTGATCGCCCAGGGCGCCGCAAAAACGGTGGTCGGTTGATCGACGACCGGAGACCCGGGCAGAAAGTACACTCCGTCGACGAGCCCGCTTGCAGCGGCAAGCTTGCGATAACGTGCCTCGCTGCCGCGCGCCAAATCCTTCAGCACGGACTGGACCGCCGGTCCCCACGTGCGATTGAAATCCACAAGTGTGCCGTCTTTATCGAACAGGATTGCACGGATTTGCATGACGTTCCGCATCAGGTAGCAGATCGCGTGACTGGATGCCTGGGCGATGCTAGGATTTCACGTTCGACAAGAAACCGAGCGCGCATTCATGATCCCAGCCGCCCAACCGTTCCCGCTTCCCCGCAAGCTATCGCCGGCATTGGCAAGCGCATATCGACATTGGAAGGCCTTGATCCGGGCGGAGAATACGATGCCGTTCTCCGACGATATAAGCCTTTTGCGGCATGGCAAGCTTTCTACGAATCTCCTGCTCATAGACGTATTTTCTAAGCCTCAGCGTTTCCGTTTCAACCATCTGGGTGAGAAAACGATCGCCAAGTTCGGAGTCGACATCACCGGTAAATTTGCCGATGAATTGGATTTGCGCGAGCCATTGAACTATTTCCTCGCTCAAGCCAGCGCGACCGTGGAAGTCGCCGCACCGACGTTTTATTCCAGCAGTCCGCCGCGCCCGAAAAGGACTCGTCGCGGCGGCTATTCGCGTATCTTGTTGCCGGCATGGGGCAATGGCCGCGTCGACCTGCTCCTTGGCGCGATCGGCTGACGACGAGGCATCCGCTGACAATGACAAGGCATCCGCCGACAATATAGCCAATCTCCAGCTGGCGATGCGCGCGTTGATAAAGATCAAAATCCGCCGCCACTGGCGCGCTAGATTGCGCCCTAAATCCATGGATCGTGCCAATGTCCCAATCCGATTATGTACGCTGGTTCAGTGATATCCGGCTGGAGGACGTCGCACTTGTCGGCGGCAAAAATGCTTCGCTCGGCGAGCTCTATTCGGCGCTGTCGGTGCTCGGCATTAGGGTGCCGAACGGCTTTGCGATAACGGCCAAGGCTTACCGCGACGCGCTGACTGCCGCGAATGCCTGGGACGCTCTCCACGATTTGCTGGACAAGCTCGATAAGACCGATGTCGCGCTTCTTAAAGAGCGTGCCGCGAAGGCGCGCGCGATCGTCTATCAAGCGACGGCGAGTGAGACGCTTCGCGCGGCCATCCTTCAGGCTTATCAGCAGCTCGAAAAGCAATATGGCGGGGGGATCGCCGTCGCGGTGCGCAGTTCGGCTACCGCGGAAGACCTGCCGAATGCCAGCTTTGCCGGCCAGCATGAGAGCTTTCTCAATGTTCGCGGCGCCGACGCGCTTTTCGAAGCCTGCCGCCGTTGCTTTGCCTCCATCTTCACTGACCGGGCCATCTCGTATCGGGTTGACAACGGTTTTGATCATTTCAAGGTCGCCCTGTCTGTTGGCGTCATGAAGATGTTGCGGGTTGATCACGCTTCGAGCGGCGTCATGTTCACGCTGGATACCGAATCCGGCTTTCGTGATGTCGTCTTTATCACCGGTAGTTACGGCCTCGGCGAAAACATCGTGCAGGGTACCGTCGATCCGGACGAGTTCTACGTCCATAAGCCAACGTTTCGCGCAGGTCACCGCGCAGTTTTGAGCCGTTCGCTCGGCGGCAAGCAGCTGCGCATGATCAGCGTCGCCGACGGCGGCACAAGGAACGTCAGCGTCCCAGATGCGGAGCGCGCGCGCTATTGCCTGACCGATTCCGAGGTGCTGAAGCTCGCCGGCGATGCGATCAGAATCGAGGAGCACTATTCGACGAAGGCCAGCCATCCAATGCCGATGGACATCGAATGGGCTAAAGACGATGACGACGCGCAGCTTTACATCATCCAAGCACGGCCCGAGACCGTTGTCTCGCAGCGGCCCGCCATGGGGTTCGAAACCTTTGAGCTTGCTGCGCCGGGCAACGTGCTGGTGGAAGGCAAGGCCGTTGGCGAGAAGATCGCCGTCGGCCCGGTGAGGATCATTGCCGACGCGCAGCATATCGGCGACTTCAGGCCTGGCGACGTGCTGGTTGCGGAATCGACCGCCCCGGATTGGGAGCCGATCATGAAGATCGCCGCCGCGATCGTGACGGAACGCGGCGGCCGGACCTGTCACGCAGCAATCGTGGCGCGCGAACTGGGTGTGCCTGCGGTCGTCGGTGCTGAAGGCGCAAGGGCTGCGCTTATGGCCGGCGCGCAGGTCACCGTCTCCTGCGCTGAAGGCGAGATTGGCCATGTTTACGATGGTGCTCTGCCGGTGAAAACCACGAGGATCGCATTGGCTGACCTCAAGCGCCCCAAGACTGCGATCATGTTGAACCTGGGAAATCCGGAGCTGGCATTTAAGACCGCAATGCTGCCCAACGATGGAGTGGGATTGGCGCGGATGGAATTCATCATCAGCGAGCACATCAAGATTCACCCGATGGCGCTGGTCAATCCGGAGCGGATCGCATCGGTGGAGGCGCGAAAAGTGATCGAGCAGTTGGTGCGCAACTATGCCCGGCCGGCGGACTACTTCATCGAGAAACTCTCCGAGGGTATCGGCACGATCGCGGCGGCGTTTTATCCGAAGCCGGTGATCGTGCGTCTATCCGATTTCAAGACCAATGAATATGCGCGGCTGCTGGGCGGCGAAAGTTTCGAGCCGAAGGAGGAGAACCCGATGCTCGGCTTCCGTGGCGCGGCCCGCTATGCGCATCCCGCCTATGCGGCGGGCTTCGCGCTCGAATGCGCGGCGCTGCGGCGTGTCCGCGACGACATGGGGATGACGAATGTTCGCATCATGGTGCCGTTCTGCCGACGCACGGCGGAGGCGCAGCGGGTCATCGACACGATGAACGGCCACGGCCTCAAACGCGGTGAAAACGGCCTGGAGATCTACGTCATGTGCGAGATTCCGAATAATGTCATTCAAATCGATGCATTCGCGCGGCTGTTTGACGGTTTCTCGATTGGCTCCAACGACCTGACGCAACTGACGCTCGGTGTCGACCGCGATTCCGAAATAGTTGCCTTCGACTTCGACGAGCGCGATCCAGGCATGCTGGAAATGTTGAGGCTCGCGATCACCGGGGCCAAGCGCAACGGCCGTCATGTCGGCATCTGCGGCGAAGCCCCGGCGAACTATCCCGAGATCGCCCGCTACGTTACGCAGCTCGGCATCGACTCCATCAGCGTCAACCCGTCAAGCGTTCTGCGCACCATGCAGGTAGTCAGTGATGCCGAGCTGGCTACGGCCGCAGCCACAGTGGCGAGATGAGCGACGATCGCCAGGGCGCGGGCGTTCATACGCAAGGCCGAATATAGGGCCGGTTCACCTCCCACAACTCGTCCAGCAGCTTGACCGCGGCCGCAGCGGAATTGATCACAGGATCGATCAGCAAGGCCTGCAACGCGATCTCCTTCGACGCATGCACAGCGGCATCCACTGCGAGTTGCTGGACGTTCACCTGGGTGGCGAGAAGCTTGGCGATCGGATCGGGCAGCGGCCCGAGCGAGATCGGATGAATTCCGGCCGCGTCCGCCATGACCGGAACCTCGACCGCCGCATTCGGCGGCAGGTTGGGAATGGCGCCACGGTTGAACACGATACCGGATTCGAGCACACGCTTTTTATTGTGGATGACTCCGCCGATTGCGGCCGCGCCGCGTTCGCCTGAGGGCGTTAGCCAATCGGGCGGCAACGGCGCGCCGGCGACCACCCGGTCAAGCGCGCATGAGAACTCCGCTCGTCCGCGCTCGTCACCGGCAAAATCGTAACCCTTCTCGCCCCCTTCCCAGCCATAAGCCAAATATTCGCCGAAATGCTCGTCGCTGCATGTCATCCAGTATCCGAACGCGCGGAAGAGCCGCCGGGTCAACGGCGCAAAGGTTGCCTCGTAATCCTTTTCCTTGGCGCGCAGCAGCGGATAGAGATCCTCGCCGGTCGCCCGATCGCGAATTTCCACCAAACACTGAAAGTGATTGATGCCGGCGCCCCAAACATCGACCTGTTCGAACGGCTTTCCCAAGATCCGCGCGACGTCGCCTTGGCCCATGAAAATGCCGTGGCACAGGCCGAGCGCGCGGATCGGACTGTACTTTCCCAATGCAAGGATGATGCGGTTTTCCGGGTTCGAGAAATTGATGAACAGCGCCTTCGGGCAGAGTTCCTGCATGTCGCGGACGAAATCGAACACCAGCGGCAGGGTCCGCAAGGTAAAGAACAGACCACCCGGGCCGCCATTCTCGCCGAGCGTGTGGCGGATGCCGTATTTCCGCGGCACTTCGAAATCGAGCTTCCAAAGCCGATTGCGCTCGACGGCGGTGGCATTGACGACGAAATTCGCGCCGTCGAAGGCGGCGCGGCGGTCGGTAGTTTGCTCGACAATCAGCCCTGCATTGGACTTGTCGTTCATGAGCTTCGCCAGTGCTGCGATCTTCGACAGCGTCGCCGGATTTCGGCCGACCAGTGTGAGCGTGGAGCCGCGCAATTCGTCGCTGCTGAAGATATCGCGCAGCATGCTCAATCCGAACGACATGCTGGTTGCTCCGAGGAAGACGATCTTTGTCTGGTTTGCCATGTTCGCTTCCTTTCTGCTTCACCTTGTCGCGCTGTCCGCGGCGGCGTGCAGATGCTCGGCCTCGCCGTTGAGCGACGTCATCGCCTGCGTCAGTTGCTCATAGACGAGATCGTCGATCGTGACCGTTCCGAAATTGGAATTTTCGCCGTCGAAGCGGCCGGCACGTGGCTGATCGGCATGCTCGAACCAGTGATAGCCGACTAAATTGCGCGCATGCAGGGCGGCGGTTACGTAATGTCGGAAACCTGCCGCCCGCTCGGCCTGGGTCGCGACCAGCGGTCCCGCACCGTTGCTATTGGGTAGACCGGAATCGACACCTCGAAAGGAGAACTCGCCGATCAAGCACGGCCTGCCGGCAGCGGCATAGGCTTCGATGACCGCAGTTGCATCACGATCGTAGCAATTGAACGAAATGACATCGTTGTAACGTCCGGCGAGCTCGATCATTTCGTGTGATGGAACATAGGCGAACCGGCAGCCCAGCAAGAGGTGATTGGGATCGGCCGCTTTGACCGCCGTGGTGGTCAGCGCGAAATAACGCTCCACCACCAAAGCCGAGAAGGCTTCGCAGTCGGCGGCGAAAACGGCACGGTTGGGATTGGCGCGATTGGCCGCATCCTCATCCGCCGCAGTGCGCTGATAAATCGGCTTTCGCCGGTAAGGTTGCGCTAGGCGCGGCAGATTCTCGAACTCGTCCCAAGACCGCGCGCTGCTGTGCCAAACCGAATTGCAGGCATTGAAGTCGCGATGCCGAACCTGGAGCCAGTTGAGTGCCGCTCGGCGCCCCGGAGCGTGAGCGCCCAAATTGAGGAACAGCGTCAGCAATTCGTCGCCGCCGCGCCAATCCGGCCCCCAGCACAACTCGTTGTCGACGAACCAGCCGAGAATGTTCTGAGCTTGCTGCCGCCTGCCGCACAGATCACGGCTGCGACCGCGCACATGCCGCTCGAAGGCCGGATCGAACACATCCGGAAATTCTTGGGTGGGCTCCGGCGTTTGCCCGCCGTTTCGCCAAGTGTAAGACATTCCCAGATCGAGAAGCGGCGTGGTCGCAAGCGGCACGGCACCTGCGCTCGCGACCGCTTCGTCGGACCAGGCGCCGAGCGTATTGAAACCCCACCGCGCGAGCCTGCGGGCGACGGCTGCCCGCCAGCTATCTTGGTCGTCATATTCACGGCGGCAGGCCTCGGCATAAGGAATGCGATCGCTATTTTGAACGCGATCCTGATCCAACCGCACAGTATTAACCCCTTTCGACAGAAAGCGGCCGCCGTCGGGATCGACCAACCAGAACACGCCGTTTCGCTCGGCCAGACGAAAATATCCGCTGGCGCTAAATCCGTCGGCGACGCCTCGCCATCGGGTGCTTGACGCTAGAGCTGCCATCACCTGCCTGCATCCGGTCCGGGACAGACATTGCTCGAATTGCGCTGCAATATATTGACATGGCTCAATAAGGCTTCGCCCGCCTGGACTATTTGATTATCATCAAGATGAGCCGGAAATGGGAGTGAATTGTGCTGCCAGGCGATGCAACGAGCGACGCCAAATGGTCGCGGAAGGCCGAGCCGGATTATCCGGTCATCACAGCGCTGCCGCGCGGATTCATCTGGGGCGTCTCGACGTCGAGCTTTCAGATCGAAGGGGCGGCCCGTGAAGACGGCCGCGGGCTAAGTGTGTGGGACAGCTATTGCCACGCCGGTAAGGTCTCAAACCGGGATACCGGCGATGTCGCCTGCGACCACTATCACCGTTATTTGGAAGACATCGGCCTGATGCAGCGGCTCGGCATCCAGGCCTATCGGTTCTCGGTCGCCTGGCCACGTCTTCTTCCGCTGGGGCGGGGCGCGCCGAATGAGCCGGGCCTGGCGTTCTACGACCGGCTCATCGATGCAATTCTCGCCGCGGGCATCGAACCATGGCTGTGCCTCTATCATTGGGATCTTCCGCAAGCGCTCGACGATCTCGGCGGCTGGACGGTCCGGGACTGTGCCGGCTGGTTTGCCGACTACGCCGCGTTGGTGGCGGCGCGATATGGCGATCGGGTCAAGCGCTTCGCGACCTTCAACGAGCCGTCCATATTCACCATGTTCGGGCTCGGATTTGGCGGCAAGCGCGCGACGTCCAGCATCGAGACGCTGCACAGCGGCATCCACCACATCAATCTCGCGCACGGAATGGCAGTCGACGTCTTGCGTACGCGCGTGCCCAATAGCTCGGTTGGCGCCGTTCACAATTTTCAGTCCTGCCTGCCATCGACGCCCGACGATCGGCAAGCAGCCGAGCGTTGCGATGCCTACTGGAACAGGGCGTTTGCCGACCCGCAATGTCTCGGCGTCTATCCCGAACAGATGCTGGCGGCGGTCGAGCCATACCTACGAGCGGGCGACCTTGCCCAGATCGGTCGGCGCGTGGACTGGTTCGGCCTCAATCACTATAGCCCGGTATACGTGAAGGCCGGCGCCAACGATGCCCTAGGTTTCGTCCAGAACAGCAAACCGGGCGATATTCCACTGACGCCCAACGGCTGGCCTATCATGCCCGATGCATTTCGCGACACCTTGATGCGCGTGGCCAGCCGCTATGCATTGCCCATCTATGTGCTGGAAAACGGCATGGGTGGCTTCGATGAACCGGATCAGAATGGTCTGGTGAACGACAGCGACCGCATCGCCTACCTCTGCGCCTATATCGGGGCGCTGAACGCTGCGGTTTCGGCCGGAGCCGACGTGCGCGGCTATTTCGTCTGGTCCTTGCTTGACAATTTCGAATGGGACGCGGGCTATGGCGTCCGATTCGGACTGACCTATGTCGACTATCCGACGCAGCGGCGAATTCCGAAAGCGTCATTTGAGTGGTACCACAATCTTATTAAGGTGGCGCGAAACAAATAACCTGAAGCATCGGAGGCCGGGGTGGCGAAGGACGGCAAAGTGGACGGCGTCGTGCTGGCGGATGTCGGCGGCACCAACGTGCGCTTTGCCGTTCTCGAGGATGGCAAGCTCGGCCCCGTCGCGCATATGGCGGTCGCCGACTATCAACGGTTCAGCGATGCGCTGGCCGCATTCATGGCGCGTCGAGCGGACCCAAGACCGATCCGCCGTGCGCTGCTCGGCGTGGCCGGCGTCGTCGAAAGCGAGCGCTGCGCGTTGACCAACAATCTGTGGGTCGTTGCCGCCAGCGAGCTTTCCAGCCGCTTTGGTTTTTCGGACGTCCAAATTGTCAACGATTTCGAAGCAGTCGCCTGGTCGCTGCCCCGCTTTAACCCCGGCGACCTGCGAATGATCGGCGGAGGCGAGCCGAAAGCGAACGCGCCCATGGTCGTGCTCGGTCCCGGAACTGGATTCGGCGTGGCTGCTTACATACGCCGCGAGCAAGGCGATCTCGTCTTGCGCAGCGAAGGTGGACACGCCACGTTGCCTAGCGGTTCCTCGCGCGAGGATGCGATCATTGCGAAGTTACGTGAGCGGTTCGGGCATGTATCCGTCGAACGCGCTCTATCCGGAGCCGGCCTGGAAAATCTTTATCACGCCATCGCGTCGCTCGAATCGCAGAGCGTCCCGGACCGCACCGCAGCCGAAATTGCGCAGGCGGCGGCCGCCGGCCGCTGCGCAATCAGCCAGGCCGCTCTCGACACCTTTTGCGGCCTGCTCGGCGCCGTCGCCGGCAATCTTGCGCTTGGATTCGGTGCACAAGGCGGCGTATACGTTGCCGGCGGCATCGCTCCCCATTTGCGCGATTATCTGCCAGGCTCGCAATTTCACTTGCGGTTCGAGGCGAAGGGCCGGTTGACCCCGTATCTCAAGGCAATTCCCGTCTATCTTATCCTGCATGACGATCCGGCATTTGTCGGATTGCAGGCGCTTGCCGCCCGGCGTTCCTAGAATTTGAGACCATGGCCCAGTTTGTCACCTTGACGCCCAATCCCGCGGTCGATCTATCGACCTCGATTGATCGCGTCGTCCCGACGCTCAAGCTGCGCTGTGCGGCCCCGCGGCGCGATCCTGGTGGCGGCGGCATTAATGTTGCGCGGGTCATCAAGAGGTTCGGCGGCGATGTCGAGGCAATCCTTCCCGCAGGAGGATTCACGGGACAATTGCTTCGCCGCCTGATCGACGACGAAGGAATCGAGACCCGCATCATCGAAGCCGAAGCGGAGACACGCGAAGACTTCTACGTCTCCGAACTGCATACGGGCTCACAATACCGCTTCATCTTGCCTGGACGCCCGCTGCGCGAACCGGAATGGCGCGAGTGTCTCGCCGCGTTGGCGGCCACCGTTCCGGCGCCGAAATTCGTCGTCGGTAGCGGTAGCTTGCCGCCCGGTGTGCCGGACGATTTCTATGCGCGAGCGGCGACAATCGCGCGAGAGCTTGGGGCAAAATTTTTTCTCGATACATCCGGGCCGCCGCTTGCCGCCGCTCTGGAGCATGGCCTTTATCTAATTAAGCCGAACCTGCACGAGATGAGCGAGTTGGTTGGCGCCGAGCTGGCGAGTCCGGCCGAGTGGCTGACAATGGCGCGCACCCTGATCAAAAAGGGAAAAGTCGAAATCGTCGCGCTGTCGCTCGGTCACCTCGGCGCGCTGATCGTCACTCGCGATCAGTCATTGCGAGCGCACTCGCTACCGATCACCCCGGTAAGCGCGGTCGGCGCCGGCGACAGCTTTCTCGGTGCACTCGTTTACAGCCTCGGCAGCGGCGCCAGTCTCGCTGATGCGTTCCGTCTCAGTGTCGCCGCCGGCGCCGCGGCGCTCTTGAATGAGGGCACCGGACTGTGCCGCCCCGCCGACGTCTACCGACTGAGCGCCAAGACGAGGATCGAATCCGCTTAAGGCGGTTTTTTATTGCGATTTTTCGCCTTGCTCTTTCGCTTCGAGCTCGTCGATCGCGAGAAGCAGCGTGGCGACGCGGTGCGCGGAGGATTGCCAATCCGCAAACCGCTGGTAATTGTCGACGAGCCAGTTGAACGCGCTCTGCACGACAACGAAGGCGGCGGCCGACTGTGTGAGCTCTCCTAACGACATTGTACCGTTGAGATATTTCGGCACGCAAAGCATCCACGCGACCACCGGGGCGAATAGAAAGTTTCCGTGCGAGACGAGCGTCGTGCGAACAAGCTGCCAGCAGTATTCGCGCCACCACAGCAGGACGGCTTGCAGCTGGATCTGCAATGATTGTCGTTCATCGGTATCGCGAGGCGCGGCTTGCGAGCTTTTGGTCCTTGCCCCGAAGGCGTCGACCGCGGCACGAAACTCTGCCTCGCTTTGGTTCACACGCTCGCTGACCGCCGTAAGATGCTGACCGAATAAAACCATGAGTCCCGACACCACGCCGGAATAGACGATGACGCCGAACACCAGGTAGCCGGGGATCGTAACGTTTACGCCAAATAGGCTGATGTCGATGCTGCCACCGACCCGCCAAAGCACGCCAAAAAAAGTAATCGAGGTCAGTATCGATGAAAGCAGCGCCAAAGTGAAGTCTATCGGCGCATCGGTTGCGATTCGGACATCGACCGCGATTCGGTACTCCGGGTTCTCCGAACCCTTCGTCAGATGATTGAGACGAACAGACCGATTCTTGTCGAGCCATCTTTTGAGCAGATGCCGGGTTAATGCCTCTCGCCAGCTGCGCTGCGCCGTCATTCGACCCCACACCGAGGTCGCGGCGAGCAGAATGCTTACCGCGGCAAGCGGGATGAATATCTGCGCTTGAATCCAGAGCTCGTGCGCGTCCCTGCGGCCAAGCGCGTCGAAAAAATTGCGGTTCCATACATTGAGCAAGACCTGAGTCAACAATTGCAGAAGTACAAGCCCGACAAGGAAAACAGCCAAGCCCACGGCGCGAGATTTCTCTTCCCGCCAAAATTGCGAGGCCGATTGCCAGAAGCGAGCCAGCAGTCGCTTTCGGCCCGCCACCAAAGAAAGCTGATGTAGAACGCGCATTGTTGAATTGTGTCGGCTTCGGACAAGGGGAATACTATGCGCGGGTCCAAAGTGTACAAGCGCTTTCTGCGGGCTCCAGGCCTCGGCATAAGGACCCGGGAACTCGTGAAACCGAAAGGCGGCGGGACTATCCTAGGGGACAATCAGCACTTTGCACGGTGCCAAGCTCGCCAACTTTTGCGAGACGCTGCCAAGCAGAAGGCCGGACAGACGGCCACGACCGCGCCTGCCGACAACAAGAATATCAGCCTTCTCGCGTCGCACTGCGCCAATAATGGCTTCTGTCGTATCGCCCCATCCGGATTGCACCGTGACGGTCGAGGCGCCGTTGCGAAGCGCGCGCTTTCGCGCTTGGCTCAAGATTTGGTTGGCGGCGAGTTCCAGCGCTTCGCTGAGGTCGCCTTCAGCGCTCGCGAGTTGCCTCAATTCCGCCCCGGAAATATTTCCGCCTATCGTCAAAATGACGAGCTCGAAACCGGTCGCTTTTGCCAGCGCCGCGGCGGTATCAACTGCACGATTTGCTCCGGGCGAGCCGTCGGTTGCGACTAGGATGCGCTGCATGGTGCAGTATGATCTCATCGTGTGCCGCGGAACCGATACTGATCCGCCCGAAAATGTAGACCTAAACGGGTAGCCCTGTCATGAGCTTTAGCGTGTTGACGCTGAATTTATGGAACGTAAGTGAACCGCTTGAGACACGCTATCGTGCTTTGCAAGCCGGGCTCAAGCGGCTGCAGCCCGATATCATTTGCTTGCAAGAGGTCTATATCGATCCAAAGTCGGCACGATCCCAGGCCGCATGCGTTGCTGATATGTGCGGTCTTGCGCACCGCGCCGAAAATGACGGCTTGGCAATCATGGCCACGAGCCCGGTCATCAGGTGCGACAGCGTCGCGCTGCCGGAATTTCCCGGTGATGGGCCGCGGCTGGTCCTGTTTGCCGAACTCTTGATCGAGGGCAACCCGCTATTGGTGATCAATACTCATTTGGCTTATCCGCCAGACATGGTCGAGGAGCGGCGAAGACAGGCCGGGACGCTGCTGTCTGCGCTTCGACACGACCGGTCGGCAAGCGCAGAGACTGCAAAGTTGCTGTGCGGAGATTTCAACGATGTCGCGGATTCTCCGGCCATACGCGCGATATTGGGCAGTGACGAAGGATTTCACGACGCTTTCGCGGAGCAGTCGCCGAATAGCCCCGGTTTTACATATTCGCCGAAAAATCCGTATGTCGACCGGTCTTGGACTCTGGATCAAAGAATCGATTTTATTTTCATCAATGACAAGCTTGTGATTAAGACATGCTCGGTCGTTTTTGACGGTCAGGGCGGCCTTGATCTTGTGTCCGACCATTTCGGCGTATTTTCTGAGCTTGACTTTCGTTCCAAGACATAACTGGGCCGCCGCATTTGCTGAGACAGCAGATCACCGATGGAAAAGGGCGGATCGGTAATTGATTTATGTCCAGTCTCATGCTGACTTTTTCGCCTCCTCTTCCGACGCGCCACGAATGAGTAGAACTGGTTTAGTGGCGACCCGAATCACTCCTTCGGCTATGCTGCCAAGCATCAGATGCCGAACCCCCCGCCGCCCATGAGTTCCGACCACGATGAGATCGGCTGCCCATTGTTTTGATTGTTCCTCAATCGCATCATAAATACGCTCGCCAAACAATTGGATGATGATCAATTTTGAATCTGACTCCACTCCAGCTTCACGCACCATGGCGGCGCGATTTGCGAGTAACTTTTCTCCTTCCTCCTGCAATGCCCTTTGATACTCGGCGAACGGATATGGTTCCTCAACGGAGGTGTAGGCTGGCGTTATGTCGACTATATGAACCAGTCGTAGCATCGCGTGTTGGTCTTTTGCCAAGCGCATGGCCTCGCGCAGCGCGAGGTCGGAAGTATTGCTTCCATCGATCGCCACAAGAATGCGCTTATACATTTTCGTCTCCTACAATTGGCCTAAGTGAGCGAATCACAAGGACGATCGTATCCCTTTAGAGGCCGATTCCATTGCACGGATTGACGGCGCGCCCAAAGTAAGTCCTCTACTGGCCTCACGTTAAGTCAATATAACCAATCATGCATTCATTCGATGGCGGAATAGAGGTGCATGAAAGACCCCGCGATTGATAATATCGACATGGAATTCATGAGGCGCCACTTTGCGCTGGCGCCGCAGATTAGTCGGTACGCAACCGACCGAAAACCGCCAACTTGATCGCATCTGTCGCCAACGTGAAGACCCGTGCCTCCGCCTAGGAAAGCTCGAAGCTCTGCTATTAAATTATTGCAGGGCAACGAAAGTTCTCATGCGGAAAAAATCGATGTCCGACCCGATAGACGCGTATCGGAAAGCCGGCAGCCTTTAGTTCTCTCGCCAATTCGCGGTTCATTGCTTGGTAGATCACGCTCCCTGCGGCAACACCCGCCAATGCATTTAATGGAGTATTACAGCCGCCGACAAACTGAGCTAGGTCATTGGCTGCCACTGGCAAAACGATCGCTTCTGCAGCTAGATTCGTATGGCGTGATCGGCAGGAGTATAGGGCAGCTGGAGAGCGTCGGCGACAGCGCGATAGGTGACTTGCCCAGCGTGCACGTTGAGGCCATGACGCAAATGCGGGTCTTCGTCGAGCGCGCGCCGCCAACCTTTGTCGGCCAGCATCAGGATGAAAGATGTGGTCACGTTGCTCAAAGCAAACGTCGAGGTTCGCGGTACCGCGCCCGGCATGTTGGCCACGCAATAGTGCACGACATCGTCGATCACATAGGT
>JBEKKM010000122.1:0-15276 GCA_050010715.1 Xanthobacteraceae bacterium | reverse complement strand
AGACGGGCAGCACCTACGGCGAACGCAAGAGTGCAGCGAACGCTACGGTGAAGGGATAGTCCAGACCACAAACTCGTCGCGGCGCAAACGCGCATGACGAGGCGGCGCAAGCCGTAGCTGGTACGAAAATCCGTTGGGGGTAACCCCGTGCCGGTTCGATTCCGGCCGCCCGCACCATCCTGAGTTTGTTCTCTTTTCTAAATCACTAACTTGCTTTGCGGAGTTGCGAGGCCCTTGCCCCATCCTTGAGCATCTTCGACAAGCTTGTCTCGCGCTCCGGCAGTCTATTGCCATTGCCATTGCCATTTCGATTCATCTGTTTTTTCGTCGTCAGTGCTGGAAGTAACAAATTTGATGTTACTCGCAATTCGTTGGTTTCGTCAGATGCGCGAGCGTACGCACCATTGGACCGACCATGTTGGTCCAACAGCAGTCATATATCGAGTTAAGTTTTCGTGAGCGTGCGTGCGCCGCGGCCGATGCTCTCACTGCAAAAATCCTATTGCTAAAGGAGCGGACTGCGGTTGAGTCGTGACTAAAAAGACACAGCGTACAATTTTTGCGCGAAAAAAATTATCGCACCCTATTAAGCTTTCGTTTTTTGTTGCAGCATTTGAAGGGTTGAATTGGTGGGGGCGTTACATGGCAAAAAAAAAGGCGCGGAAGACCGGCAGCAGCGTGCGGCTAGACAGAGCGCGCGAGCGTAATGCAGCTGCTCTGGACTCCCATTCTGATGCGTTGATGGTCGCTGCACGGGCCACCGTGGCCCTCAGTCGCAAACAAATATTGGCAGTACTAGCCCAGCACTGGGTGCCGCAACGCCCGGGCGATGTTTTAGAAACCGATCCGCTTAGCAATTATCTTACCGGCGGTCCTGGCTACATCGCAAACTACTATACAGTTCTCAATTCTTTATTCGCTGGCCTCAATCTCACGCGGAGCGACATGACCGGCCTTTCTCCCAGCAGCAAAGTGTCAAACATGATCGACGTAATTGCTCGCGGTCTCTCACGTTCTGCGCGAGCTAACTAGGAGGCTCGGCTGTCATGAGTCGGCATCTTTACGGTATTCGAATTGCTGTTCTTCTTATTACAATCCCATGTTCGGCCCTGGCTCAGCAATCCGACCCTGTTTTGTCACCAACGGAAAAGGCTGCAGCGGTCGCAACGTGGGACAAACTCACTGCCGAACAGAGGAGTTTTCTCATCAAAAGCTATTATGCCAAGAAAAAGTCGCCGTTGCCAGCGACCAAATCCGCAGTTGCGATTGTGAACAAGGCCCCAGGTAACGCTGCGCCCGCCGCGACAGCCGCGGTCGAAACCTCAAAATGCCAGGATCAGCGATTATTTTTACGTCGCGATCGAAGCGACGTCTTCAGCTTCCTAGTACCTTGCGGTCCCAGCGACGAGCCGGGAGCGTCAGGCTCGTTGACGCGGGATAGCTTAGCCGGAACGACCAAAATCACTCCGCAAGGTTTGCTCGGCTATGTCGTGGCGCGCGACAAAGATTCGCTATATGCTTTTGCTCCTTCGATTTATGCCAACGGCACTTTCGCTGACCCCTTCAAAGCGGCCACCGAACGCAGCGCCGTACGAGGTTCGTTCGACTCGCAGTTTGTTGTCCCCAATGTCGGCGGCGTCGACAATTACATCGACATCGCGCCCTACGCGCAAACGGATTTTCGGGGTATTGGACGCATCGCAGGCGTCGATGCAATTTGGGAACCATACTACGATCCCTTGCATCTTGGCGGTCGTGACGACGAGAACTATCGTGAGCTGATCGGGTTTTATTGGCGACTGGAGCCAGAGTTGGACATCTTGCATGTCGAGACTCCCGGTCTAACAAACTTCACGTCGCGTTCGAATTATGAGTTTCTCGGAGGTACCGCGCAGGCACGACTTGTCTTATTTCAGAATATGCCCGAGGTGGGTCCACTTTGCGGTCGTATATACGTCAATGGCACCGGGCAATATTTCGATAATGCTTCGACCGGAAGTGGCCTATGGAATTATAGCGCCGAAGTTGGTTATTTTTTGGGATCTGGGGTTGCGCCATATTGGCGTTACTGTGTTCCTCCCGATGCCAACGGGCATGCGCCCCAGCCCTCTTCGAGCGCGACGTCATCGTCTATTTCTTTCGTTTACAGCAATGGAACCGATAAGATGACACTAGTCAATCAGAAGCAATACAAGGTTCAGCTGAACTTCCGCTACTAACAATGCGACAACCCTGCATGACTTTGTGGAGAAAGATAATATTCGATGATTAGCAAAAGATAATGACGCGAGGTTCGCCGTCAGCAAGAGGGTTTGATAGTTTCGATAGTAAGCGATCGCGATAGTCCCGCCGCTTAGAACGTTTTGTCTGAACTCCTCACCGGTATAAGAACCGGCCGCCGCGTAGCCCGCGTCAGCGGCACCCGCACGCGATAGCGCGGCAACAGGTGCTTCACCAGGCCGAAGCCCGCCAGCGCCAGGCTCCCCCACACCGCCGTGCTGAAATAAAGCGACATCCAGGCGATCTCGTCGCGCCATGGCGCGATGTCGTGGGTGACGATCCAGCGGGTCGCGAGGTCGTGCAGGCCGGCGATCAAGCCAAGATAGTCCTTGCCGCTTGCGAGGTCGGCCTGCCAGCGGCCGAAATACATCGGCACGTCGACGGTCGCCATGAAGACCACATAGGCGGCGATGCCGGCGGCTGCGGCGGCGATGGCGAATTGGGCGGGGCCGCGGAAACGCGGCACGAGGCGCGACAGCGCGACGCCGATGAGCAGGAAGGTGACGGTCCACAGCGAATTTTCCAGGACGTTGCCCAAAAAGTTCGTGGTGATCACCGCGTACCAGGAGCAGATTTCCGCGAGCACGATCGTGGGCACGATGGCCTTGGCGATGTTTTTTGCCGTGTCGGAGTGGGCGACCTTGCCCAGTGCGTAGAGCACGATGGCCCATTGCGCGGCGAAGCAAAGCTCGGCGACGGTGGCGACGGAACGGCCGACCATGACGCTGGAGAGCCAGGTGTCGAATAGGCAGATGCGCTGCACGTCGGCGCGCGGCAGCACGGAGCGGAAGGCGCAGCCGAGCACATAGACGGCGCACAGCAGGAGCAGCGGTTCGATCCACGCGGCGGCCGGCCTATCGCCGCGGCCGTTGCGAAAGCGGGCGCGCAGCCGCAGCAGCGCCGCGATGTTGACGGCGCTGACGATCAGCAAAAAGCCCCACCAGATCGCGACCGGATTTGACCAGTCGAGCCACGCCACGCTCATCGGATTGCCTCCGCAGGCGTTATCGAACGCTCACGAAAGTGTAATACGCCCGACATATAAGGCGAGATCAAGCCAAACGTTCCGGCCGCCGCGGCCGGCCGGCCGTCCGTCGCGGCAAGGCGCGGCGCGAATTATCAGGCGCCGCCGGTTACTCGAACGTGCCGGGCTTCATGTCGAGGATGCGATAGCCGCGTCCCGGCACCACTTGGCCGGTGGCTTCGGCTGAAAATTTTATGAAATGCCGCGCCAACTGATTGCCGTCAGCGCCGCCGGCCGTCTCGGCCTCCGGCTTGCCGTAGGGCCCGAGTTTTTTGGGCAGACCGGGCGCTTTGATTTCCAGGGTGCGCTGTTCCTTCAGGGCGAATGTCGTCGGGCTGAGCCAGGTCAGATCGGTAACGTCGGACCGGATTTCGAAGTCGTCAGAGGTGTCCGGCAGCTTGGTCGCGGCGCGAAACAGCAACGGCGTGTCCAACAGATGCGGCCCGCCGCCTCGGATTTCGTACAGCAACATCGTCAGCGCGTGGCGGTCGCTGCGGAAGTGCATCGCGAGGTGGCGCGAGTCCGGCGACCATACGGCGTGATAGGCGCTAGGCCCGGTGTCGAGGATCGAGTCATTGTCGATCGAAGCCAGCGCCGCGATCGGCTTATGCGCCGGCTCCGCGATCAGATAGACGTGAAAACCGCGGTAGCCGTTAGCCGCAATCGAGAAGCGCTTGTTCGGCGCCAGGCCGCCGTCGACGATGACGTATTCGTTCGGTTTGTAATCGTAAACCGACGTCGCCCGCGCCGGCATGCCGACGCACGCCAAAACCAGCGCGGCTGATATCGCGAACAGCGGCGGTCTCATGGGGCAGGGTCCGTTTTCCTGTTTTCGTCGCCATGGCAAGCGTCCGGGTTCGACCCCGGCACCTTGGTTGCGCCGCACGCATGAGTGAGTTTACCGCTCCTTAATGCCATATTTCTAAGGTCACAGTTTATGCCGTCGGCAGGTTTCGCGGCACGCGGAGTTTTCGATGGGCAAGCGGGCCGAATTGCGCAGAAAGCCGCGCCGGCAATTTCATTATAATGCCAGCGTCTTGCTTGACGGCACCTCGCCGCCGCACCGTTGCGCGATCGCCGATATTTCGGAGACCGGCGCGCGTATTTTGCTCGAGAAAGAGTGCAATCTTCCGGAACGCTTCATCCTGCTGCTCACCCCCAGCGGTGAAGCCCGGCGCCACTGCCGGCTGGTTTGGCGCGAAGGACTGGCTGCCGGCGTCGAATTCCCAACGCCCCATCCGTAAGCGGTCGCTCTTGCCAGGGCGGGCGGGTCCGCCGGCTTGGGCTTGAACCTTTGCCTTATTTGCGGCGCACCAAACTGCAAACGAAACGCGTTATAATCTCGCGGTGATCGAACGGGTGTCAATGCGTAACGCGTCGGGGCGCGCGGGGAGAGCAGGGGATCGTCACGGAACCATTTTTTGCATCACGCCGTCGACCGCGCGTGCGCTCGGGCCGCGGCTTTTTGCTTTGCGCCGCCGTCGCCGCCGCCGCCGGCATGACGCTTGCGGGCTGCGGCGGCAACGGCTCGGCCTCCTGGCTGGTCGATCCGGGCCGCTACGAGGCCTATCACTGCAACGACCTGGTGACGCGATGGAAGCAGCTGACCGACCGGGAGAAGGAATTGCGCGCGCTGATGGATAAGGCGAGCCAAAACGGGGCCGGCGCGGTGATCGGCACGGTCGCCTACCGCACCGACTACGAGACCGTGCTGGCCGAGGAGAAACTGGTGCAGCGCGAAGCCGGCGAAAAGAAATGCGAGCTCACCACGACGTTTCAGAGCGACCAGTCCATCCGTTGACCGGCTTTCCGCCGAACCGCGCTACAGCCGAATGATCGTCAAGGCGACCGCAACGCCGGCGGCGGCGAGGAAAACCAGCGCGGCGGCGCTTGCCGCGGTCGCCCGTCCGCCGGCGAAGAACGCGGCATAAAACGCCTTCAAGATATTGTTGGACGACGCGGCGATCAGGATGGCGCCGACCAGCGTGTCAGGCGACACGCCCGTCAGTCCGCCTTGCGCCAGATTGAGGACGAACGGGTCGATATCGGAAATGCCGACGATTGCCGCGAGCGAATAGATGCCGGTGACGCCGAATTCCTTGCTCGCCCAGGTCGACAGGAGAGACGTGACGACGAACAGCGCCGCAAAAATGCCGGCCGCGCCAAGCGCCAGCGGATTGCCGCTGGCGCCGAGCTTCATCGGCTGTTGCCGCGCCTTTTGATCGCCCGTCGCGCGGCCGAAAACCCAGTATTGCAGCGCGCAGATCAGAAGGCCCGCCGCGGAGAGGCCGAGCATCGGCAGCGCCAAACGGCGCGCCAGCGTCAAGTTGAAGATGGCAGTGACCGCCAAGATGCGAACGTACATGATCGCGGTGGCGAGCGTGATGCCGGCCTGAGCGTGGCGGCGGACGGTGGGATCGGCCTTGGCCTGGCGCGCCAGCACCACCGTCGTCGCGGTGGAAGAGTAAAGCCCGCCCAGCGCCGCCATCCACAATCCACCTGCCGCGGCGGCCCAAAAGCGCTGCGCCAGATAGCTCACGTAGGAAAACGTGGCGACTACCACCAGCGCCAGCCAGACCTGGCGCGGCGTGATGGCGGTCAGCGTCGTCACCGGCTCGTTCGGCAACAGCGGCAGAATGATCCCGGTCAGGATCAGAAACTGGCCGGCGGTGACGATCTCCTTCATGTCGATGCGCCGTGCCAGGTCGTGCAGCCAGGTGCGGCCGGTCAAGAGCAGAACCGCCACCACCGTCGTCGTCACCGCGACCCATGGCGGCAGCGCCAAGGCGACGGCGCCGAGCAGATAAGCGTGGACGTTGAGCAACGGCACGATGAGATTGGCTCTGGTCTCGCCGGTCTCGTCGGGCTCCGTCAGGTGCGTCCGGTAATACATGACGAGCCAGGCGCCAAGCACGAGGAGGCCCGCGGTGAAGGCAATGCCATGGCCAGGGTCGAGCAGATAGAGCATGCCGCCGGCGAGCGCGAGCAGCGGAAAAGTGCGAATGCCGCCGGGACGTTGCTGCGCGGCACCGGCGAAGAAATCCTCGAACGCCAGGCCTAAGAAAAAGCTCAAGCCCAGAAGCAAGGCCACGCTGGTCGGCGACGGTGCAGTGAGCATGGAGCAATACCAGGCGTCGGTCGCGGCGATGGTCGCCGAAAAACGGATGATCGATCTTGAAACTATAGTGGCTATGCCGGCAATTGCGAATAGCGGAGATTAGCGGGGGAGTGAGTTTAGAGCGCGATGCGCCGCAGCCGCAGCGCATTGGCGACCACGCTCACCGACGACAGCGCCATGGCGGCGGCGGCGAATGCCGGCGACAGCAGCAAGCCGAACAGCGGATAGAGCGCGCCGGCGGCGATCGGCACGCCGGCTGCGTTATAGAGAAACGCGAAGAACAAATTCTGCCGGATATTGTGCATGGTCGCGGCGGAGAGTTTTTTTGCGCGCACGATGCCGGTGAGATCGCCCTTGACCAGTGTTACGCCGGCGCTCGCCATGGCAATGTCGGTGCCGCCGCCCATGGCAATGCCGACATCTGCCGAAGCCAGCGCCGGCGCATCGTTGATGCCGTCGCCGGCCATGGCGACGATCCTGCCGGCGCGGCGCAACGCCTCGACCACGGCGCTTTTCCGTTCGGGCAGGACCTCCGCTTCGATATCGGTAATGCCGAGTTTTTTACCAATCGCTTGCGCGGTGCCGCGGCTGTCGCCGGTCAGCATGACGATGGCAATGCCTTGCGCCTTGAGCGCGTCGAGCGCGGCGCGCGTCGTTGGTTTCAGCGGATCGGCAACCGCAATGAGGCCTGAAAGCACGCCGTTGATGGCGACGAAGATCACCGAGCCGCCGTCGCCGCGCAGCCGTTCGGCTTCGCCTTGCAGGGCCGCCGTGGCGATGCCGAGCTCGGCGAAAAAGTTGGCGTTGCCAAGCGCGACGCGGCGGCGCTCGACCACGCCGGTTGCGCCCTTGCCGGACGGCGAAGCGAAATCGCTTGCGGACAGGAGATCGATCTTGCGCGCGGCGGCCGCCGCGACAATGGCCGCGGCAAGCGGGTGTTCGCTCGACCGCTCGACGCTGGCGGCAAACCGCAGCAGAATATTCTCGTCAAAATTCTGCACCGGCACGATGGCGGTGACCGTGGGCTTGCCTTCGGTCAGCGTGCCGGTCTTGTCGACGACCAGCGTGTCGATTTTTTCCAGGCGTTCGAGCGCCTCGGCGTTCCTGATCAAAATGCCGGCCTGCGCGGCGCGGCCGACGCCGACCATGATCGACATCGGCGTGGCCAAACCGAGCGCGCAGGGGCAGGCGATGATCAGCACGGTCACGGCGGCGACCAGCGCGTAAGCCAGGCGCGGCTGCGGCCCGAATTCCGCCCAGGCCGCAAACGCGATCAGCGCCACCGCGATCACCGCCGGCACAAACCAGGCGGCGACCCGGTCGGCCAGCCGCTGGATCGGCGCGCGCGAGCGTTGCGCCGTGGCGACCATCTGCACGATGTGCGCCAGCATGGTGTCGCGGCCGACCTTTTCGGCGCGCATGACGAAGCCGCCGCTGCCGTTGAGCGTTCCGGCGATGACGTCCGCGTCTTGTTCTTTGGTCACCGGCATCGCTTCACCGGTGACCATGGATTCATCGACCGCGAATCTGCCTTCGATCACCACGCCGTCGACGGGAATCTTTTCGCCGGGACGAACGCGCAGCCGATCGCCGACCGCGACGGCCTCGAGCGGCACGTCCTCGTCATCGCCGTCATCCTTGACGCGTCGCGCGGTCTTGGGCGCGAGCGCGATGAGCGCGCGGATCGCGCCCGAGGTCGAGGCGCGGGCGCGTAATTCGAGTACTTGGCCGAGCAGCACCAGCACCGTGATGACGCTGGCAGCCTCGAAATAAAGGGCGATGCCACCGTGCTCGTCGTGAAACGCCGCGGGAAACAGGCCGGGCGCCAGCACCGCGACGATGCTGTAGCCATAAGCGACGCCGGTGCCCATGGCGATCAGCGTGAACATGTTGAGGTTGCGCGTGATCAGCGATTGAACGCCGCGCACGAAAAACGGCCAGCCGCCCCACAGCACCGCCGGCGTCGCCAGCACAAGCTCTGCATAGGCCGAGATGTGGCCAGGCAAATGCCAAAGACCGAAATGCCCGCCCATATCGAGCGTCACGACCGGCAGCGCGAGCAGCGTCGAGATCCACAAGCGGCGCGTCATGCCGGCGAGTTCGCCGCCATCATCCGCGCCGCTTGTTTCCGGCTCCAGCGCCATGCCGCAGATCGGGCAAGCGCCCGGGCCGGCCTGGCGGACATTCGGGTGCATCGGGCAGGTGTAGATCGTGCCCTCGGGCAGGGCCTCCGCCGGCGCCGGTGCTGCGCCGTGCAAATATTTGTCGGGATCGGCGGCAAACTTGCCGCGGCAGCCGGCCGAGCAGAAGTGATAGGTCGTTTGCGCGTGGCTAAGGCGATGCGGACTTTTCGCCGGATCGACCGTCATGCCGCATACCGGATCGATCGCCGCTGCGGCGGCATGACTATCGGTCGAATGGTCCACGGCCATAAAATTCCCTTGAAACGGGTACCCGGTAGGGGTATATAGCCGGCATGCGACCGCTTGCCAAGACGTCGGTGCTCAAGCGCCTCAATAGGATCGAAGGCCAGGTGCGCGGGCTTGCGCGCATGGTCGAGGACGACCGCTATTGCATCGATATCGTCACGCAATTGTCGGCGGCGCGCGCGGCGTTACGCCGTGCCGAGGAGGAGATCCTCGCCGACCATGCGGCGCATTGCGTCGAGCACGCCATTGCGTCCGGCAACAAGGCCGAGCAGCGGCGCAAGGTCAGCGAATTGATGGACGTGCTGTCGCGCAGCGACAGGTGAGCGGTCACCGACGGGAAAATTCCGGAGTAAAGCTTGTCCCCGTCTGACGGCGACAAAGCAGTAATCGTGATCGCTTGAAGGCCGCCGGCGACGTAAGGCAGGGGCGAGCTTCGGGGCCGGATGCGCAACTTTGGCCTAAACGCTCAACCTGATCTAATATTGCAAAACGGTTCCCCATTGGAACGACGATTTGGGAATTGGCGGCGGAGTGCCTTCGCACTTAGACTTCGTCAAGGCCGCTGCCCAACATCGTTCACGTCGACAATAGACGGAGCAATTGCGCTGGTTTCCCTTTTGACGATAGCGGTTCTTCTCTTCCTATTCGGGTTTGTTGCCATTGACGTGGCGACACGCAAATCGTCAGGTTTTGATCGTTACGTCATCTTTAAGCTGCGAAAATCTGCCGAACAGCCTATCCCTATCGGCCCGCCATGGTTGCAAGAAGCGGCGCGGGATGTGACAAGTCTCGGCAGCGTCGCTGTGCTCTTGATCATGACTTTTGCGGTGGCGGGATATCTGTTCCTGGACCGCAAGCCTGGAGTAGCTTGGCTGATGCTGATTGCGGTGCTCGGCGGCCTTGCACTCAACAATCTTCTAAAATTCGTGTTCGCGCGCCCGCGGCCGGAAGTCGTCAGCCATGCGCCGCGCGTTTTCACGACAAGCTTCCCAAGCGGGCACGCCACATTGTCTGCGATCGCCTATTTGACGATCGCCGCCCTTCTCGCACGAGCCTACCCATCGCCAGTTTTGGACTTTTACTTCATGTCGCTCGCGGCGCTTGTAACGGTCCTCGTCGGCCTGAGCCGGATCTATCTCGGCGTTCATTTTCCGACGGATATTCTCGGAGGCTGGTGCATCGGTACGGCCTGGGCCATAGGTTGCTGGGTGCTGTTGGCTTGGCTTCAGCAAGCAGGCCAGATCGAACCCGCCGGTCCGATGTGACGGTAATTCGGAAGATACCTGCGGGTTCGCTTGGTGCATAATTGGGCGGTTTCGTTAGGTTACGAGCATGCCCGAGAGATGGCTCATCAACTCAGCATCGGGGCGTCATGCGAGACCAAATCGCGAAAACTAATCAAAACGGTGCACCGATCTATCTTTTCGCGATCGCTTGTCTGTTGTTCGTTTTTGGCGTGGTCGCCCAAGTCGTGGTCGAAGGAAAATCCTCTGCGTTCGACCGAAGCATCATTCTTGCTTTTCGTGATCCTGCTAACCTGTCGGCTCCCATCGGCCCGGCATGGGTTCAGGAGGCGGCGCGCGATCTAACCAGTCTCGGCAGTATCATAGTGCTCGTGATAATAACCGCTGCGGTCGCGGGTTATCTGTTTTTGGCGCGCAAGCAGGCGGCGGCATGGCTGATGCTTTTCGCCGTGTTCGGCGGTATCGCGGTGAGCGATCTGCTGAAGTTCGCGTTTGCGCGTCCGCGCCCCGATTTCGTCGCTCCGGCGGCGCGGGTCTTTACGACCAGCTTTCCAAGCGGCCACGCGACACTGTCGGCCATCACCTATCTGACGATCGCGGCGCTTCTGGCGCGAAGCCAATCCTCGTCCAAGATCGGTCGTTATTTCATCGTCCTGGCGGCGCTTCTGACGATCCTCATCGGCATTAGCCGCATCTACCTTGGCGTTCACTATCCGACGGATGTCGTTGGCGGCTGGTGCATCGGTGCGGCCTGGGCGCTGGGGTGCTGGGTGTTGATGACCTGGCTTCAGCATGGCGGCCGAGTGGAAGCGGCCGGGCCGGCGTAGTGCTTCTACAAGCGCTTGCGGCACCACTTGGCGTATAATGAACTATGACCTCGCCGCCGGCAGCAATTGCAAACCCCACCTGCATCCTCAACGGCCATTCCGTGCACGTCGAGGAGGCGAAGGCGCATATCGCGCGTATTTCAGGTGAGCTTGGCGCCGACGTACAGGTCGTGGTCACCAAGCGCGGCGACGATATCTCGGCTGTGGCGGCACGCGCGCTGGCCGAGCGCCGTCACCCGGTTGTGGCTGGGGGCGGTGACGGAACGGTCAATGCCGTGGCCGGCAAGCTCGCAGGCACCGATACGCCGCTCGGCGTTTTGCCTATGGGCACGTTGAACCATTTCGCCAAGGATGCCGGCATTCCGCTTAACCTCGCCGCCGCGGTCCGTAATCTCTTCACCGGCCAAGTCACCAGGGTGGATGTCGGGGAGGTCAATGGCCGCGTCTTCGTGAATAATTCGGGCGTCGGGTTCTACCCACACTTTGTACGCCAACGCGAAGAGCAGGAGAAACATGGACATGTTAAGCGGGTGGCATTCATGCTCGCTTTAAGGGCTGCGGTCCGGCGCTATTTTCGCCTGCGCATAAAGGTGCATATGGACCAGGCGGACGCGTTGGAACACGTCACACCGTTCTTGTTTGTCGGCAACAATCGTTATCAAACCTCGGGTTTGCACATAGGTGCGCGGTCCAGGCTGGATTTGGGCCGGCTATGGGTGTGCACGGCGCCTACCGTTGGCCGTCGGCACGTCATGTCCATCGCGATGAGGACGCTCGCGGGCGGCGCCACCGATCAGGCACTGAGCGATTTCGAGGCGCAGGAACTATGGGTGGAGCCGGGGACCGCGCGGGTGAACGTATCCACCGATGGCGAAGTCAGCATTATGGATGCGCCGCTGCACTATAAAATTCGCCCTCGCGCGCTCGGCGTCGTCGTGCCGAACCAAGTCGTCAGCTAATTCAGTTCATCCGCTCATATGCGACCGGGAAGGTGCCAAACTGCTTTGCCGCAGGCGCCCTGCCGAACGCCATGCGGCGAACGGCGAGGCTGTAGGGATGACCAGGAGGCATGGCTGCTGCGCCGAGGATGTCGACTACGCCCAAGGCAACTGAAGCTGGAGCGCATTGACATCACTCGCAGATGGTGCAGGAATCTCAGCTTCCGAAATGTAAATTGCATCGGCGCAAGCCTGTGGGCTGACCGGGAACTGCTTGCGGGGTACCGGGAAGCCTCAAGGCCGATCCACCGGCGTGCAGGATGATTTGGTCCGCGTTGCCGCGCGATTGCCGCTCGAACCATACCGACCACCGCAAGAAGTTCGGCCGAGCCGTAACGACTTGAATCGGAGGCAAACATGACGGGCGCTATGGGGGTTTTCGAGGTCCAAATTCCCCAGGAAATAGTTCACTACTGGGGATGGTTTCTGGCCTTTGGAATTTGCTTGGTGGTGTTGGGCATCGCCGCCGTAGTGCGATCCATCACTGCAACAATCGTCTCGATGCTATTTTTCGGCTGGCTGCTTGTGTTCGCCTCGGCAGTTGAGATCACTCAAGCCGTAATGGTGGGGCATTGGGCGGGGTTCTTTCAACACCTGCTGGCGGCCATTCTCTTTGGCGTCGCGGGTCTCCTGATAGTCACGCGACCGCTGATCAGCGCCGAAGTCGTAACCGTGTTCATGGCGATGTTCTTCCTGGTTGGCGGACTTTTTCAAATCGTGGGCTCGGTTGCGCTGGCGCTGCCGGGATGGGGCTGGCAGGTCGCAGACGGCGTCATTACGCTCGTGCTGGGGCTGTTGGTTCTTGCCGGATGGCCGGCATCGGGACTTTGGGTGATCGGCCTCTTCGTTGGGATTGATTTGATCTTCTACGGTTGCGCTTGGATCGCGCTGGCGCTTGGCCTGCGCACGATCTGAAGGAATGCATGCAACAGCTGTGAATGGTCTGCCGACCTGAATATCGGCAGAACGAGCCGGAGTCTGTCACGCGCGCCTAAGATGATTGGAGAAGAGCGGACTTTCGCCGAGACACACCGGCAGCACGCGCCGGCGACACTCGACTCGAAACCGCTTGAAGAGTGCCGGCTCACCGTCCAGGTTTACGTTTAAATCGTCATCCGATTCAAACTCGATCCAGGAACTTTGTGTCGTGACCTGTTCGGCGCGAATGGCCGCAGCACCTTCCCGCAGCAAATGGGAGAAAGCCTCCAGGCGTGCGGTGCGGTCCAGTTCGGGCAGGATCATCAAATCCAGCAGACCGTCATCGATCAGCGCGTCCGGGCAAAGTGGCACGCCACCTCCGGCCTGCCGGCCATTGCCGATCGCAACCGCCACGAAGCGTCCTTGCCACGCGAAGCCTTCCGCACGAAAGCTGCCGCGGTTCGCCGCCAGTTCCGTAACGCGCGAGATGCCGGTGAGCACGTAGGCCATTCCCCCCAATCGCCGCTTGAGCTCCGGATCCGTTTCCACCGTGACACGCGAGCCGAAGCCGCCCGAGACGAGGTTCACGAATGGCTTGCCGTTGAGGAGGCCTAAATCGATCCATCGGGGCGAGCCGCTTGCCGCGAGTTGCAAGGCGGCCGTAAGATCCTGCAGCGGTATGCCCGTTGCGTGAGCAAAATCGTTGGCGGTGCCCAAGGGAAGGACGCCAAGACAACACCCTCCTGGCAGACCAATCGTATAGGCGGCGCCAAATACCTCATTAATTGTGCCGTCGCCGCCGCCCGCAACGATGCAGTCGATTTTGTCGCCGCCCGTCTCGGCAATTGCTTCGGCCGTCATGCGTGCGGCATCCCCCGGTTCCCACGTGACGCGCACCTGCGCGGAGTGACCGTCTTGCCGCAGCCGGTGAACAGCCGCTCTCAAGCTTGCGTTGCCAGCGGCCTTGCCGTGCAGAATAATGAGAATTCTTGCCACAGGTTTCGGCCTCTCGCTGCCGACTTTACCATCCTGCAATGTATCGCGGGCTCATCGCTACGGGCCGGAAATCTGGAGGCCCAAGTTGACACCAAGCCGACCCGACGCCAAAGCGTTGGTTGGTCTTGGCCTCTGTCATCCTGCTGTCGGGCTCGAAATCGGGAGCAATGCTGCTCGCTGATAATGAGTCCACGCCTTAGTTCAACAGCTTGATGGTGCCGGCGGGCAGGTCAAGCGAAGCGGCTTCGGTCGATGTCGCCCGCCTGATTTCCAAAATTGAATAGTTGAAAAGCTCTTGGTTGATCAAGCGGCGCTCGAGCTCGCTGCGCGCCTCGCGCTCGTTGCCGGCGGATACGCCGTATTGCAGATGCACGGCCGTGCCGTCGCGATCGGCAAATGAGACTGTCGTTACGAACGGCACCTGCATTTTCGCTTCCCTTCGCACTTTTCCCCATCCAATCAATCGGCAAAACTTTAACAAAATCCTACCTGTCGCCGGTCTGGCGGCGATGCCAAGCCATCGTCTGTCCGCTGTCGCGGGCAACGTCGCCGCTTGTCATCGCAATGGCAGGATTTTTGCTAGTTCAGCAGACTCAACCGAATTTCTCTCGCGCCAACGCGGCGCCGCGGCCGAGTGCTTCAAGCTTCAATGCGGCGATTTCGCGGCGCATCGGCGCCATGCCGCAGTTTGTGCAAGCGATGATTTTTTGCGCAGGAACATATTCTGCCGCTTTGCCGATCACCGCGGCGACTTCTTCGGGCGTTTCGATGCGGTCGGTGGCGACATCGATGGCGCCGACCAGCACATCCTTGCCGTCGAGCAATTTGAGCACGCTCATCGGCACATGCGAGTTGATGCACTCGATCGAGACCTGGTCGATGCGGCTGTTCGCCAGCGCCGGGAAAAATTTCTCGTATTGCCGCCATTCGCTGCCGAGCGTCGCCTTCCATGCGAGATTGGCGGGAATACCGTAGCCGTAGCAGATGTGCACGGCGCTCGTTGCGGTGACGCCGTCGATGGCGCGGTGCAGCGCTTCGATGCCCCAGCCGGCGGCTTCGTCCATGTAAACATTGAAGGCCGGCTCGTCGAACTGGATCACGTCGACGCCGTCGGCCGCCAGACCGCGCGCTTCGGCGTTGAGCAGTGCCGCGAAGGCAAAAGCCAGTTCCACGCGATCGCCGTAATGGGCGTCGGCGACGGTATCGACGATAGTCATGGGGCCGGGCAGGGTGAATTTGAGCTTCCGCCTGGTGTGGGCGCGCGCCAGCCGCGCCTCGCGGGCATGCACGCGCGCGCGTAGCCGCAGCGGCCCGATCACTGTCGGACACATCGCCTTGTAGCGGTTGTTGCGGATGCCCATCTCGACGCGCCGGTCGAAATCGATGCCCTCGACCGCTTCGAGAAAGCCGTGCACGAAATGCTGGCGCGATTGCTCGCCGTC
>JBEKKM010000121.1:0-15479 GCA_050010715.1 Xanthobacteraceae bacterium | reverse complement strand
GGAAATGCTCGACCGGCTCGGGCTTTACCAAAAGCTCGAGCCGCGCGGTATCATCGCGCCGGTGTTTCACTATTGGGATCGCCACGAAGGCAGGCTGATCGCCGCGTTCGATCACGCACATCTGAAAAACGACACGCGTTTTCCCTACGTGCTGCAATGCGAGCGCATCAAGATCGTCGAAGAGGCGTTGGCGATGGCAAAAGCGCATCCCAATATCGAGCTTCGCCTATCGACGGAATTCATCGCCTTCACGCAAGACGCCGACGGCGTGCGGGCGCAGGTGAAAAATCCGGCCGGCGAAGAGGAGACAATCGAAGGGCGCTATCTGGTCAGCGGCGAGGGCGCCCGTAGCATCGTGCGCAAGGACCTCGGCATCGCCTTCGAGGGCTTCACCTACGACGACCGCACGCTGAACATCGAAGTCGCCTACGACTTCCGCCGGCATGGCTACGCCGAGCGCAATTACATCTCCGACCCGGCGGAATGGTCGAACCTGTTTCACTGGAAGGGCCCGCCGGACCGCTGGCGGGTGCATTTCCCGACCGATCCGCGCGCCGACGAACTTGAACTGATGCGTCCCGAGGCGCTGCAGGCGAAGCTGCAAAGTTTCCTGCCGACCGGCAAGCCGTTCGACATCGTCGGCAGCAATCTTTATGTCGTGCATCAGCGCGTGGCGCAGAAATTCCGCGTCGGCCGCGCCATCCTGGCCGGCGATGCCGCCCACGTGAACAGCCCGATCGGCGCCATGGGCATGAACTCGGGCATCCACGATGCGATCAATCTCGCCGACAAGCTCATCGCAATTGCGCGCAAGGAGGCTGATGACGGCGTACTCGACCGCTACGAGCGCCAGCGCCGCCATGTCGCCGTGGCGCATACCCAGGCCCAGACCATGCGCAACAAGCGACTTTTGGCCGAGAAGGATCCGGCGGTGCGGCAGCGCAACCACGACGAATTGCGCCGGACCGCCGACGACCCTGTGCTGGCGCGCCGATATCTGCTGCGCACGGCGCTGTTCGAGAGCTTGCGCGAAGCCGATGCGATTGCGTGATAAAACGGGGACGGCGATGCGGCACGTAGCATTGGCACTGCTGATGACGCTGGCGGCAGTTCGCGGTGCCGCGGCGCAATCGGCAGTGTGGCCCGACCGGCCGATCCACCTGATCGTGCCGTTCCCGGCCGGCAGCAGCTCCGACATCGTCGCGCGCATCGTGGCGAAAGGCTTGAGCGCGCGGCTCGGCCAGCAGCTCGCGGTCGAGAACCGCCCCGGCGCCAGCGGCAATATCGCCACTGAGTATGTCGCGCACGCCGCGCCTGACGGCTACACGCTCGGCTTGGCCAATACCTCGACGCTTACGCTGGCGCCAAGCCTGATGGCTAAGCCGAGCTACGATCCGCTTAAGGATTTTGCGCCGATCTCGATGATCGGCGCCTCGCCCTTCGTGCTCGCCGGCTATCCGGGCCTGCCGGTGCATAACGTCCGGGAGCTGATTGCCAAGGCCAAAGCGGAGCCGGGCAAGCTCACCTTTGCCGAGGCCGGCCCAGCGACGCTGGCCAATCTGGCCGGCGTTCTATTCACCAAGATGGCCAGGATCGAGCTGACGCCGGTGTCCTATCGCGGCTCCGAACAGGAGGTTCTCGATATCATCGAGGGCCGCGTCGACCTGCAATTCGCAACCATACCGCCGACTTTGAATCTCATCCGCGACGGCAAGGTGCGCGCCATCGCGGTCACCGGGGCGCAACGAAGCGCAGTGCTTGCGGATGTGCCCACAATCGCGGAATCTGGTCTGCCCGGTTACGAAAGCGTGCTCTGGCAGGCGCTCTATGCGCCGGCCGGCACGCCGGCGCCGATCGTGACGCGGCTCAATGCCGAGGTGAATACGATCTTGCACGACAGCGCCGCCGTCGACGCGCTGGCCAAGCTCGGCGTCGAGGCCCAGCCGGGCACGGCGCAACAGCTCGCCGATCGCATCGCAGCCGACCTCAAGAAGTGGCACGACGTGATCGTCAGTGCCGGAATCCAGCCGCAGTAGCGCGTTTCCGACGCTTGACGCTTGTTGGCGGTGGTAGGATGCTGGCCACCAATAGCTCGCCCATTCGATCAATTCGACAAAGGGAGACTCCCATGGCTGCTCGGCTTCGTCACATTGCGCTGTCGGTTTCCGACCCCGACAAGGCCGCACAATTCTTCGAGGAGGCGTTCGGCATGAAGCGCGTCGGCAAGGCCGGCATCGGCTGCTACGTCTCCGACGGCACGATCAATGTGGCGCTATTGAAATACGACGGCGACGTTCCGGGCTTCCACAAGGGTTACCTTGGCCTCGTGCATTTCGGCATGTGGGTCGACAATCTCGACGACGCTGCCAAGAAGGCGACCGACGCCGGCGCCACCCATTTCGCCGGCAAGCCCGACGACAATCCGCACGCCTTCTACGAGGTGAAATACAAGAACCCGGACGGCGTCATTTTCGACCTGACGCACAACGGCTGGCGCGGCGCGGTGAAGGAAGTCGTCCCTGCCGAAGCCGAGAAGGTGCCGGCGGAATAATCACCGCCGCCACGGCAGCGCGTCGGAGCGCTCGACGAAGAACCACGCGCCCTCGCCGAGCTCCGCTGGAAAAATTGCGACGATGCCGTCCTCGATGGCGCGCCATTCGAGCTCGGCGTGATCGACCGCCGCTTCGGACGCGCCGAGCGATTGGACGCGCAGCGCATAGCCGATCATGAACGGCAGCGTCGTAAATGAAACCTCCGGCAGCTTTTCCGTCGCTCTGTCATGGCTGACGAGATACACGCCGCCGCGGTCGAGGCGCAGCACCGCGCCGCCGGGCGTCCGCGTCACCGCGCCGCCGGTGAAACGGGCAAATCGCCGCGCGGCCTCTTCGACGTCGGCGACGGCGATGACGATGTCGATCAGGCCGATGGCGCTGTTCGGATGCGTGAGCCAGCGCTTTTGCCATACCGTCTCTTCGGTGTGATGGGTCAGCATCTGGATGCGGCCTTCCGGCATCACGCCGGGTTCGACGCGGGCGATGGTGAAGGCCGCGGTGCCGGTGCCGGTTGCGGTCTCGACCGGGCGCGACATGTGCACCAGCGGCTGGACCGCAAAGCCGTCCGCAGCGAGACGCCGCTGCGCCGCTTCGGCGTCGGCGACGGCAAAGGCGGCTAGATGCAGTCCGGCGTGGCGCGCAAGCGCGGCATCGAGTTCGCGGCTCAGCGGCGTATCGGAGGTCTTGAATAGCACCTCGACATAGCCGCGAGGGAACATGGCGGTGACGTTGCCGGTTCCGGTAGGGCTCGCGCCGCCTGTCGGATTGGGACTGACCTGGATCGAGACCGGCGTCGGCGCAAAGCCGCAGCGCGCAAAGGCACGGCGTGCCGTTTCGGCGTCATGAACGAAATGGGCGATGTGATCTAAAAAAATCTCGCCGCCGACGGGAAGCTGGCGGTCGATGTCCGGTTTTGCGGACGGCGCGGCCAAGTCGTCACTCGGACCCGGCGATGCCGGCGGCCTCGACAACCTTGCCCCAGCGCGCGATTTCCGACACGAGGAAACGCTGCAACTCTTCCGGCGAGCCTTTGCCGATCGGCAGCATGCCGAGATCATTCATGCGTGCGCGCGCCTCGTCGAGCGCGACGATTGCATTGAGCTCACTGTTGAGTTTGTCGAGAATGTCCTTGGGCGTTTTCGCCGGCGCGATGACCCCCTGCCATGCGGCGGCGTTGTAGCCCGGCACGCCGGCATCGGCGAGCGGCGGAACGTCGGGCAGCGAGGCGAAGCGATCTTTCGTCGTTATGGCCAGCGCCCGCAACTTGCCGGCATTGATCAGCGGCAGCGCCGGACCGAGATCGCTGAACATCAGCTGGATATAGCCGCCGAGCAGATCGTTGAGCGCCGGCGCCGTGCCGCGATACGGCACATGCGTCATCTTGATGCCGGCCATGCTGCAAAACAGCGCCGCGGCCAAATGGTGGAAGGCGCCGATGCCGCCGGAGCCGTAGCTCAACGGCCTTTGTTTGGCGAGCTTGATGAGATCGTCGACAGTGGTGACCGGCAGCGACGGGCTGACCACCAGCACGAACGGCACCGAAGCGATCAGCGCCACCATCGCCAAATCCTTAGGCACATTGTAGGGCAGTTTCTTGTACAGCGTCACGTCGATGGCGAGCGAGGAGACCGTCATCGAGATGGTGTAGCCGTCGGGCGGCGAATTGGCGACGAAGTTGGTCGCGATCACCGTGCCGGCGCCCGGGCGGTTCTCGACTACGAACGATTTGTTGAGCCGCTGTTCGAGCTTCTGGCCAAGCATGCGCGCCAGGATGTCGGTGCCGCCGGCCGCCGCAAACGGCACGATGAACGTGACCTGCCGGCTCGGATAGTCCTCGGCGTCTTCCGCTCGCGCCATGCCGGCCGCAAGAGCCGGCAGCGTGACGGCGAGCAGGGCGCGGCGCGACAGCATTGTCATCGGCGTTGTCTCCCGAGCCAAGCCTTGTTCTCACGAGCGAAGCCTGGCCGGCCCTGTTTGACCTTAAAGGAACGCCAACGCTATGGGTTCTGCAAGGGACATAGCGCCGCTTCGCGGCGGTATTGCTTTTCTTGACAAGGGGCTAGGGCTCCCGCCATAAGGACCCCGGTTACAGCGCATTTCGGTGCCCCCTAGGTACCCCGCGCCGGTAACCACCAGCAGAAACGACTGCAAGAAGCCGGTCCGGACGCAAAAATCCGAGCACCGGGATCGAACACGAGGACGAAAAAGATGTTCGCGGTCTTCAAGACGGGCGGCAAGCAGTACCGGGTCGCCGCCGAAGATGTGCTCAAGGTCGCCAAGTTAAAGGGCGAGCCGGGCGAGATCGTCGAGTTCGGCGAGGTACTCGTCGTCGGCGGCGACAGCGTGACGCTGGGCGCCCCGACCATTGCCGGCGCCACGGTCGCGGCCGAGGTGCTGGATCAGGCGCGCGGGCCGAAGATCATCGCGTTCAAGAAACGCCGGCGCAAGAACTCGCGGCGCAAGCGCGGCTTCCGCGAGGAATTTACCCTGATCCGCATCACCGAAATCCTGACCGACGGCAAGAAAGCCAACAAGACGGCGCAGCCGCGGCCAAAGCGTACTCCGGCCCCTGCGGCCGAAGCCGGTGCCGAGGCCACCGAAACCGCGGCGGCGGCTGAAGGCGCCACGGCGAAGAAAGCTCCAGCCAAGAAGGCGCCGAAGGCCAAAGCCAAGGCGCCGGCAGCCAAGGCGAAGCCCAAGGGCAAGCCAAAGAAATGATGCAAGGTGGTGATGCTTTTGTCACTTTTGCTGTATAGCTAGGAAGCAAGAAAGGTTCGGAGGCCAGCGATGGCTCATAAGAAAGCAGGCGGATCCTCACGCAACGGCCGCGATTCGGGCGGCCAGCGGCTGGGAATCAAGATTTTCGGCGGCGAAGAAGTGGTCGCCGGCAACATCATCGCGCGCCAGCGCGGCACCAAATGGCATCCGGGCCGCAATGTCGGCGTCGGCAAGGACCACACCCTGTTCGCGAAAATCGACGGCAAAATCGAGTTCCGTACCAAAACCAAGGGCCGCGTATTCGTATCGGTACTTCCGATGTCGGAGGCTCAGGCCCAGTAGTACGGTGGATCAGATGAGGTCCGCCGGCATCCAGTCGCCCGGCGGACCCGAATGGGCTCCGAGATAAGGGGGACCGGCATGCCGGTCCCCCTTTCGGTTTTTGATGGAGCCATCCAATGACTCTCTCGGAACAGGTTTTTACGCCGGCGCGGCGGGACGACGTCGTTCCCGTGCTGGCCACCGCGCGGCTTAAGCTGCGCGCCCCGCGCCGCAGCGATTGCAAAGCGATTACAGTGCTTGTCAACGATCGCCGCATCGCGGCGAATACGGCGCGCGTTCCGCATCCCTACGCCATCGAGGACGCCGAGCAATTCATCGCCGCCGTCAACAAGCGCGAAGGCGAAGCGTGCTTCGTCATCACGCTCGACAGCGCGCTGATCGGCGTCTGCAGCGTCGAGCTGCGCGAAGACGGGCCCGAGCTGGGCTACTGGCTCGGCGTAGCGCATTGGGGTCGCGGTTTTGCCACCGAAGCCGCGCGCGCTTTGATCGACCACGCTTTCGGCGACCTCGAGCATGAAACGCTGATATCCGGCGCGCGCGTCAGCAATCCGGCCTCGCGCCGGGTGCTGGAGAAATGCGGTTTCCAGTGGACCGGCGTGCGGCTATCGCGCATCCGCGCCATCAACTCGGCGGCGCCGATCGATCGCTTTCGGCTCGATCGCGGCTTGTGGGCGTCGCTGAAGTCTTGGGGGCGGGTGAACCGCGTGACGTGAGCTCGCGCCTCTATTGCCCGGTACCCGCCGGCGCTGCGAAGAATGGTGCAAGCTTCGCGACCAGCGCCGGCCCGAAATGGCCTTGCGGGTTCGACGGCCTGGCACGGTCCATCAGCTCCCAGCCTTGGATCAGCGCGCGGGCGTGGTCGAAGGCCTGCTGGAAATCCACGCCCGGCTGCATGCTTTGCTTGAAAAGGGCGTCGCCGAAATAAGTCCAGTCCCGTTCGGGCGCGCAGCCGAACGAGGTGTTCTTGTCGTCCGAAGCGGTCATGACGATGGTATCGTCGTTCGCCAAAGGCGGCAGGAAGATTCCCGAATAGCAGGCCGAAACGATTACGACGCGGTTCTTGACGCCTTCGCTGTCCAGAGTCGACGCGACCTGTTGCGGCGTGAACTCGGTCATCCGATTACCGGGCAGTTGCAGTGCGAATCCGGTCTGCTCGCCATGCGAGGTCATGACCAGGACGAGAACATCGTTGTTCTTGTCCATGACCGCGGCGACGCCGTGAACGGCGGCGGCGAAATTTTGCGGGTTGGCGAGCGGAACGGTGGCGTCGGTTCCATGCGAATTGATCAGGCGGATGGTCCGGTCCTTGATCGGCAGGATCGCGGCAATCGACGCGAGCGCACCGTTGACCTCCTTGACGAAAACGTCCTGATCCATCCCGGCGATGCCGAGCGCATAAATGTCGGTTGCGCCATTGCGCTGTGGCGCCAGCGCAGCAATTTCACTTTGTAGCAGCTTGGATTGCGCCTCATCGATTCGCGCGATGCCGCTCAGCGCGTGACGGGCGTAAAGGTACTCCCACCAATTCGCGTTGCGGATATCGAAGTCGCGGCCGGCAAAGACCGGAGCATGCGGCACCAGCACGTTGGCGATCAAGAGTGCCACAAAAAGCGCGGCGGCCCGGCCGAGCGCGTGCAGCCGCGATTGCGGCTCGAGGCTGCGCAGGACGCACAGCATGGCGCCGATCCACCAGCCCTTCGATGGCAAAAATCGCGCCGCCCGTCGTCGCGCGCGCCCAAAAGGCGTTCAGCGCCGCGGCGAACGCCAGCCGCGGCGCGCCGAGCTCGACGCCCGCCGCTACGATATCGGTGACGATCGAAAGCACGAACAACGCCGAAAGCGCCGTGGCGCGGGCGGCAGGGCCCACGAAAAACGCCGCGACCGCGAGCTCAAGCGCGAGCCAAGCGACAGCCGCATTGAGGCCATAGGGGTTGAAGTGCGGCGCCGGGCTGGCGCCGACATATTGCAGCCCGACGCGGACGGCGGCGAGCAACACCGTCCAACCCAAGAGCGTCGGCAATCCGACAAGCGGCGGCTCGGGCGTCGTCCGCCAGATCGCGGCTCGCGCCGCAAGCTTGAAAACCGACCACACGCTCACAACACTCCACAGGCAGCCGGCGATCACCGGTTCCGGCCTGCACGTGTTTACAATAAATCGACCGCGGATTGCGCGGTTTCGGCGGCAAGTCTACCGGGAAATTTGCATTGCGCCACGCGCGCATGGCGACTACGGAATGGCCACATGAAATTCCTCGACGAAGCCAAGGTCTATATCCGCTCCGGTGACGGCGGCAACGGCTGCGTGTCGTTCCGGCGCGAGAAATTCATCGAATATGGCGGGCCGAACGGCGGCGACGGCGGCAATGGCGGCGACGTGGTCGCAGAGGCGGTCGATGGCCTCAACACCCTGATCGACTACCGCTACCAGCAGCATTTCACGGCCAAGAACGGCCGCGGCGGCATGGGCAAGGACCGCCATGGCGCCAACGGGGCCGACATGGTGCTCAAAGTGCCGGTCGGCACGCAGATCTACGAGGAGGATGGCGAGACCCTGCTCGCCGATCTCACCGAGATGGGTCAGCGCGTCGTGCTGGCTCATGGCGGCAATGGCGGTTTTGGCAATGCGCGTTTCAAAAGCTCGACCAACCGCGCGCCGCGCCACGCCAATCCCGGCCAGCCCGGCACCGAGCTCACGATCCGGCTGCGGCTGAAGCTCATCGCCGACGCCGGGGTCGTCGGCCTGCCGAACGCCGGAAAATCGACGTTCCTCGCCGCCGTCAGCGCCGCCAAGCCGAAGATCGCCGATTACCCGTTCACCACGCTGCATCCGCAGCTCGGCGTCGTGGACGTCGGCGGCCGCGAATTCGTGCTCGCCGACATTCCGGGCCTGATCGAAGGCGCCCACGAAGGCGTCGGCCTAGGCGATCGTTTCCTCGGCCACGTCGAGCGCTGCCGCGTGCTTCTGCACCTGGTCGACGGCACCGGCGAGGATGCGGGCGTTGCGTACAAGACGGTTCGTGCAGAGCTCGCCGCCTACGGTCACGGCCTGACGGAGAAACCGGAAATCTTGGCGCTGAGCAAGGCCGACGCCATGAGCGCCGACGAGATCAAACAACAAGTCGCGCGACTGAAGCGCGCGGCGAAGCAGACGCCGCTCGTGGTTTCCGCCGTTAGCGGCGACGGTGTCGCAGAGGTGTTGCGCGCCTTGTGGAAGGTGATCGAAACGGCGCGCCGCGGTGGCGTCGAGGCGAGCACCGCGGATGCCGCGTGGCATCCGTAAGGGAGAGCTTGCGATGTCCCACACTTTCCTTCTGGTCCATGGCGCCTGGCACGGCGGCTGGTGCTGGCAGCGCGTCGCCGAGCGGCTGCGCCGCGACGGCCACGTCGTGTTTACGCCGACGCTTACCGGGCTCGGCGAGCGCTCGCATCTGCTGCGCGCCGGCATCGACTTGAAGACCCACATCGCCGACGTGGTCAACGTGATGAAATGGGAAGGCCTGAGCGACGTGGTGCTGTGTGGCCATTCCTACGGCGGCATGATCATCTCGGGGGTGGCGGAGGAGATGGCGCCGGCGATCCGCTCCATCGTGTTTCTTGACGCCTTTGTGCCGCGCAACGGCGAGAGCGCGCAGGATTTGACCAGCGCCGCAGTGCGTGAAGGCATCCAGGCTGCGCTGCAACGCGGCGAGATCACGATGCCGGCGCGCTCGGCCGAAGCCTTCGGCGTCAATGCCGCCGACCGCGCCTGGGTCGATCGTTTGTGCGTCGGCCAGCCGATCGCGACCTTCACCGACAAGATCGCGCTCACCGGCGCGCGTGATCGCATCGCGCGCAAGAGCTATATCCGCGCGAAGAGTTATGCCAATCCGGGATTTGACCGCGCCTTGACCGAGGTGGGCTCCGATCCGTCGTGGCGCCGCTACGAGGTACCGAGTGGCCACGATGTGATGGTCGACATGCCGGAGCGGCTTGCGGATATCCTGCTTGAGGTCGCGCAATAATTCAGTGGCGGGAAAATTTCAGTGTGCCGTCGCGCGCAATGCGCCGCAGCAGATCGATCTCCCAGGCCAGATACTCGTTCATCGCCGCCTTAGTGTCGCCGCTGCGCTCGTAGGGCTTGCGCCATTGATCGACCGCCTCGTCAGCCATTCGGGGCTGCGTCGATAGGGGGTGGCCAGCCGCCCGCCATGCAGCGTTGCCGCCGGCAAGCACGCGCACCGGAATATCGACCAGCGCCTCCGCTTCGGCTGCCGCCAGTCGCGCAAGCGCGCCGTCTTCGGACGTGAGCACCAACGTTTCGCTAAGCGGAATTTTCGTCAGTGCGCGTTCGAGCCGCGTTCGGATCGCGAACCAGGCGTCGGGAATGTGACCGGCGAGATAGTCCCGGCTCGGCGCCAGATCGACGACGGTCGCCGTGCCGCGCGACAGCAGCGCGTCGAGCGTGGCGCTATCGATGGCGCTGCCCGACTGCGTCTCGCCGTCAAGTATCGCCGGTTTGGGTTGTTCCTTTTCCGATCCGGCCTCGGCCAGCACAAAGACATCCTTCCAACCCATTTGGCGCAGCCACGACCCGGTCATTGCCGCGCGCACTTCGGCGTCGTCGACCAGCACGATGCGGGCGCCGAGCGTGCCGACATAGTGGTCGGTAGCCTGCACCAGTTGGCCGCCCGGCGCCGAGATCGCGCCGGCGACGTGGCCGGCTGCGTATTCGGCGGGATCGCGGACGTCGAACAGGTAAAGGGTCCGTGTCGCGTCCTTGCGCCAGCTTTCCAGCATGGCGCGATCGATCCGTCCGACGACGCAGCTTTGCGCAACCTGCAGTGCTGCGGTTCGCGCCCAGTTGAGGGTCTTTTGCGAAACGTCCGGCGCGCGCCGGTTCATGCCGCTGTCGCACGCAAAGCCAGCGAGGCTCCAGCCCATGGTGCCGTTGCGCAGCGCCACCACTTTGTTCGGCACGCCGGCATTGATCAGCGACTGCGCGCCGATGATGCTGCGGGTGCGGCCAGCGCAATTGACGACGATCATAGTTTCCGGCGACGGCGCGATCTCGCGGGCGCGCAATACCAGTTCGGCGCCCGGCACGTTGATGCCGGTCGGGATCGAGACGCGCGAATATTCATCGAACGGCCGGCTGTCGAGCACGACGATATCGGCCTTGTCGCGCAACAACTGCTCGAGCTCTGCCGCCGCGATGCTCGGCGTACCGCGTTCATGCTCGATATATTCGCCGAACGCCTTGCTCGGCACGTTGACGCCGGAGAACAGCTCGTATCCGGCCGCCGCCCAGGCGTCGATGCCGCCGTCGAGGATGGCGAGGTCCGAATAGCCGTTGCGCGCAAGGATTGCCGCGGCGCGGCCGGCGGCACCGTCGCCGTCGTCGCACAGCACGATGCGCGTGGAGCGGCGCGGCACCAGCTGGGCGAATTTCAGCTCGAGCCGGCTCAGCGGAATCGATCGCGCCAGCAGCAGATGGCGCTGCGAGAAGATCAACTCCTCGCGGACGTCGACGAGCGCCAGCTCGCCGCCGTCGCCGATCATGCGCCGCAGGTCGGCCGGGCTAACCGCAGTTGCGCTCACCGACGCCCGTCACGTCGCCTGTTGCGGCGTCATGCGATGCACTTCGCCGGTCTTCAGATCGAAACGCACGCGATGGATTTGGTCGAGATTGGTCCCGGTGACGCGGACGAAGCGGGAATGATCGGGATAGTCGATCGAATGAATTTTTCCGTCCTGATAGATGCCGGCTTTGCCGGGCGTCAGGCGGTATTTCTTCACCGGCTTGAGCTTGGCATGCGCCTCGTCGCCGCCGTTGTCCTCGCGCTCCCACTCGGTCATGTCGGTGTAATGGGTGGCCTGGCCGTAAATCGCCCAGGATGCGCCATGATCGTGCGGTGGCGACACCCGTGCTTTGTCGTTGATGTGGGCGAGGATCTGGAAACCGAGCTTCGGGTCCTCGTAGAGCACATGCAGGCCGCGCGGCGCCTCCTCGCAATGCTTGCGGACAAAATCGGGATTTTGCAGCAGTTGCTCGAGCCGCGCGCGCACTTGCTCGCGCCCGTCGGGGCCCGGATCGCGCGAAAGAATGGAACGGCAGTCCGATATGAATTGATCGAGCTCATAGGCCATGGCGTCACTCCTGGCAGGATTATTTGCGTCTATTTTCGCGCATCGGGAGCTTAAGCGCCAGCGTCACCTTGCCGGTTTGGATCGCGGCCCACGAGTCGCTACATTACGGGCCATGTTCGGTCTGCCACGGATTAATGACCGGCCGCGCAATGTGCGGCTGGATACGCTGGTTCGCCTGCGTTGGCTCGCGGTTTTGGGCCAATTGGGCGCCGTGCTTGTGGTCCATTTCGGCCTCGAATTCGAGGTGCCGATCTGGGCCTGCCTCACGGTCATCGCGTTGTCGGCGCTGCTCAACGTGGCGCTGCGCATCGGCTTTCGCGAAACGCAATGGCTCGAACCCGACCGCGCCGCCTGGCTCTTGGGTTTCGACATCGCCGAACTGGCGGCGCTGCTCTATCTCACCGGCGGCCTGGAGAACCCATTCGCCTTCCTGCTGCTCGGGCCGGTGCTGATCTCGGCCACCGCGCTGCCGCCGCGCATGACGCTTCTGATCGGCACCTTCGCCATGGTCTGCGCCACGGTGCTGGTCTTCGTCCATTACGACCTGCCGTGGGACGCCGAAGACCCGCTGCAGCTGCCGGAAATCTACATGGTCGGGGTCTGGCTCTCGATCCTGCTCGCGATCGGCTATATCGGCGTCTATACGTGGCAAATCGCCGAGGAGGCGCGCCAACTGTCCGATGCCTTGGCGGCAACCGAACTTGTTCTGGCGCGCGAGCAGCATCTATCGCAGCTCGACGGCCTGGCCGCCGCCGCGGCGCACGAGCTCGGCACGCCGCTCTCCACCATTACCGTGGTGGTGCGGGAAATCGAGCGGGCGCTGGATCCGAAGTCGCCCCATGCCGAGGACGTGAAATTGCTGCGCGAGCAGGCGCAGCGCTGCCGGGAAATCCTGGCGAAAATCACCGAGCTGCCCACCGGAGAGCCGTTCGACCGTACGCCGCTGTCGGCCTTGATCGAGGAGGCCGTCGCCCCGCACCGCAATTTCGGCATCTCGATCGGCGTGACGTTGCCGCCGGACCGCAGCAGCGAGCCTTCCGGCGCGCGCAATCCGGCGATCCGCTATGGGCTGGGCAACCTGATCGAGAACGCCGTCGATTTCGCCCATCGCCGTGTCGAGATTTTCGCGCAATGGACCGGCGAGGAGGTCAGCATCACCATCAGCGACGACGGGCCGGGTTTTGCGCCCGAAGTGATCGACCGCCTCGGCGCGCCCTATGTGACCCACCGACGGTTGGGACCGCGCGGGCCGGAAGGCGACGATGACACGGTGTTCGGGCTGGGCTTAGGCTTCTTCATCGCCAAAACGCTGCTGGAGCGCTCGGGCGCCAAGCTTTCGCTGACCAACCAGGCTCCGCCGCTGCACGGCGCCACCATTAGCGTTACCTGGAGCCGGGCCGATTTCGAACGGTCGTTGGCGGCGCCGCCTCTTGAGCCGGCCGCCCAAGCCTCCTAATTGTTGGGTAGGCATTGGCCCGGTCGTTGATGCGGGGGCAGGCGGTTATTTTGATGGAGCTTAAGATTGCCATGACCACTGCAACAACCGCGGCGCTGCCGAACGAGCGCTCCCTCCTGATCGTCGAAGACGACAAATCTTTCCTGCAACGCCTCGCCCGCGCCATGGAAGGCCGCGGCTTCGTGGTGACCACTGCGGAATCGGTTGCCGATGGGCTATTGCAGGTCGAGAAAGCCGCGCCCGCCTTTGCCGTGGTCGACATGCGGCTCGGTGACGGCAACGGCCTCGACGTTATTTCGGCCATGAAAAAGCGCCGGCCGGAGGCGCGCGCCATCATCCTCACCGGCTACGGCAACATCGCCACCGCGGTGAATGCGGTGAAGCTCGGCGCCGTCGATTATCTCGCCAAGCCGGTCGATGCCGACGACGTCGCCGCGGCGCTGCTCGCGCTCGACAACAGGAAGATCGAGCCGCCGGAAAATCCGATGTCGGCGGACCGCGTGCGCTGGGAGCACATCCAGCGCATCTACGAATTGTGCGGCCGCAATGTTTCGGAAACCGCGCGCCGCCTCAACATGCACCGCCGCACCTTGCAGCGCATCTTGGCTAAGCGCGCTCCCAAGTGACGTTAGACTTTTAAACAACCCGTTTACCCGCGGCTAACCGGATTGGCGCCATTGGGCGTAAATAGCCCGACATTTCTGCGATCGTATTAAGTCAAATTTCGCACGCATGGCCTGACACTGCCGACGACCTAAACGGGTTCGTAGGCAGCGATATGATGTTCGAACAGCAAGGCCCGCTCGGCTCGGACCAGGATTTCTCCGCGATCGCGAACGCGGCGCGGCATACCATGCCGCGGCTCCTGGTCATCGACGACGACAATCTTCATCGCATGATCATCTGCCGGGTCGCGGCCAAAGCCGGCTTTCTGCCGGCAGGTGCTGCGAGCTACGACGAGGCGGCGAAGCTGGCGCAGGAAACCGCGTTCGACTGCATCACGCTTGACCTGTCGCTCGGCAACCATGCCGGCAGCGAAATGCTGCATCACCTGTCAATGCTCGGCTCGACGGCGCCGATCATCGTGGTCTCCGGCGCCGACTATGCGACCTGCAAGGAGACCGTGAAGGTCGCCGAGAGGCTTAACCTGGATATCTGGGAATGCATCCCAAAACCGGTCGATCTGGTGATGCTGCGCCACTTTCTGCAGCGGCTCAAAGCCTCGTGGAATACCGTGGCGGTCGCTGCCTAGACTATGATCCGATTCAATTGAATCGGATCATAGTCCAGGATTTTTGTTTGAGCATGATCTTATCCGAAAACCGGAATCCACTTTTCGGGATCATGCTCTAGCACCAGATTTTAGAATTCCCCGGCGTAAGGTCCCTGCGGATCGGCCAGTGCCTGTAAACGCAGCGCTGCTGCGTGGGCAAAGCGCAACATGATGCTCTTGCGGGTCGCCGCCGGCAGCCGGTGTTCCGGCGCCTCGCACACGATCGACGCCCCGAAAGCATCCGCGACGATAAGGCCGGCATCGGCGGGGAATATCTCGCACGGCACTTCCGCGATGGTGGCGAAGAACAGCCGGTCGCAGTGCAGCCGGTAATCCATCCATTTCTGGTCGGCGCGGAAATCGGCCACCGACGATTTGATCTCGACGATGACGATCTCGCCGTCGCCGCCGAGCGCGACCAGGTCGGCGCGCCGGCCCGACGGCAGCGGCAATTCGCTGACCACGCAATAGCCGAGCGCATGCAGGTAGCGCGCGGTGCCACGCGCGATTGCCAGCGCGGTCTGTGATTGCCGGCCATCGACCGGCAAAGCTGCAGCCATTGAGCTAAGCGTCATCGCCAGGATTCCAGGCAAAGGCGGATTCGACAGCGGACGGTACGGAACCCTACGCACGCCACGCACTCCGGGAAACGCGATACAACCGAGGACTGCCAATACACGGCAAGCTTCATTGTGGCGTACCGGCGCGGTCCGGAAAAGCCCCCGTCAAGGCCGCGCGCGAGGCGCCGATCACGCCGCGTTCGGTGATCAGGCCGGTGACCAACCGCGCGGGAGTCACGTCGAAACCGTAATTCGCCACCGCCGATCCGTCGGGCACGATGCGCACGGTCTCGATGCGGCCGTCGGCGGTGCGGCCGGTCATGGTCGCCACCTCGTCGGCGCTGCGTTCCTCGATGGGAATTTCGGCCACGCCGTCGGCGACGGTGAAATCGATGGTCGGCGACGGCAGCGCCACGTAGAACGGTACGTTGTTGTCGCGCGCGGCGAGCGCC
>JBEKKM010000120.1:0-15667 GCA_050010715.1 Xanthobacteraceae bacterium | reverse complement strand
AGCCCCGGTAACTAGGCAATTCGCGCCGCCTCGACTATGGTCCCGGCTGCCCGGCACACAGCATCAGAGGCTCTCGATGAAAACGTTTCGTTTGGCACTTTGGCTTTCGACCATCGTGCTGTCGGCAATCGCGCTTGCCCCGAGTGGACCGGCGCGCGCCGCCGATCCGCTCGGCACCTGGTACACGGCGGACAAGGACAGCCAGGTGCGCATCACCAATTGCGGCGGTGCACTGTGCGGTTCGCTGGTTTGGCTCAAGGAGCCGATCGATCCTGCCACCGGCCGGCCGAAGACCGACAAGAACAATGCCGACGCCAGCAAGCAGAACCGGCCACTCCTTGGCGTGCCGATCGTGCTCGGCATGAAGCCGAGCGGCACGCCCGACCAATGGTCGGGCAACGTCTACAATGCCTCCGACGGCAAGACCTATACCGGCTCGTTCACCCTGACCGGGCCGAACACCGCCGAGCTCAAAGGCTGCGTGATGGGTTTCATCTGCAAGACGCAGACCTGGACGCGGGCGAATTGATTGCGACGTCGGGTGGCGCGCCCTACCGGGCCCGCTGACTGAACAGCACCGCGCGCACTTTCGGGTCGTTGAGGTCGACGGCTGACGCCGCTTCGACGCGGATGGCGAAGGCGCGCTTGACAGCGGGCCGGGCGCGGATCGCTTCGAACCAGCGCAAGAGATGCGGAAACTGCGCGAGGTCTTGGCCTTGCCGCTCGGCGAGGCGCACCCAGCCGACGCAGGCGATGTCGGCGATCGAGTAGCGGCCGGCCAAAAATTCGCGCTTGGCAAGGCGCGTGTTCATCACGCCGTAGAGCCGGTTGACCTCGTCGGTGTAGCGCGAAAGCGCATAAGGGATCTGCTCCGGCGCGTAGCGGCGAAAGTGGACCGCCTGGCCGGCCATCGGGCCGAGCCCGCCCATCTGCCAGAACAGCCATTCGTCGACCGCGACGCGGGCGCGCTCGTCAAGCGGATAAAACCTTCCGGTCTTGCGCCCGAGATATTGCAGGATGGCGCCGGACTCGAACACCGAGATCGGCCGCCCGCCGGGGCCGTTCGGATCGACGATGGCGGGAATGCGGTTGTTCGGCGAGATGGCGAGAAAGCGCGGCATGAACTGCTCGCCCTTGGAAATGTCGACGGGGCGCACGACGTAAGGCAGCGCGCACTCTTCAAGCATGATGGAAATCTTCCAGCCGTTCGGCGTCGGCCAGTAATAGAGCGCGATCGGCGCGTCGCGGCGCCGGCGGCTCGATTTCGTTCCTCGCTTGACGGCGCGCTTCATGGGATGCGTTGGCGCTGTGACAGAAAGAAACGTGACAGAAAGAAAAACGGCGCCATGGAATTGCTCCACGGCGCCGGTATAAGTATGAGAGGACACCGCCAACAAACCGAGGGCGTCGGCGAGGCCTGAGGATCAAGCCGTCAGCTTTTGCCGAGGTGAGATTCGGATTTTTCCGTCCCTGTCTTCACTACCGCGCAATGCGCACGCTCGCGAAGTTCAAACCCCCGTCACGCCGACGCCCTCCGTCGATCACTTGGCCGGCCCGTCTTGGGCTGATGTCGATCCACCGTCGACGTTGGCCGGCCCGTGTGACGCGATCTCCGAGTGTCGTCGAAGACCGATAACGGCGTAGACTACTTCTTCTTCCGACGCTTCTTCGCCGGTTTCTTCGCCGCTGCTTTCTTTCTCTTCTTCGCCATTGCTGCCCTCCTAGCTTGAGTGGGTGGCGACTTAGTGCAGTGCCGTCGCGAATCGACGGACACTGCGACCGGATTACTACAGCCGGGAAAAAAGAACAGTCACTCCACTAGATTTTGTGTGTAACTGCTCCGTCCGGGGTTCGCCGGCGACGCGCGACTGCATCACGCGCTCGACGCCGCGGCAAAAAAGATTTTCGCGCACGATATTTTCCGCGCAAAGGCGCATGCATTGCAGAAATGCCGATGGATCAATGGTTTCTACGCTGTCGTAAATTTTATCGCGACGAGGAATTTCGACGCGGCCGCGATCTATTGCGGCGAATTTTTTCGCACACGACAATGCCCGCGCAACCCAACTTCGCAGCGCAAAAAATTTTTCGCGCAGAGTGCACTTTTGGGCGCATTGAAGAGCCAAGTGCAGCGCAAAACGCGCGAATCAGTGCCAAGTGATTCGCGCCGACAGCACGTTTGCCGACCGCTTGCGGCGACCTCGCACGGCAGTTTCGGTTCCGTTTCGACTTGCGAGGAGCGCGCGAGGTGTTCGCGCGCACGCGCGTGCGGCAGCGACACACCGCCCCGCTCAGATGCCGATCTTCTTCTTAAGCAGATCGTTGACCGCCTGCGGATTGGCCTTGCCGCCCGACGCCTTCATCACCTGGCCGACGAACCAGCCGATCGCTTTCGGGTTCGCTTTGGCGTCGGCGACCTTGTCGGCGTTCTTGGCGACGATGTCGTCGACGATCTTTTCGATCGCGGAGAGGTCGGTGACTTGTCGTAGGTCATTCTTGGCGACGTAATCTCTGGGATTTACGTCCGGATGCTCAAATACGTAATCCAGTACGTCCTTAGCGGTTTTTCCGGATATCTCACCTAGGAAGCCCATAGTTACAATGGTCGAGCTTGCTGCCGGGGGCAGTGGACCCAAGGAGGTCGTCACGCCGGGATACGTCACAATTTTAAACACGGTACTAGTTCCGGGCGATCTATTGAGGCGACCCAGGTACTCGTTTATCAGCCAGTTCGCCGCGGCCTTTGGTTCAGCCCCCTCCTTAAGCATCAACTCGTAATACTCGGCTCTCTCTTGCTCGGCCACTAGCACATCCGCATCGTAGGCGGACAATGCGTAGTCTCGTATAAAGCGCTGCCTTTTCTCGTCCGGCAGTTCCGGTAGGTTGTTGCGCAAATCCTCGACCAGCGATGGCGCAAGCTCGAGCGGCAGCAGGTCCGGATCGGGGAAGTAGCGGTAGTCGTGCGCCTCTTCCTTGCTGCGCATCGACCGCGTTTCGCCCTTGTCCGGATCGAACAGCCGCGTCTCCTGCTCGATGGTGCCGCCGTCCTCGATGATTTCGATCTGGCGGCGCGCTTCATGCTCGACCGCCTGGCCGATGAAGCGGATCGAGTTGACGTTCTTGATCTCGCAGCGGGTGTTGTAGGGCGCGCCAGGCTTGCGCACCGAGACATTGACGTCGGCGCGCAGGCTGCCCTTCTCCATGTCGCCATCGCAGGTGCCGAGGTAGCGCAGGATGGCGCGCAGCTTGGTGACGTAAGCCTTGGCCTCGTCGGCCGAGCGCAGATCCGGCTTCGACACGATCTCCATCAGCGCCACGCCGGCGCGGTTGAGATCGACCAGCGACATCGACGGATTCTGGTCGTGCAGCGACTTGCCGGCGTCCTGCTCGAGATGCAGCCGCTCGATGCCGACGCGCACGGTCTCGCCGTCGGGCATGTCGACCACCACTTCGCCCTCGCCGACGATCGGCGATTTGTACTGGCTGATCTGGTAGCCTTGCGGCAGGTCGGGATAAAAATAATTCTTCCGGTCGAACACCGATTTCAGGTTGATCTTGGCCTTGAGCCCAAGCCCGGTGCGCACCGCTTGGCGCACGCATTCTTCGTTGATCACCGGCAACATGCCCGGCATCGCCGCATCAACCAGCGACACATGCGAATTGGGCTCGCCGCCGAACGCGGTCGAGGCGCCGGAGAACAATTTGGCCTCCGACGTCACCTGGGCGTGCACCTCCAAGCCGATCACGACTTCCCAGTCGCCGGTGGCGCCTTTGATCAGTTTCGATTTTTTGGCCGGTGCATCCATCGCCGATTCGCGCCTTGTTCCCTCGCGCGCGGTTCCCGCCCGCGCGCTTTGCAATATATACTGACGAAAAGCCGTCAAGGGAGGACCCGATGAAGCGCCTTTTGCTCGCCGTTTTCGCGCTGCTTAGCACGGCCGCCATCGCCCAGCAGGCGGCGCGATCGACGGCCCCGCTCATCCCCTACGACTCGGTGCCGAATTTCCTCAAGCTGCCGACCGATCTCAATATGGGCGAGGCCGCCGGCGTCGCGGTCAATTCCAAGGGCCATATTTTCGTCTTCCACCGCGGCGGCTCGAGCCATGGGCCGGCCTTCGCCAACACCGCGGCGCAGCTTTGGGAGTTCGATGCCGACGGCCGCTTCGTCCGCGAGATCGGCAAGAACCTTTACGCCTGGTCGTTCGCCCACGCCGTGCGCATCGACAAGGACGACAATATCTGGGTGATCGACAAGGGCTCCGACATGATCGTCCGGTTCAATCCGGAAGGCCGCGTCACCATGGTGATCGGCCGCAAGCCTGAAGCCTCCGACGCCGACACCAAACCCTATGAGCACGTCAATCCGCCGCTGCCGGCGCAGAACGGCCGCTTCCGCCAGCCGACCGACGTCACCTGGGATCCGGCGGGCGACATCTTCATCAGCGACGGCTACATCAATTCCCGCGTCGCCAAGCTCAACAAGGACGGCGATTGGGTCGCGTCCTGGGGCACGCCCGGCAAAGGCGACGGTCAGTTCAACACCGTGCACAACATCGCAGCCGATGCCAAGGGCACGATCTACGTCGCCGACCGCGGCAACCGCCGCATCCAGGTGTTCGACAGCGACGGCAAACTTTTACGTATCATGACCATCGACATTCCGCCGGAGCCGGATGCGCAGCCGGCGATCGGCAACAAGCCGGACCTGACCAATTACCTGCAGAACGGCGGCACCATGACGCCGGGCGCGCCGTGGACGCTGTGCATCACGCCGCCGCCGAACCAGGTGCTCTATGTCTCCGACGCTTTCCCCGGCCGCATCTACAAGCTCAGCCTGGACGGCAAGGTTTTGGGCATGCTCGGCCGCTCCGGCAAGCAGCTCAAGCAGTTCGGTTGGATCCACGCCATCGCCTGCCCCAACGAGAACATGCTCTACGTCGCCGAAATCCTCAATTGGCGCGTGCAGAAGCTGATCCTGCATCCGGAGCAACAGCGCGCGTCGGGCCACTGAGAGAGCGGCGGCGCGAGGGCGAACTTTTGTCACATTCAGCTCAAGGCGCCATCGCGCGGCTTGCCGCAGGGCTCGCGGCATTGCGTGCCGAGGATTTTCCGCAACGCGCCATCGAGCGGGCGAAGCTCTTATTGCTCGATACGCTCGGCTGCGGCTTTGCGGCGCTGGATGATGACTGCGCGCGTGCGGTGCTGGCGACGCTCGAGGCGCTGGGTGAAAAACCGCAATGCACGGTGCTCGGCCATCCGCGCGGCATGAGCGCGCCAAGCGCGGTGCTCGCCAACGGCACGCTGATCCGCGTCCTCGATCTCAACGACTATGTGGTCGGCGCCCATCCGCATAGCGGCGCCCGTGGCGGCCATCCGAGCGACAATATCCCGGTCGCGCTTGCCGCCGCGGAGCTTGCCGGTTCGCCCGGACGCGATCTCCTCGCCGCCATCGTGCTCGCTTACGAAATCTACGGCCGCGGCAAAGCGCTGATGGATGCGGACTCGGTGTGGGACGGCGTCAGCATATCCGGTGTCGTGGCGCCGGCCGTCGCCGGCTGGCTGGTGCGGCTGCCGCAGCACAAGCTCGCGCATGCGATTGCGCTCGGCGCGGCGCGCGCGGCGACGCCGGTCGCCGTGCGCGAGGGCGGCATATCGGCTGCGAAGAACATCGCCAATGCGCTGATCGCCCAGAACGGCATGCAGGCGACGTTACTTGCGGCCCAGGGCGTCACCGGCCCGCTCGATCTTTTCGAAGCCGAGCGCGGGCTTAGAGCGGTGTTCCCGCGCGGGCCGGCGGGCGACATATTCGGCGCGCCTTTGCCGGACGACGGCTTCATCGTGCGCAGCGCGATAAAGGCCTATCCGTGCTTTGCCGGCGGCCAGAGCGCGGTCGCGGCCGGCATCGCCTTGCATCGCCTGGTCGGCGGCAGTGTCGATCGGCTCAAAACCATACGCGTCGCGCTTGCCGACCTGCCCATCGTGCGCCGCTGGCTTGCCGATCCCGGCCGCATCGAGCCGCGATCCCGCGAGGCTGCCGACCACAGCCTGCATTTCCTCATTGCCGTTGCGCTCACCGACGGCACCTTCGGACTGCGCCAATTCGACGACGCGCGCTGGAACGACGCAAAAGTGCGCGCGCTGATGACGCGCCTCGCCATCACGACCGACGCCGATATGACCAGCCGCGCCGCCGAGGCCTATCCGTGCGCCCTCCACGCCATCGAGCACGATGGCCGGCCTTATGACGTGGAAATCGTCCAGCCGCCCGGCTTTTCGCCAGACGGCCTCGACACGCAAACGGTGCTGGACAAATTCGCCGGCGTCACCGAGCGTCATCTCGCCCCAGATCGCCGAAACGGCATTGTCGACGCGATCATGGCGCTTGATAAGGCGGCATCCTGCGACGGCCTTATGCGGCGCCTGGTGACGGAACGGACGGTCGCATGAGGACACTCGCGACGCTCGCCTTGGCCGCCACGATGCTGACCGCGACGGCGGCTGCCCCGGCACCGGCGCAAGATTGGCCGACGCGCTCGGTAAAGATCATCGTCGCCTTCTCGCCGGGCGGCAGCGCCGATCAGTTCGGCCGGCTGATCGCGGAGGAGCTGTCGGAGACGTTCGGCCAGCAATTTTATATCGAGTACCATCCGGGCTCTAGCGGCACTATCGGCGCGGCGCTCACCGCGCGCGCGGCGCCCGACGGCTACACGCTGATGATTGGCGGCTCCGGGCCGCACATCACCAGCCCCGCGATCAATCCCAATGTCGGCTATGACCCGATCAAGGATTTTTCTCACATCGCCATGATCGGCGCCGACGGCTTCGTACTGATCGCCAATCCGACGCTCGGCATCGGCAACCTCGCCGACCTGGTCAAAACCGCCCACGCCCGGCAGACGCCATTGACCTTCTCGTCGCCCGGTCCGGGCTCGCTCGGGCAATTGATGATGGAGCAGCTCAAACGCAAGGCAGGCATCGAGCTCGTGCATGTGCCGGCGCCCAATTCCGGTTTGATGGAGGTTCTCGGCAACCATATCGCGCTGTCGATGACCGGGCTTTTGACGTCGGGTGAGCAAATCAAGGCCGGCGCGGTCACCGCGGTCGCCGTGACCTCGACCGAGCGCAACCCGGTCTACAAGGACATTCCAACTTTTACCGAACAGGGCTATCCCGAGGTGCACGGCGACACTTGGTTCTGGCTGACCAGCCCGAAGAACCTGCCGCCTGATGTCGTCGAGAAGCTCAACCGGGAGGTCCGCCGCATCCTCAAAACCCCAAAAGTCCGCGATTACTTCCAGCGGCAGGCCGCCTTGGCGATGGATGTCGACGTCGCCGGCCTCAACAAGTTCCTGGCCGAGGAAGTATCCTATTGGGGCGCTTTGGCCAAAAGCGTCGGATTATCGGTACAGTAGAGCGCAGAGGAGTACGAAACATGGACGCCATCGCAGAGCAGGAGCCCCTTGCCGCCGCGCTTGCCGAGCCGCGGGCGCGCATCGGCCTGATCATCCCCTCGGTCAATCGCATGACCGAGCCGCAATTCAATCACTACGCGCCCGAGGGGCTTGGTATTCACGTGGCGCGCGGCCGCGTTGCCGGACAGCCGGGCAAGACGGTCGCCGAGTTGACCGACGAGATCGCCCATGCCGCCGGCACGCTGGCCGACGCCGGGCCCGACCTCATCGTCTTCCACTGCACAAATACATCGATGAAGGAAGGCGCCGACGGCGAGGCGCGCATCATCAATCTCATTGAGAAGACCACCGGCATCGAGGCGCTGTCGACGTCGAGCCTGGTAAACGATGCATTGCGCGTACTGGGCTTGAAGAAGCTCGTGCTGCTCAGCCCCTACATGTCCAATGCGCCGATCATCAGCTATCTGAACGCCGCCGGCTTCACCGTGGTCAAGGACGTGGCGCTCAAATGCGCCACCGCCGCCGACTTCGAAGCGGTGACGCCGCAACGCTGGCTCGAGCTGGCGCGCGAGAACGATACGCCGGAGGCCGACGGTATCTTCCTGAGCTGCACCAACACCACCCAGATCGAGGCGGTGACCGCGATCGAGGAAGCGCTAGGCAAGCCGGTGGTCAACAGCAACCAAGCGGTGCTGTGGGGCTGCCTCAAGCGCCTCAAGGAAAAGCTTGGCGACGGCGAGCCGACGCCTAATCTTGGCCGGCTGATGAAGGACCTTGATGCCTGACATGACGGTCCGCGCGCAACGCACGATCGCTGCCGCCGCGCTGATCGCATTTGCGACCGGCGCGAGCGCGACTGCGCGCGCGCAAGAGCTCGAAGCCGTCAATTATCCCAACCGGCCGATCCACATCATCGTGCCGTTTCCGCCCGGCGGCCCGACCGACATTCTCACCCGCATCGTCGCCAAGGAGATGACGGCGTCGTGGGGCCAAACGGTGGTGATCGAAAATCGCCCGGGCGCCGACACCACTATCGGCGCGGAAGTGGTGGCCAAGGCTGATCCCGACGGCTACACGCTGCTCGCCGCCATGGATTCGACCATGGTGCTCAATCCGCTGCTGAAGAAGGAGCTGCCGTACGATCCGGTCAGGGATTTCGAGCCGATCTCGCTCGGCGCAAAAAATATCTCGGTCCTGGAAGTGAGCGCGGATTCCTCTGCGCAAACCGTGGCGGACCTGATCGAGACGCTCAGAGCGCGGCCCGGCAAGCTCAATTTCGGCACCGGCACCACCAATGGCCGGCTCGCCGCGCTGCTGTTCGCAAAGCTCACCGGCACCAACTTCGCCATCATCCCCTACAAGGGCAGCGCCGAGACCGTGGAGGGGCTACTCACCGGCAGCGTCGATTTCGGCATCGACGGCATGGCGTCGAGCTATCCGCTCATCAAGGTCGGCAAATTCCGCGCGCTGGCGAAATTGAGCGATCGGCCGTTGAGCCAACTGCCCGACCTGCCGCCGCTCGCCGAGGCGGCGGGCGTCCCGGAACTCGGCGACATCTCGACCTGGATCGCGTTCTACGCGCCGGCCGGTACGTCGAGCGAGATCGTCGGCAAGCTTTCGCATTTCATCGCCACCATCTATGCCGATCCCGCCGTCGCCAAGCGGCTGCAGGACGCCGGCATCGTCGCGGTGTCGAGCACGCCCGGAGAGCTCAAAGCGTTCGTCCACAGCGAGACCGAGCGCTGGGGCAAGGTCATCCACGACAACGCCAATTATATTTTCAAGTGACGCATGTCCGGCATTGCTCGCGCTCTCGCGGCTGTCCTGCTCCTGATCGCCGCGCCGGCCTCGGCATCGGCGCAGGATGCTGACACAAAAAATTATCCGAGCCACACCATCCGCATGATCGTGCCGTTTCCGCCCGGCGGGCCGGCCGACACTATCGCCCGCATCGTCGGTGCGAAAATGTCCGAGCATTGGGGAGAACCGGTGGTGATCGAGAACCGCGCCGGCGGCAACACCGCGATCGGCGCCGAACTGGTGACGAAGTCGGCGCCCGACGGCTACACGCTGCTCGTCGCCATGGACGTGACCATGGTGATGAATCCCTTGGTGATGACCAACCTGCCCTACGATCCGCAGAAGGATTTCGCGCCGGTCACCTTGCTGACCAAGAACATTTCGCTCATCACCACGCGCAGCGATGGGCCGCAGACGATGGCCGAGCTGATCGCCAAGGCCAAAGCCAATCCCGGTAGGCTCAATGTCGGCGCCGGCACCATTACCTCGCGGCTCGGCGCGCTGGCCTTCCTGCAGGCCGCCGGGATCGACGTCACGCTGGTGCCCTACAAGGGCAGCGCCGACATCACCCAGGGCCTTCTGACCGGCGCCGTCGATTTTGCGCTGGACAGCGTTTCCAACAGCCTGCCGCTGATCGAGGCTGGCAAATTCCGCGCGCTGGCGAAATACAGCAACCGCCCGCTGCCGCTCATGCCGGAAGTGCCGAGCCTGTCCGTCGCCGCCGGCCTGCCCGACATCGCCGAAAGCGCGACCTGGATCGGCATCGTCGCGCCGGCTGGCACGCCGAAGCCGGTCATCCACAAGGTCCAGCGCGAGATCGCCGCTATCTTCGCCGATCCTGCGATGGCCGCACGGCTGGAAAAGGCGGGGCTGAACGCCGAGTCGAGCACGCCCGAAGAGCTCGATACTTTCATTCGCAGCGAAAGTGCGCGCTGGGGCAAGCTGATCAAGAGCGGTATTGCCGATAAGATTTTAAATTGAAATTTTTTCCCTCCCCACAAGGGGGAGGGAGAAGAAGTCTCAATACGCCGCGGCTAACAAATCGCGCACGTCGCTCGCCGAAGCCGGCCGCGGCGCGGTGATTGCGGCGGCTGCGATCTCCCCGGCGACGAAATCGGCCTTCGCGGCATCAAAGCCGACATCGCGCAGCCGTTGCTGGATCGGGAATTTCTTCAGCATCGCGGCGACCGCGGCCGCCGGGTCGTCGCTGCCGAGCGCGTCGTGTAAGCGCGCCTTCGCCTCGGGCGCCGCTTGCAGATTAAAGCGCATCACATGCGGCAGCATGATCGCGTGGGTCTCGGCATGCGGCAGCCCGAGGCCGCCGAGCACGTGGGCGAGCTTGTGATGCAGCGCGGTGCCGGCGCTGAGCACTGTTCCGGCGAGCCAGGCACCGATCAGGCACTCGCCGCGCGCCGCGACGTTCGCACCATCGGCGACCACCGCCGGCAGATTGTGCGCAAACCGCCGCATCGCCTCGGTGGCGAGCCCGACTGTGACCGGCGTGCGGCTGTCGACCCACAGCGCCTCGACGCAATGGGCGATGGCGTTCATGCCGCTTGCGGCGCTGACCACGGCCGGCAGGCCGAGGGTGAGATCGGGGTCGTAGATGATGGTGCGCGGCACGACCTTGATGTCGCGGCCGGTGATTTTGCGCTCGCCGTCGGTCATGCCGATGATCGGCGTCGCCTCGGAGCCGGAATAGGTCGTCGGAATGGCGAGGATCGGCAGGCCGGTCTCGAGCGCGATCGCCTTGGCAAGCCCGATCGCGGAGCCGCCGCCGACCGCGATCAATCCATCGGCGTCGTTCGCGCGCGCCGCCGCGAGCCCGGCTTCGGCGACCGCCTTCGGCACGTGCACGACGGCTTGCGCGTGCAGGGCGGCCACGCGCGTACCAAGCAGCGCTCTGACTTTCTCGCCAAGGCGTGCGCCGCTGCCCGGCGTCGCGATTATGACCGCGCGCTCGATTTTGAGCCGCGCCGCCTCGTCGGCGACGCGATTGAGCGCACCGGAGCCAAAAACGACGCGTTGCGGTGGAACGTCGTGAGTGAAGGCAACCGCCTTCACTTCCCCTCGCGCCAGATTCCGAGCGCTTTTTGCGCCGGGCGGTCGGAAATCGAGAACAGCACCGACTCCTTGGCCGCATGGTGGTGGTAGCGCTTCCATGGCGGCACCACGAAGACGTCGTTGGGGCGCCATTCCAGCACTTTGCCGTCGACCGTGGTGGTGCCCTCGCCCTCGACGCAGACGAAGATGGTGCCGTCGGTGGCGCGATAGGGCTCGCCCTTGAACCCCTTCGGAAGCATGGCGAGCCACGCGCCCATGGTCGGCAGCACCGGGCCGCCGGTGACGGGATTGGCATAGTGCACACGCGCGCCATGGCGCTTGTCGATATCGCCCGACTGCATCATGCGCTCGACGATCGGCCGGGTGCGTTTGTAGGTGTAGTTGATGACCGGGGTATAGCTCCTGTCCCACGAACCTTCGGGCAGCACGCCGGAGCCGTAGAAGCTCAGCGAATCGCCGTCCTTGCGCGTGGTCTCCTGGGTCGGCTCGTCGGAACCCTCGGCGAACGAGGTTTCGAAGAAATTGACGGCCGGGAAGTCGAGCACGTCGAGCCACAGCATCGGCTTCTTCGACGTGTTGCCGTGATCGTGCGGTGCCCAGTTGGCGGTGATGACGAAATCGCCGGGCGCCATGAAAGCCTTCTCGCCGTCGACCGCGGTATAGGCGCCCTCGCCGTCGAGGACGAAGCGGATGGCGGAGGACACGTGGCGGTGGGCTGGCGCGACCTCGCCGGGCAGGATCATCTGGATGCCGGCAAATAGCGTGTTGGTGGCCTTGGATTCGCCGTGCATCGCCGGGTTTTCCAGGATCAACACGCGGCGATTGGCCTCCTCGGCGGTGATCAGGCCGCCCGATTCCATGACCAGGGATTTGACGTCGTCATAGTGCCAGACATGGGGCTGGCAGCGGGTCACCGGCTCCTTGGTAACGACCGATTTCATGACCTTCCACAGGGGCGCCATGTCGCGCTTGGCGATGCGCTCGTAATAGGCTTCCCGGACTGCCTCGATATTGTGCTTGGGGCCGGGTTTGCCGTTGGTCGATTTTCTCACGGTCGCGACCGCCATGGGCGTCCTCCATAAATCGCAAAAGTCGATTACTGCACCGGAATATAGTCAATGCGCGGTCTCCCGGAAATAGCGGGAAATGGAGGCCTGAGGGGCCTGCCATGCAGCCGTAGCGGGCTGCCGCTTAATTATTGGTGGCGCCACCGTCGACGGCGATGGTCTGGCCGGTGACGAAGTCGCTGTCGGCAGAAGCCAGGAACACCAGCGCGCCGAGCAGGTCCTCGGGGTATTCGTCGCGCTTGAGCGCGCGCCGGGCCAGCGACGGCGCCTGCGAATGCGCGAGATGGCCCGGGTTCTCGTTGATGACGCTGTCGCTCAACGTAAATCCCGGCGCCAGGTTGTTGACGCAGATATTGTGCTCGCCGAGCTCGCGCGACACCGAGCGGGTGAATGCCGTCACCGCGCCCTTCGAGGTCACGTAATGGGCGAAATTGGGAATGCCGCGAGCGACGGTTCCGGAGCTGATATTGATGATCTTGCCGTATTTTTGCGCGATCATGTGCGGCGCGACGTGCTTGGTCATCAAAAACACGCCGCGGATATTGATCGACATGACTTTATCCCACAGTCCGACGTCGATCTCGGTGACCTTCTGCTCCTGCAGCGGCGCGAACAAAGCCGCGTTATTGACCAGAATGTCGATCTTGCCGAAGCGGTCCATGGTCTTGGCCACCAGCGTCTTCACCGCGCCTTCGTCGCTGACATCGGCAACCGCGCTTGCCACCGAATTGGCGCCATGTTTTCCCGCGATCTCCTCGGCTAGTTCCCTGCCGTCGGCGATGTCGGCGATCATCAGGCGCGAGCCTTCGGCTGCGAGCCGATGCGCATAGTGCCGGCCAATACCCTTGGCGCCGCCGGTGAGCAACGCGACGCGGCCGTCGAGACGGGCCATGGCTATGTCTTTCCGTTCAGCCGGCGGATGAATTTCTCAAACCCGGCGAGTTGCTGCTTGACGATGTCGATGGTCGGCTGATCGGTCAGTTCCAGCGTCTTCTCGTCGAATTTCTTGGCGGCGAACGTCACCAGAATTTCCGGCTTGCCAAACAGGTGAGCGTCGATTGAGGTGAGACTTTGCCGCAAGTGGTATTGCATGCGCGCGCCACCAAGCACGCCGCCGGCGCAGGACTGGATCGCCACCGGCTTGTCCTTGAACGGCACGTCCTTCATGCGCGAGACCCAGTCGATGGCGTTCTTCAATCCGCCCGGGATGCTCCAGTTGTATTCCGGCGAGACGATGATGACGCCGTCGGCTGAGCGGATGGCGGCGGCCCAGGCTTCGGCGTCGGCGGGAAAGCCGGCACCGGCTTGAATGTCGTGATTGTAGATCGGCATCTTGTCCCAGGCCGGCGCCGGCGCGATCGACATTCCCGCGGGCGCCAGCGACGGCAAGGTGCGCGCCAGCGCGGCGTTGTAAGAGCCCTTGCGCAGGCTGCCGCAGATGGTGATGACGTTGACAGTATTATCGGCCATGTCGTTTCGGTCCTATCGGTTGCAATAAAACAAATTGTAGTTGGCTGGATTTGCGCTCACAAGCGCACGCCACCGCAGCCGCGCGAGCGACGCTGGCTCGAAGCTGCGATAACGCTCAATTGTTCAGGATGGCGATATCCTTGGCCGAGGTCGGCCCCGGCAGCGATTGCACGAAGGCGTAGATGTCGGCGATATCCTTGTCCGACAGTACCGCTTCCGAAAAGGCCGGCATGTCGTCGGACGGATTGCGCAATTGGCCTTTGAAGCCGTCGAACGGCAGCGCGGTATGGGCGAGGATCGGCGCCGGGCCGTTATAGGCGCCGCCCTGCCCCGAGCGGCCGTGGCAGGTGAAACAGCCGTCGGCGAGGAAGATGCGTTTGCCGTTGGCAGCATTGCCTTGCGGGGCGTCCTGCGCCACCGAAACTGAGCCGACGCCGAGAGCGGCCACGGCCAACGCCGTCACCGCGATACGTTTGAACTTTTTCATTGTCATTCTCCTCAGCGCGGATCGGTCACGACATCGACCACGGCCGGCCCGCCGGCCTTCACCGCGGCGATGGCGCGGGTGAGCGCCGGCGCGAGATCCTTTGGATCGGTGATCGGCCCCTCGCCGTGGGCGCCCATGCCGTGCGCGACGGTGGCGTAATCGATATTCGGATTCTTGATGGTGGTGCCGATGTCCATCTTGTCGACGCCGCGGCCATGCCGCGCCGCCATGGCGATGAGATACATGTATTCCTGATGATAAGCGCGGTTGTTTTGCACGATGTAGAGGATCGGAATCTTGTGGTGCGCCGCGGTCCACAACGCGCCCGGATTGAACATGAAGTCGCCGTCGCCGCCGAACGCCAAGGTGAAACGGCCGTGCTTCTTGTTGGCGAGCGCGGCGCCGAGCGAAGCCGGCAGGTTATAGCCGACGCCGGCGCCGCCGGAGACGCCGTTCCATTGGTGTGGCTTCTTGAAATCCCACAGCCGGTGCATCCAGGAGAGCCGGATCGAGGTGCCGACCACCGACCAGTCTTCGTCCTTGATCTGGTTATAGACCTCCGCGCACATCCGTGCCGTGGTGATCGGGCTCGCATCCCAGCCGATGGTGGCATCGGTCTTGGAGCGCTCGACCATGGCGAGATGCGCGGCGGCGAGTTTCTTGCCGCGCTCGGCATAGGCTGACTTGCGGCCGTCGTCGATCAGGCGCTTGGCCGCTTCGGTCAGCGCCGGCAGCGACGCCTCGCCGTCGCCGGCGATATCGAGATCGACGTCCTGCCAGCGGCCGAAATCCTGATAGTTGGATTTCAGATAAAGATCGCGCACGCCGAGCGTGATGACTTTTGTGTCGGGTTTGTAGGCCGGCCGTGACCGGCGGTTGATGCGGTCGCTGAAATGGGTGAGCGTGCCCCAGAGATCGTTCATCTCGATGGCGAGAATGACGTCGGCTTGGCCGATCATGGCGCGGCGGAAGCTTTGGTTGAGCGGATGCCGCGACGGGAAATTCATGCGGCCGGCATTGTCGATCACGGCGCATTGCAAGGTCTCGGCAAGCTCGACCAGGTTCGCCATGCCGGCGGGCGTGCGCGCGACGCGGTCGCAGACGATGACCGGGTTCTGCGCCTCGACCAGCATCTTGGCCGCCTGCGCGATCGCAGCGGAATCGCCCTGCGGCGGGATCACCGGGGCGAATTTGGGAATGCGCAAGGACTCGGCATCGGGAATCGGGTTCTCCTGCAACTCGGCATCGAGCGCCAGGAAGACCGGTCCCATCGGCGGTGTCGTCGCGATCTTGTAGGCGCGCACCGCCGACTCGGCGAAATGCTGCAACGAGGCCGGCTGATCGTCCCACTTGGTGAATTCGCGAAC
>JBEKKM010000119.1:0-22321 GCA_050010715.1 Xanthobacteraceae bacterium | reverse complement strand
CGCCGACTATCGCCGCAAGGGTTTGCAGCAGTTCCTGTGCACCGGGCCCAAGACCGGCACGCCCGAATTCTTTCGCGAGCACCTGCACGCCCACGAATCCTACTTCGCGTCCTACGGCGACAGCTTCATCTTCCGCGGCCCGATCCGCTCCGCCGACGGCGCCGGCAATATCGGCACCGCGCTGCTGCTCGAACTGCCGGACCGGGCCGCGGCGGACACGTTCTGGACCAACGAGCCGTTTGCCAGGAATGGCGGGTATCAGCGCGATGCGCGGATTATCCGGTGGGTGTTTGGAGATTGAGGACGCAATCAAGGGAGGATCACGCGTGGGAAAAGGCCACAAGGATAAAGTCGCCGTCATCACCGGCGGCGCAAACGGCATCGGGCAAGCCTTCGCAAAACGTCTCGCGGAAGACGGCGTGCACATTGCCGTCGCCGATATGGCGGACGGACGTGAGACCGTGAAGCTCGTCGAAGCGGCAGGGCGCAATGCGCTCGCGGTGGGCTGCGATGTGTCGAGCCCCGACTCGGTCGCGGCGATGGCGAAAGCGGTGCAGCAGAAATTCGGCCGCGCCGATATCGTGGTGAATTGCGCCGGAATTTACCCGCAGCTCGACTTCGCCGCCATGACGTTTGCCGACTGGCGCAAGGTTTTGTCCATCAATCTCGACGGCACATTCCTCGTCACCGCGGCATTCGTGCCGGGCATGCGCGCCCGCAAATGGGGCCGCATCGTCAACCTGGCCTCGAGCACATTCGGCTCGGTGACCACCGGCTTTGCGCACTACGTCGCCTCGAAGGGCGGCATCATCGGCTTCACCCGGGGCCTCGCGGGCGACGTCGCGGCCGACGGCATCACCGTCAATGCGATCGCGCCGGGACTGACCCGGTCGCCGGGAACGCTGGTGCGAAAGCCGCGCCCGGGTTTTGCCACCATGGACGACGAATTCACTGCCGTCGCCGGCCTGCAGGCGATCAAGCGCGTCGAGGTGCCGGACGATCTGGTCGGCGCACTGTCGTTTCTCACCAGCGACGACGCGGCGTTCATGACCGGCCAGACGCTGAATGTGGATGGCGGGCGAGTGCGGTCTTAAGCGCGCCGACATCGCGAACGGGCGTCTTTATTGTCCGATCCACAATGTCAAACAGCGACGCACCCTCTCGTCACCACCGGAAACCCGGCAATGACGACGCGGAACTGCATTCCCGCGATGCGACTAGCATCCGGGTGTTCTGTCACGCTTTCCAAGAAAGCTTGCCTTGAACGGACGGGAGGCGATGTCTTTGCTCCCCAAAGAGGGAGGCGGAGCGCCGAACGGCGCACCAATTCCAGTTGCCGCGCCGCGATGCGCGGGCGCAGCCGCGGCCCGATAAGCGGGACCGCTCGCCTTTCGGCGCTCCTCCGCGGTCATGCGCCGGGATTCCCGACTCGGCCTGGGCCGCGCTTCCTGGAACCACCGGATGCAAACGGGAGGACCCTCTCCGGCACCAGTGCAGCGAGCACCTCGCAGTCCGCCACGCGCCGGACGGGCTGATACCCAAACCGCCTGAAGGCTAAGAGCGACGAACTCCGCCCGCAGGAACCGCACCCGCTCCGTCAGTCGGCGTCACCGGTTGACGTCCCTTACGATGAACGGGATGGACGCCGTTATTCAAATCCGCAACGGCGCTGTCAAAGGCTTTTCGATTTATGCAGACAAATCGCGGGGTTGCGCGGCGCGATTGCCGCTGCGCGCAAGCCCGGACGCGTTTCACTCCACGCTAAAGATTCGCAAAAGAGAAGTTGTGCCTGTCAATCAAGGCTTTCTGCGCTGTACGAATCTTTTCGCGGCTGCGCGGCGGCGTCCGAATTGCACAGCGCGCAGCGGAAGCAGCCCGGATTGAGCAAAGCGAAATCCGGGATCGCGCCGTGAGGCCTGCCCCGGATTTCGTTTCACTCAATCCGGGCTACGCTTGCTGCGTTCGGGCTAATCCACGCATGCTCTTCCATTTCTCTCCACAGTTGTAGTAATCTTGCGGTTCTCACGCGTCAGCAAACAAATGCTATTTCGGCTTCTCGAATGGCGCTGCACTATTCGTCTCCCCCTCCCGATCTTGCCGTAGAACTTGGCGAGGTCCGTGCGGATGCTGCAGCGCTTGCAGAATTCTTCAAGCAACTAAATGCTCCGCTGCCCGATCACTTTCCAAAGTCTGCTGTACTCGAAATTGCGAACGCATTGCGAGAGTTGCCGGATGGTACAGCACGGGGCTGTCTCAGGCCACTAAGCGAATCACAATCTCAGTTAGGCGCGATTCGAAGTCAGCACATCCTGCACGAGGATCAAACGGGATCACAGTCGGTCGCGGGGGCGCCTCCACCCTTAAGGGGAGAGCCTATTGATCAGCGATTGCGCAATCTAATGAGTTCCGTATCAACGGCATTGCAGACTGCAAATCGACTAGCTGCAGAGGAATGGGAGCCTGAAGGGCCAGAAACAGGAATTTCGCCGCCCAATGATGGCTCTGCGAGTTCCCTTGTACTCCGAACTGTGGAGACTCAGAAAGAGCTAGAACAAGAAAGAAAAGAGATCGACGCGCTCCGACCTACCGGTTCTCAGCAGGCGGAAACTCTTCGCCGAAGAATAACTGACGCGCTTATCTTAAACCTGCTTGGACGCGGCGAATTACGCATGCCGCGCATCGCTGCAGCGAGACTGCGCCGCTTAGCAGGTGCGCTTCGCGATTATCCCGCTCTTCTCGAACAGTCTGCCCAACTTCTCGCTCAAGGCACAGACGTTGCCGATTATTTTTACGATAAGTGGCATTTGCTGAAAGAGCGGATATTTAAAGCAGGTACTCAAACGATACGCGAGATTTCCGATGATTTTGCAAACTATGCCAAAAGATTAGAGGCAAGGCGCCGCGAAGGACCGACGTCCATTCAATCGCCAAAAGTCCCACCCGATTTCAATATCTATGCGGCCACCGCAATGATTCACGAGGGCAATCCGCCACCAGAATCCTGGCGACCATTCATTGAGTATTTGCCACTCGGCACACGTAAATTAGGTACACTTACACCATTATTGGGACTCTCCAATCTACGACAGCTGACTAGGGTAAAGGTGCGGGTGCATGACATCTCAGCCCTTGCTACACTAACGGGGCTTACAACTATCAATCTCGATGGTACGAGCATCACGGATCTCACACCGTTATCAGGGCTGTCAGCGCTCAAATCTCTGTCCCTAGACAAGACATTCATAAATGACCTCACACCACTATCGAAATTACGCTCGCTCGAATCGCTTTCAATTATTGGCGCCCATGTCTCGGACCTCACCCCCATATCAAATATAACCTCTTTGGAGGCGCTTTATCTATCCAGCACAGCAGTGACAAACCTCAAACCGCTCTCCGGGTTATCGCAACTGAACTCATTTTCTCTCGATGACACCGACATTAGTGACCTTACGCCCCTGGCTGGCCTATCGTCCCTCAGGCTTCTTCGGCTACGACGAACAAATGTTCGAGATGTGAAACCATTAGCTGGGATATTATCACTTGAATCGCTTGACCTCGCCCATACGGCAGTTACCGATCTCAGGCCGTTATCACGTCTCGAATCCCTTTTCTAGCTTAATCTTGAAAATACAAAAGTTACCAACCTTGAACCGCTAACTTCCTTAAGCTCGCTCCGATGGCTTTTTATTAAGGGAACGAAAGTACGCGACATTCCATCGAGTCTGTCACGCCCAGGCTTGAAGATAGAAGGGCTTTCGAAAGACGCACCTTAGCGTCTTACCGAATCCGCATGAGCGTGCCAAACAGCCAGGATGAGCGTAGAGACACGCTGTAGGATGTGGAGGGACTGACACCCCCATTCACCAATGCGGCGGGTTACGCAGTCGGCTAACCCGTCTTACAAATTACAATGCCTTGTTACTCTCCTTCACCTTCCCCGCATCCACATAAACCTCCGCCCCCATGTCCAAGAACTTCTTCGACATGTCGGCCATGCCCTGCTGCTGGTCGTTGAGCGTCGCCGCGTAATCGCGCACGTCTTGCGTGATCTTCATCGAGCAGAATTTCGGCCCGCACATGGAGCAGAAGTGCGCCACCTTGTGGGCGTCCTTGGGTAGCGTCTCGTCGTGGTATTTGAGCGCGGTGTCGGGGTCGAGCGAGAGGTGGAACTGGTCGATCCAGCGGAAGTCGAAACGGGCGCGTGAGAGCGCGTCGTCGCGCAGTTGCGCGGCGGGATGGCCCTTCGCCAAGTCGGAGGCATGCGCCGCGATCTTGTAGGCGATGACGCCGTCCTTGACGTCGTTGCGGTCGGGCAGGCCCAAATGCTCCTTCGGCGTGACGTAGCAGAGCATGGCGGTGCCGAACCAGCCGATCATGGCGGCGCCGATCGCCGACGTGATGTGGTCGTAGGCTGGCGCGATGTCGGTGACGAGCGGTCCGAGCGTATAGAACGGCGCCTCGCCGCATTCCTTGAGCTGCTTGTCGACATTGATCTTGATCTTGTGCAGCGGCACGTGGCCGGGGCCTTCGATCATCACCTGGCAGCCTTTGGCCCAGGCGACCTTGGTCAGTTCGCCCAGCGTTTCCAGCTCGGCGAATTGCGCGCGGTCGTTGGCGTCGCGGATCGAGCCGGGGCGCAGGCCGTCGCCCAACGAGAACGACACGTCGTATTTGCGCATCAAGTCGCAGATTTCGTCGAAGCGCTCGTAGAGGAAGCTCTCCTTGTGATGCGCCAGGCACCACTTGGCCATGATCGAGCCGCCGCGCGAGACGATGCCGGTGACGCGGTTGGCCGTCAGGTGGATGTAGCCGAGCCGCACGCCGGCATGGATGGTGAAATAATCGACGCCCTGCTCGCACTGCTCGATCAGCGTGTCCTTGTAGCATTCCCAATCGAGCTTGACGGGGTCGCCGTTGACCTTCTCCAGCGCCTGATAGATCGGCACGGTGCCGATCGGCACCGGCGAATTGCGCAGAATCCATTCGCGGGTGTTGTGGATGTTGCGGCCGGTGGAGAGGTCCATCACCGTGTCGGCGCCCCAGCGGATCGCCCACACCATCTTTTCGACTTCCTCTTCCACCGAGGAGGTGACGGCGGAGTTGCCGATATTGGCGTTGATCTTGGTGAGGAAGTTTCGCCCGATCGCCATCGGCTCGAGCTCGGCGTGGTTGATGTTGCACGGAATGATAGCGCGGCCGCGCGCCACCTCGTCGCGCACGAATTCCGGCGTGACGAACAGCGGCACCGAGGCGCCGAAGCTTTCGCCGTCGTCATGGGCGGCTTGCGCGCCGTCGAGCATCTTCTTGCGGCCGAGATTTTCGCGCTCGGCGACGTAGATCATTTCCTTGGTGATGACGCCCTTGCGCGCCCATTCGAGCTGGGTCACCGGATGGCCGTCGAGCCCGCGCAGCGGCCTCGGCGTATTGGGGAAATTGCGCGCCAGATGCTTGCCGGACGCATTGCCGTTATCGACCGGCTTGATCGGCCGGCCGTCATATTCCTCAACGCCGCCGCGCTCTTTCACCCACGCGATGCGCGCGCGCTTCAAGCCCGTCTCGACGTCGATCGCCGCATCGTTGTCCGTGTAAGGCCCGGACGGATCGTAGACCCGCACCGGCTCCTCGCCGGAACCTTCCGAAAGCGCAATCTCGCGCAGCGGCACGCGCAGGTCCGGCGCCGCCTCCGGCACCGAGAAGATTTTTCGCGAGCCGGCGATCGGGCCGGTGGTGACCTTCGGGGTGGCGAGATCGGACTCGGAAAGTGGCTTGTTCATTGTTAGCTCCCGATTGGGGGTTATTGGCTAAAGCCCTTGAAACTCAAAAAGCCGCCAAGGGCGACGCAAAGAATTGCAGCGACGATGATGGCGGCATGTCCGGCATAGATGGTCACCGCGACCGTCTGCACGAGCTGCGGCACGACGATGCGGATGACGCCGCCGATCACCATCAGCCAGCCGAGCACCGTGATGATAATCGGCCAGCCGCCGGACCAGCGATTATGCGCCATGACGACGGCGAGGCCGGCGAGCAGCGAAAGCACGCCGGAGAGATAGATCAGCACATGACTGGCCACGGCCTCGGTGATGAGGTCGCGGTAGAACGGCCCGTTGACGAGCATGCCGATGCCGATGGTCAAGAAGATCGGCCCGATGAGCTTGGCAAGATATCTGGAAGTCGCCATGTCCTGTCCCTTCGCCGGCATGACCCGGATCAGGTTCAAAGGGTTTTTCTCAGCCCAACACCGGGCACCCCTCGGAGTACCCTCTAATTTAGGCGCTTAGGCCTGTATGTCAACGCGGTGACGCCATGGCTGGGGCGTGGGCAAAACATGCCTGAAATACCTCTCCCCGCGCGGCAAGGCTCAGTATTTACTCCGCCCCTCGTCCAGACTATGCGGAACTGCCCACAAACGAACCAAACGGGGCATCATGGCGGGTGAGACCAAAGCGCTGGCGCAGTTCGCGGCCGGCTTGCGCTACGAAGACATTCCGGCGCCGGCCGTCGCCATCGCCAAGGCCTGCATCGTCGATACCGTCGGCGTCGTGCTGTTCGGCTCGACGATGCCGTGGAGCAAAATCGTCGACGATTACGTGCAGCACGTCGGCACCGGTCGCTCGTCCATCCTCGACTCGGGCTTTCGCCGCACCAGCGCGCCGGGCGCGGCCTTCGCCAACGGCGCCTTCGCCCATGCTTTCGAGTTCGACAATCTGCGCCAGCCGTCGACCGGCGTGCATCCCGGCGCCACCGTGCTGACAGGTGCTTTAGCTGCAGCCGAAGAAGCCGAAGTGTCCGGCAAGGATTTGATCACCGCCTTCGTCGCCGGCCTGGAATGCATGTTCCGTTTCGCGCTTGCGGCAAAAAGCTCGAGCGAAAAGCTCGGCTTTCATGCACCGGGAATCACCGGCGTGTTCGGCTCGGCGGTCGCGGCCAGCAGGATCATGAAGCTGACGGCGCAGCAGACGACGATGGCGATGGGCATCGGCGGCTCGTTTTGCTCAGGGCTACTGGCGTTCGTGAAGTCCGGCCAGGGCGGCATGGTCAAGCGCATCCACATGGGCCGCGCCGCGGAAGGCGGCGTGACGGCGGCGAACCTCGCGGCGCGCGGCTTCGAGGGGCCCGAGGTTATCCTCGAAGGCAAGTTCGGCGTGCTCGACGTCTATGCCCGCGACGGCGACGCTTCGCTCATCGCCGCAGGCCTGGGCGAACGCTGGGAAACGCTGACCATCACGTTCAAGACATTTCCGTGCCACGTCACGTCGCAATCGCCGGTGCAAGCTTTGCTGGCGCTGCGGGCGCAGCATCGATTCACGCCGGCGGACGTCGCCACGATCACCATCGAAGTCTCGGACAAGGTGCTGTCGCACCACGCCGACCCGGCGCCACGCGACGTCGCCACGGCGCAGTACAGCCTGCCGTTCACCATCGCGCTGGCTATGTTCCGCGATCCCGGCGATCCGCAGGCGTTCCTCGACGGGCCGAAGCAAAACCCGGCGATCCTGGAACTCGCCAAGCGCGTCGCGCTGCGGCCCTATGACAAGGACGGACCGAACAATAACGACATGGCGTGCCGGCTGCACATCGAACTGAAAGATGGCCGCACGTTGAGCATTGCGAAAACCGATTTCGAAGGCACCACCACGTCGCCGCTGTCGCGCGAGCGGCTCGAGCAAAAATTTCTCAAGCTGTCCGGAGTTATTCCCGAGGCGCAGCGGACGGAGCTGCTGGCGCGGCTGAATAATCTCGAAGACGTGAAAGTGGCGGAGCTGTTTAAGTTCTAAATAAAGCTTCCGCCTGTTCGATGCGTTCCGCCGTCGATCGCAACGGCTTTCTCTGAGCGACCTTGTATCAGGCGCTATAAGCTCGAAGGCTCAATAATCCTTCAGCAGCCGCTCGATGTAATCGAGCTCTTCCTGCGGGCGGCCCATGTCGCCGAAGCGCTTGCGCAGTTCCTCGATGATGCGGCGGGCGCGTTGTGCGTCGATCAGGTCCGGCACCTTCACGCCGGCATTATCGCCATAGTCGTGGCCGCGCATCGGCCGGCCGAGCGGATCGGTATCCTGATCGGCGCGCGATTGGCCGAGCCGACCGGCGCGGCCCATCGTCCCTTGGCCCTGCCCCATCTGCTGCTGCATGGCCTGCGCCAGCGACTGCGCGCCTTTGCGCAAAGCCTCGAGCGCGCGGCCCTGGGCATCCACCGCGTTGTCGGGGTTGCCCTGGGCAAGATTGTCTTCGGCCTGGCCCATCGCCTCGCCGGCGCGGCCGAGCTGGTCCAGATTGTCCTGGTCCTGCTGGCCGCCCTGGTTCTGGCCGAGATCTTTCAGCTCATCGAGCAGTTGGTTGAGGCGATCGCGCAGCGCTTGCTGGCCCTGCCGCAACTCACCCATGCCGTTGCCCTGCTGCTGGCCTTGTTGCTGGCCCGGCTGCGATTGCTGGCCGCGCTGTTGGCCTTGCTGGCGTTGGCCTTGCTGTCGTTGATCTTGGCCTTGCCGGAAGGTGCGGTCGCGCAATTCCTGCTGCTGGCGGATCATGTCGCCGAGCTCGCTGAGCTTCGACATCATGTCGTCGTCGCCGTCGTCGCCATTCATATCCGGCGACGCCATTTGCAGGTTCTCCATCATCTGCTCGAGCTGCCCTAAAAGCTTCTTGGCTGCGTCGCGAGCGCCGTTCTTGGCCAGGTTCTCGAGCCGATCGAGCATGCTCTGCAGATCGCGCTGGCTGAGCAGGCGCTGGTTGGGCGCGAGCGGGTGGTCGAGCTGCTGGCTGTTTTTCAGTTGCTCGGCCATCGCCTGCATGAAGCGATCCATCGCCGCGCGCAGCTGATCCATCAGCGCTTTCAGCTCTTCGTCGCTGGCGCCGCGTTCGAGCGCCTGGCGCAGCGCCTCCTCGGCATTGCGCAGATTGGCTTGCGCATCGGTGATGTCGCCGTCCTCGAGCTGCACCGCCATCGACCACAGCCTCGCCGCTACGTCGCGCAGATCGTCGTCGGTCTTGGCGCGCACCAGCGACCAGAAAATGCTGCGCAGCCCGAGATAGGTGCCGGCTTCGGGCGTGAATTTTTCCGGCGCCAGCGTCAGCGCATCGAGCGCCGTGAGAACGAGCGGCCGCGCATTGGCGTCGAGCGCGAGATTGCGGCGCTGCTCGACCAAGGCCCGCGCCAACGGTTTGGTGAAGACGCGTTCGGGCAGGCGGAAAGCGAACGGCTCGCTCTTGCCGACATTGCCGCCTTCATCGCGCGCGACCAGCGTCATCTCGACTTCGGCGCCGGCCCAGGGATGGTCGGTCAAATCCTTGATGGTTTGGGCGACGCCGGCCCGGGTGCGCGCCTGCGGCAGGATCAGCGCGAAATCGGGCGGCCCGAACAACGGGTGCGGGCCTTCGCCGTCGGCGTCGGCATCATCGCTCTTGCGGGCGAACGTCGCCTGCGCCTCGGTCACCCCGTAATCGTCTTCGAGCCGGTAGGACAACAGCAGCGAGCCGCGGCGTTGCTGCTCGGGATCCTTGGTCAGTTCGATGGTCGGCGGCTTGTCGGGGATGACATTGAACGCCCAGGTCAGATCGTCGCCGGCGCCGCGCAAGGTGGCGCTGCCGGTCGCGGTGATGGCGAAGCGATGCTCGTCGGTGCCGGCCGGCGCGTGCACCGCGTCTTTCGAGGGCGTGACGCCGCCGATGCCGGAGACGTTGAGACTGACCTCGCCGGTCGAGCGCACGACCAGCGTCGAATTGATCGGCACGGCGACGATGCCGTTGGTCGTCAATGCCGCGGTCTCGCCGGGATGGATACCGGGCAGGATCAGCGGCGGCTTGCCGGTATAGGCCGGCGGAATGACCCAGGCATCGACGCGGAAATTCGCCGGCAATACCACGCCGTGCCAGTCGAACGCCGCGGTGATGCGTTTCCAGCGCTCGCCGCCGGCGGCAAAGAACGTGGCGACGCAGGCGATGAGAACCAGCGCGCGCAGCGCGTAAGGATCGCGCCGCGCCACCCGCGGCGACGGCCAGCCGGATTTCAGCGCCCGCGCGGCGTTGAGCGCGCGCTCGACATGGGCGTTCCACAGCGCCAGCGAATAAGGATCTTTCGGCGTGACGGCGAGATCGTCGGCGATCGCGGTCGCCGGCCGATGCGGCAACCCGCTGCCGCGGTCGAGCCGGCTCAGCGCATCGCGGATGCCGGGCATGCGCACGAACACGAATGGAAACGCCGCCACGATGGCGATCGCCGCGCAAGCGATCACGGCGGCGGCGCGGCCAAGCGGCGGCAGCCACAGCCACAGCCCGAGCCAGGACAGTGCCAGGAACAGTCCGACGGCGGTCGCCAACGAGGCCAGCGCCGGCCATAGCCGTTCCCAGAAAATCGTCCAGCGCGCGCGCTGAAGGGTCGCCTCGAGCAACGCCCGGGTGGCGTCCGGTGGCCGCGGCTGCGGGCCGGCATTGGGCAAAGTCGCTTCGGTCACACTTGTCCCGTCATTCTGGGCTCGGCGCACCGTCATTGCACATAACAACAGGGTAACATGACGGCGGGTTCAAGGCACCAAAACCCGCTCGCTACAATGTTATGCAAATTCAAAGCCAAGGCGGCAGGCGGTCGAGCGCAGCGGTCGTCACGCAGAGCCGTGGCAGCGCTTTTCCCCTGTCCGGACAAATACTTCGGAGCGCGACGGGCGATCCAAGCATCAATCCAGCCGCGCCGGGCTATTCCGGCCCCCATACGGCTGAAGGCTCGGCCGCGACGTGTTGAACAAACGATCGCGCGCGAAAGCCCGTCTGATTCGCGGTGTGGCACAACCGTGTCGGCGAGAGATGTTCGGCCGATGGCACTCGCCCGACAGGCCGAATCCAGCGTCACTCGCGCAACGGCAGCAGACGCAATCTCGCGCGTGCGGCATCAATCGAAACCAGAGCGCCGCTGCTCAATTCTTGTTGGGTCTGATCGATGGCAGCAAGCACGGCCGGGCCGAGGAATTCGGGTGTGAGAAGATCGCTGCGCAGTTGAAGCACACTGGGGCTTCGGCCCTGTGTCGCGGCCAGAATAGCGCCGAAGTCCAAGTCGCATGTGAGCACGACGTGACTGTATGTGGCGGCCCACTGCATCACGTCACTATCGTTGGCGTCGCCCGCGCCGACTTTCGACCAGTGAACGGCCTCAAATCCGGCCTCGATAAGGAAATCGACCCAGCCAGGCAACAAGTTCATATCGACGAGAATTTTCATTCCGCCGCGGCAAGATCGATTTCACGCTCCTGCGCACGCCATGCGGCGTAGCGCAACGCCTCGAGGACATCTTCGCGCTGCAAATAAGGATAGTCGGCGAGCAGCTGATCGATACTCCGTCCGGCGCCGATCTGGCCGACGATCATCCCAACCGTCACGCGCAAACCGCGAACGCACGGCTTGCCGCCCATGACCGCCGGGTTTTGCGTGATGCGGGTGAAATCGCTCATGGCGAAACTCATACGATGCACGTCAGCGCAATTATACTACGGCAGCCGCACAGCCGGATTGAAATCGTAATCGACGTCAAAGCCAGGGCGGCAGGCGGTCGAGCGCGATCAGTTCCTCGGCCGTCACGCGCGGCCGCACCAGGGCCCATTCGCTAGCCCTGACAAGCACTTCGGGGACAAGAGCGCGGGTGTTGTAGGTGCCGGCCTGCACCGCGCCATAGGCGCCGGCGGTCATGACGGCGAGGAGCTCGCCCGGTTGAGGTTCGGGCAGCGAGCGATCGAGCGCGAGGAAATCGCCTGATTCGCACACCGGCCCGACCACGTCGGCGGTGATCCGCGGGGCGCCGACCACGGGCTCGCGGACGGAGCGGATGTCGTGGTGCGCGTCGTAGAGCGTCGGGCGGATCAGATCGTTCATGCCGGCATCGACGATGACGAAGGTCTTGGCCTCGCCGTGCTTCACATAGAGCACGCGCGTGACCAGGATGCCGGCATTGCCGACGATGAGCCGGCCCGGCTCGAAGATCAGCTTGCAGCCGAGACCGCGCGTGGCGTCCTTGACGATCCTGGCATAGGCGTCCGGATCGGGCGGCGGATCGTTGTCCTCGCGATAGGGAATGCCCAAGCCGCCGCCGAGATCGATGTGGTTGATTGTGTGGCCGTCGGCGCGCAGCGCGCGCACGAAATCGGCGAGCAGCGCGAACGCGTCGCCGAACGGATCGAGCTCGACGATCTGGCTGCCGATATGCATGTCGACGCCGGCGATACGCACGCCCTTGAGTTTCGCCGCACGGGCATAGACGTCGCGGGCGCGGCTGATCGGGATGCCGAATTTGTTCTCCGCCTTGCCGGTTGCGATCTTGGCGTGGGTCTTTGGATCGATGTCGGGATTGACGCGGATCGAAATATCGATGGTGCGGCCCTTGGCGGCGGCGATGGCGCCGAGAAGATCGAGCTCGGCTTCGGATTCGACATTGACGCAAAGGATGCCCTCGTCGACGGCTAGCGCCAGCTCGCGCGCGGTCTTGCCGACGCCGGAGAACATGATCTTGTGCGGCGCAATTCCGGCCAAGCGGGCACGCAGCAATTCACCGCCGGAGACGACGTCGGCGCCGGCGCCGAGCTTTGCCAGCGTCGCGATCACCGCCTGGTTTGAATTCGCCTTCATGGCGTAGCAGACCAGCGCGTCGACGTCGGCGAAGGCGCCGGCGAAAACTTTGTAGTGCCGCTCCAAGGTCGCGCTCGCATAGCAATAGAACGGCGTGCCGACGGCTTCCGCCAGCGCGATGAGATTGACCCCTTCGGCGTGCAGCACGCCGTTGCGATAGTCGAAGTGGTGCATGGGACGTGTTTAGCGCGTGATTGCGATGTTCGCTACGGCCCGAAATACCGACTGAGCCGCGCGCGACTATTGCAGGATCGGATCGAGGATGAACGATTTTTTTGCGCTCGGGGTGGCGACCGGATTGCCGTGGGAATCGAAGCCGTTTTTGACGGCGGCGGCATCTTCCTGCTGCTGCGTCATCGGCGCGCCCGGCGCGCCGTAACCCGGCATGAACGCTGACGGCGACACCGGCGCGGCGGCGACCGGCGGCTCGGTTGCCGGACCCGGCGGCAGTTCGAGCGCGCCCTTGCGCCCGCAAGCGGCCAGCGACAGCGCAGCCACGGCAAGCACAAGCCCAAAGCTTAGACGATGACCGGCCAAAGACCTCTCCCCCCACGCACGCTCAAGCGTCAGCATAGCAAACCAGATCGCGGCGGCGACATTGTGTCGGCAACCTCTTGCCAGGCCGTTTACCGAGCCGTTTACCAGGTCGTTTACGGCCGCTTTTTCAACAGTTTGAGCCAGCGTTTGGCTTGCGCCCGCACGTTTTGCGGCGCGGTGCCACCGTACACCTTGCGGCTCTTCACCGAATTGCCGACCGACAGCACGCCGTAGACCGCCTTGGTGATGCGCGGCTCGACCGCCTGCATGGCCTTGAGCAGCAGCTTGTCGAGAGCCACGCCGGCCTCGGCGGCACTGGCGACGATGCGGCCGGTAACGTGATGGGCGTCGCGGAACGGCAATTTCAGCGTCCGCACCAGCCAATCGGCGAGGTCGGTGGCGGTGGAATAGCCGGCGCCCGCCGCTTTAGCCATCGCCGCGACGTCGGGCTCGAGATCCCGCACCATGCCGGTCATGGCATTGAGCGACAGCAACAGCGCGCCGACGGCGTCGATTGAGCCTTCCTTGTCCTCCTGCATGTCTTTTTGATAGGCGAGCGGCAGGCCCTTCATCACCATCATCAGCGCGGTCAATGCCGCAAAGACCCGGCCGGTCTTGGCGCGGACGAGTTCGGCGGCGTCCGGATTGCGCTTCTGCGGCATCATCGAGGAGCCGGTGGTGAACTTGTCGGACAGGCGCACCAGGCCGACCAGCGGCGACGACCAGATCACGATCTCCTCGGCGAACCGCGACAGGTGCATGCTGGTAATCGCGCAAGCCGACAGCGTCTCCAGCACGAAATCGCGATCGGCGACGGCGTCGAGCGAATTGGCCATCGGCCGCGCAAAGCCGAGCGCTTTCGCGGTCATGCCGCGATCGATCGGGAAAGATGTGCCGGCAAGCGCGCCGGCGCCGAGCGGGCTTTCGTTCAGCCGCGTCCGCGCGTCGGCAAAGCGGCCGCGATCGCGCGCCGCCATCTCGACATAGGCGAGCAGATGATGGCCGAACGTGACAGGCTGGGCGGGCTGCAGGTGCGTGAAACCCGGCATGACCGCATCGGCGTATTGTAGCGCCTTCTCGGCCAGCGCGCGCTGATAGCCGGCGAGCGCGGCGTCGATCTCATCGATAGCGTCGCGGATCCAGAGCCGGAAGTCGGTCGCGACCTGATCGTTGCGCGAGCGTGCCGTGTGCAGCCGCCCGGCCGCCGGCCCGATCAGGGCAGCGAGGCGGCCCTCGACATTCATATGAATGTCCTCGAGCGCGCGCTTGAAGTCGAATTTCCCGCCTTCGATCTCTGACAGGATCGTGTCTAGACCGTGAGCGATCTTCTTCGCATCTTGCGCCGTGATGATGCCCTTTTTGGCGAGCATCGCCGCGTGAGCCTTGCTGGCGGCGATATCCTGCCGGTACAGGTGGCGGTCGAAGTCGATCGAGGCGTTGATCTCCTCCATGATCGGAGCGGGCTTGGCGCCGAACCGGCCGCCCCACATTTTGTTGCTCATGACACGTCTGCCGAGGTCCCGAGGTTCTTTCGCCAATGACCGAGTTACCTACCGAGCCCTATTATAAGGCACGCCGCCGCCGCATGTTCGCCGCCACGGCCTGGGCGCTGTTCGGGACTCTCGCCGTGCTGGCGGGGGTATACGGGATTGCGCGTCACCGAAGCAATCCGGCCGATTTGGCCTGTGCGCCGGCGGTGGCGACCGCGGCGCGGCTCGCGCCGTTGGTCCATGGCGAAGTCGCGGCCTTAAGCGTGGCGCATACAAGCTTTCTGGTCCCGGATCTGGCCTTCAAGGACGGCGCCGGCCGCGACCGGACCCTGAAAGACTGGCGCGGCCGCACCGTGCTTTTGAACCTGTGGGCGACCTGGTGCGTGCCCTGCCGCAAGGAAATGCCGGCGCTCGACGCGCTCGAAGGCAAGCTCGGCGGCCCGGGCTTTGAAGTCGTCGCCGTCAATATCGACACCCGCGACCCGCAAAAGCCGCTCGCCTTCCTGAAAGACGTCGGCATCACGCGGCTGGCTTATTTTTCCGATCCGAGCGCCCACGTGTTCGAGAATCTGAAAACCGCCGGCAAGGCGTTCGGCATGCCGACGACGCTCTTGATCGACCGCTCCGGCTGCGAGATCGGCAACATGGCGGGCCCGGCCGAATGGGCGAGCGACGATGGCGTGAAATTGGTGAGCGCGGCAGTCGCCGACGGCAACGTCACGCGCTGACGTTCAAATTCGTCCCGATGCCGGCGGCGACGTTGGCGAGCGGATCGATGCTTTGCTGCGCGGCGTCGATCAACTTGGCGACGGAAGCGCCCTGATCCGCGTTCATGCGCTCAAGCCGCGCCGCCACGGCAAGCTGCACCATGCCGGTCTGGGCGCCCACGAGCGCGGTGATGAGGGTGCCCGACGCGTCGCGCACCTAGAGCGAAATCGCTTCAGATTGAAGCAATTTGCGCTCTAGCATTTTGATGGAGCATGATCTTTTCGGAAAACCGGTTTCCACTTTTCCGGATCATGCTCTAGCGCACCAAGAGCTGAATGCCGGCGATGACGATCTCGACGACGATGAGCACGACGATGATCAGTTCCAGCCGCAACGATCGCTCGGTATCGATGATATCGGCGAACGCTTTGGCGGAATCGGAAATCACGGTGAGCTTGCGGGTCAAGACATCGGCGCGTTCCTTCAATTCATATTCGTCTTCCAGCCGCGCGTAAAAGCGCTCGAGAACCGGCCGTTCCCACAGCACGTCGGGTTTTTCCGCCACGGCGACCAGGCCGGAAACACGATGCTGGACAAGCAGCGCATTACCGATGTGTTTTAGAATCGCGCGACGGCCGCCGGGCGTGCGGCCATGTTGCGCCAGCTCCTGGGCGATCGGCTGGATCACGTCGAAAACCTTGGCCACGTTCTTTTCGTCGTGCGCCAGGACCACGCTGGTGGCGAGCGCATCCGCGATCAGCAGCGTGTGTTCGATCGTCAGCGCTTTGAGGACGATAATGCCCAATGGCGTGAGCTGTTCGTCTTTGTCCGGCGCGATCTCGATTTGAACGATTTCTTCCTCGCGGGGCTGGATCGGACCGACGATGCGGCCGTCCAGCCGGCGTATGACCTCGTCCTCTTCGAGCGGCGACATGCCGACAAGGACAGCGACGCCATAGCGAAACAAGGCGACAATTCCCTTCGCTCCGGCGCGGAACGCCAACGGCAGCGTCGACAGGACATCGCTTCGTTCCAGGCCCGCGGTCTCGATCCGGTCGCCGAGCAAAAGCGCCCTCACGGTAATGCGTTGCTCGCGCGTTATCGGCAAATCGCTCATAACAATCTCTTGTTCCCATGACGTAAGCGGCGGGCGGCGCCATTGAAGTGGGCTTGGCCGAGGAAAGATAGTGCGGTCGGCCGGTTGACAGCGCCAGCCACGCGCCTATACTAAACCATATGGTTAACCTTCAAAGCTCAACCCTCGACCGCACTTTTGCAGCCCTTGCCGACCCGACGCGGCGCGCGCTGGTGATGCGGCTCGCCGAGGAGCCGGACATTTCGGTGAGCGCGCTCGCCGCACCGTTTCCGGTATCGCTGCCGGCGATCATGAAGCATCTCGACGTGCTGGCCGACGCCGGCCTCGTGGCGCGCAGCAAGACCGGGCGCGTTGTCGCCTGCCGCCTCGACGCCGAGCCGATGCGCGACGCGTTCGAGTGGCTCAATCGCTATCAAAAATTCTGGTCCGAGCGGCTCGACCGCCTCGCCGCATTCCTGGACGAAGACGAGTCCCTTTCGCAGAAGGAAACAACATGGCCACCCAAACCGCCACAAAACCGAGCCTCACCATCAAACGCCGCCTCGCCGCGCCGCCGGCCAAGGTCTTCGCGGCGTGGACCGACCCGGAAAAAGTGAAAGGCTGGATGGGTCCCGGCGAGATCAAGGCGCTGCACGCCGAGTGCGACCTGCGCGTCGGCGGCCGCTATCGCTGGGTGATGCGGGCGCCGAGCGGCGAGGAGCATGACGTCGGCGGCGTCTATCGCGAGGTGGTGCCGAACCAGAAGCTGGTCTTCACCTGGGCCTGGAAGACCACGCCGGAGCGCGAATCGCTGGTGACCGTGCTGCTCAAGCCGGACGGCGACGGCACGTTGCTGACGCTGACCCACGAGCAATTCTTCGACGAGGAAGCCCGCGTCCGCCACCAGGGCGGCTGGAACGGCGCGCTGGACAAGATGGCGAAGTTCCTCGCCGAGCCTTCGCCGAACTGACACAAAGCGCCGACACAATGAGCGGACACCAACTTGCAACAGTGGAGTAGACGATGCGCGGATCGCACGGCACGTTTTACTGGAACGAATTGATGACGCGCGACGTCGAGGGCGCGAAGAAGTTCTATGCCGACACTTTGGACTGGAGCTTCGACGCCATGCCGATGCCTGGCGGCGGCACCTATTGGCTCGCCACCATGGACGGCGAGCCGGTCGGCGGCCTGTTCGACATCAGCGGTCCCGATTTTCAGGGCGTGCCGGAAAGCTGGATGGCCTATATCGCGGTCGACGACGTCGATGCGCGCGTCGCCAAAGCCGTCAAGGCCGGCGCCAAACTGATGAAACCGGCGTTCGATGTGCCCGGCGTCGGCCGCATCGCCATCCTGATGCAGCCAGACGGCGCCGGCGTCGGCTGGATGACGCCGGCGCAGCAGTAGCGTCGAGGAGCACGCCATGGAACCGCATCGCATCGTCTCCAAGGACGAATGGCTCGCCGCCCGCCAAGCCCATCTCGCCGAGGAAAAGGCTTTTACGCACGCGCGCGACGCGCTCAGCAAAAAGCGGCGCGAGCTGCCTTGGGTGAAAGTCGACAAGACTTATGTATTCGACGGGCCGAACGGCAAGGAGACCCTGGCCAACCTGTTCGACGGCAAGAGCCAGCTGATCGTCTATCACTTCATGCTCGGCCCCGACTGGGAAGCCGGCTGCCCGAGCTGCTCGCTATTGGCCGATCATTTCGACGGCACCGTCACCCACCTCGCGCAGCGCGACGTGACGTTCGTCGTCGTGTCGCGCGCGCCGCTGCCGCAGATCGAAAAATTCAAACGCCGCATGGGCTGGCACTTTAAATGGGTGTCGTCGTTCGGCAACGACTTCAACTACGACTATCACGTCTCCGCCACGCCGGAGGAAAAGGCCAGCGGCAAGGCGATGTACAATTACGAGATGACGACGTTCCCGAGCGAAGAGCGCCCCGGCGCCAGCGTGTTCTACAAGAACGAGAACGGCGAGATCTTTCACACCTATTCGAGCTACGGCCGCGGCCTCGACATGCTGATCGGCACTTATCACATGCTCGACCTGGCGCCGAAAGGCCGCGACGAGGAAGGCCTACCGTGGCCGATGGCCTGGGTGCGCCACCATGACCGCTACGACGGCTCAGCGATCGATCCAAAAGCGACCTATGTCGAGCCGAAGAAAACGGACTCGTGCTGCGACTAGAAAATCTCTGCCTGTCCGCGGGGCGAGGGAAATCACCGTCCACAACCAAGTAGGAGTCGATCATGAAGCTTTATGGCTTTCCACCTTCGCCGAACACCTGGAAAGTGCGGGCACTTGCCGCCCATCTCGGCGTGCCGCTCGAACTGGAATTCGTCGATCTGAGCAAGGGCGCCCAATACGCGCCGGCTTATCTGGCGCTGAACCCGACCGGGCGCACGCCGACACTCGTCGACGGCGATTTCAAGCTGTGGGAATCAAATGCGATCCTGCAATACATCGCCGGCAAGAGCGCGAATTCGCTGTGGCCGAACGATGTGCGCACACGTGCCGACATCGCGCACTGGCAATTCTGGCAGCTTGCCCATTGGGGCGCCGAGGCGTGCCAGCCGCTGACGTTCCAGCGCCTGGTCAAGAAAATTCTGAACCTCGGCCCGCCTGACGAAGCCGCCATCGCGAAGGGCATGGAAGCCTTCAACAAAGAGGCGAAGATGCTCGACGCGCATCTCGCCAAGCAGCCGTATCTGGTCGGCAAGGATTTGACGATCGCCGACTTCGCCGTCGCGGCGCCGCTGTTCTATGCCAAAGAGGCGGAGATGCCGCTCGGTCCCTATGCGAACCTGCGCGGCTGGTTCGATCGCGTCGCGGCGCTGCCGTGCTGGCGCGAGACCGCGCCGCAAATGCCGGCGGCGGCGGCGTGATTCAGACGACGGAGGGCGGATGACAGACGACGGATTCTCTATCCGTCGTCTGTCATCCGCCCTCCGTCATCTGGTCGGTACCGGCTTGTCGCCGCGATAGTCGTAAAACCCGCGCTGCGTCTTGCGGCCGAGCCAGCCGGCCTCGACGTATTTCACCAAGAGCGGGCACGGGCGGTATTTGGAATCCGCCAAGCCCTCGTGCAGCACTTGCATGACCGACAGACAGGTATCGAGGCCGATGAAGTCGGCCAATTCGAGCGGCCCCATCGGATGGTGGGCGCCAAGCCGCATCGCGGTGTCGATCGCCTCGACGTTGCCGACGCCTTCATAGAGCGTGTAGATCGCCTCGTTGATCATCGGCAGCAGGATGCGGTTGACGATGAAGGCGGGAAAATCCTCGGACACCGCGATCAGCTTGCCGAGCTTGGCGATGAAATGCTTGGTCGCCTCGAAGGTGGCGTCATCGGTGGCGATGCCGCGGATCACTTCGACCAGCTCCATCAGCGGCACCGGATTCATGAAGTGAATGCCGATGAAGCGCTCCGGCCGATCGGTCGAGGCGGCGAGCCGCGTGATCGAGATCGACGAGGTGTTGGTGCCGACGATGGTTTCCGGCTTGAGCACCGGACAGAGCGCGGCGAAGATGTTGCGCTTGACCGCTTCCGCTTCGGTCGCCGCCTCGATCACCAGATCGCAATCGCCGAGATCTTCGAGCGTATTCGCCGGCGCGATGCGCTTGATCGCGGCCTGGCGCTGCTCGTCGCTGATGCGCTGGCGGCTGACCTGGCGCGCCAGGTTGCCGCTGATGGTGGCAAGCCCTTCGGTGATGCGGTCCGGCGCGATGTCGTTGAGCAGGACATGAAAGCCCGACAGCGCGCAGACGTGGGCGATGCCGTTGCCCATCTGGCCGGCGCCGACGATGCCGATCTTGCGAATGGCCATTGCTTCCGTCCGTTCGCTGCGGCTGCGTTCTTTGGGCCGTTCCTTGACCTCGACCATATTAGCTTACCTCGGATACCCTGAGCCACACCTTGTATTTGCTGGTGCGGCCGCAATCAGCGCTTGACTTTGTCGAGCTCGCTGGCGAGCTCCGGCAGGGCGGAATACAGATCCGCTACCAATCCATAATCCGCGACCTGGAAGATCGGCGCTTCCTCGTCCTTGTTGATCGCGACGATGACTTTCGAATCCTTCATGCCGGCAAGATGCTGAATGGCGCCGGAAATGCCGACGGCGATATAAAGGTCCGGCGCCACCACTTTGCCGGTCTGACCGACCTGCCAGTCGTTCGGCGCGTAGCCAGCGTCGACCGCGGCGCGCGAGGCGCCGACCGCGGCGCCGAGCTTGTCCGCCACCGGCTCGATATATTTGGTGAAGTTGTCGCGGCTTTGCATCGCCCGGCCGCCGGAAATGATGATCTTGGCCGAGGTCAATTCCGGCCGCTCCGACTTCGACAGCTCCTCGCCGACGAAGCCGGAAATGCCCGGATCGGCCACGGCGGCAGCGGTCTCGACGGTTGCAGAGCCGCCCTCGCCGGTGGCCTGGAACGCCGCCGTGCGCAGCGTGATCATTTTCTTGGCATCGTGCGAGCGCACGGTCTGAATGGCGTTGCCGGCATAGATCGGCCGCTCGAAAGTGTCCGGCGCCACGACCTTGATGACGTCGGAGATTTGCATCACATCGAGCAGCGCCGCGACCCGCGGCATGATGTTCTTTCCGCTCGTGGTCGCCGCCGCCATGATGGTTTCATAAGGGCCGGCGAGCGCGACGATCAGCGCCGCGGTCGGCTCGGCTAGCATGTGGTCGTAAATCGGCGCATCGGCAAACAACACCTTGCTCACGCCGTCGAGCTTGGCGGCGGCGTCCGCCACCGCTTTGCAGCCGGAGCCGGCGACCAGCACGTGCACTTCGGTGCCGAGCGCCTTTGCGGCAGTCAATGCTTTGTTGGTCGCATCCTTGAGCGATTTATTGTCGTGCTCGGCAAGAAGAAGCGTCGGCATCAGATTGCTCCCGCCTCGTTCTTCAGCTTGTCGATCAGTTCGGCGACGGTTTTCACTTTGACGCCGGCCTTGCGCACCGGCGGCTCGGTGGTTTTCACCACTTCGAGCCGCGGCTTGGTGTCGACGCCGTAATCGGCCGCGGTCTTCTCGTCGATCGGCTTCTTCTTTGCCTTCATAATGTTCGGCAGCGAGGCATAGCGCGGCTCGTTCAGGCGCAGGTCGGTGGTGACGATGGCCGGCATTTTCAGCTTCACCGTCTGCAAGCCGCCGTCGACCTCGCGCGTCACCATGATGGCGTCGCCGTCGAGCGCGACCTTCGAGGCGAATGTGCCCTGCGGCCAGCCGAGCAGTGCCGCCAGCATCTGGCCGGTCTGATTGCAGTCGTCGTCGATCGCCTGCTTGCCGAGAATGATGAGGCCGGGCTGTTCGGCATCGGCGATGGCTTTGAGGATTTTCGCCACCGCCAACGGCTCGACGGCGGCACCGTCGGTCTTCACCAGGATGCCGCGGTCGGCGCCCATGGCAAGCGCGGTGCGGATGGTCTCGGCGGCCTGCTGCGGTCCGATCGAGGCGCAGACGATCTCGGTAGCTAGGCCTGCTTCCTTGAGCCGGATCGCTTCCTCGACCGCGATCTCGTCGAACGGATTCATCGACATTTTGACATTGCCGAGCTCGACGCCGGAGCCGTCTGCCTTGACGCGGATTTTCACGTCCTTGTCGACCGCCCGTTTTACGGGGACGAGAATTTTCATGGCATTTGAGAACTTGGTTGTGATGGCTTTTTTGGCTGTTCCCGGCGGCAGCCGCCGCGCTCAGTAAGCGGGGCGATGCTGCGGTGCGGGAACCTACCGGCCGAAGCCGCTGCGGTCAACGTGTCAGCTTATGCTGGTACCTTTGGCTTCCGCTTCGCCGGGTTGAATGCATTCGAACAGCCGAATCCCGGCCGGCCGCATCACCACGAACAAAACGGCGCCGGTAATCAGACCGCCGATATGCGCCCAATAGGCAACACC
>JBEKKM010000118.1:0-15705 GCA_050010715.1 Xanthobacteraceae bacterium | reverse complement strand
TTTGCCGCCTGCGTGCCGAGAAATCCGGCCCAAAATCGAAGGTTTTCGGCGACCGTGAGCGACGGTTTCAGGGCGTCCTGGTGGCCGAGATAATGCGCCTGCTCGGCGATGGTCAGTTCCGGATCGCCGCCCTCCAGGCTGAGCCTGCCCTGGGCGAGGCGGACCAGGCCGACGATGGTGCGCAGCAGCGACGATTTCCCGGCGCCGTTGCGGCCGGTGACCGTCAAAACCTCGCCGGAGGCCACGGCAAAGCTTAAGCCCGCGAACACGTCGCGGCCGCCGCGGTGACAGGCCAGATCGACAGCGGAAAGCCGCATCAGAAAAGGTCCTAAGCGCAGATTGAGCCCGCTCGGTATCGCAAACAATGGCGGGCTGCAGGGGGATTTTATCGGCTATTTGTTGCTGATCTGGCACATTTGCGGAAAAGACCTTATAAGCCGCAAGTCGGGCTGCGCCGCGCCGGCGACGCCTCCGGCACCCGACCGCCAACGCTCCGTTGGAGCCTGTTTCGGCAATAAATTAGCTGCAGTTTGCCCCGGCGCCCGGCCGGAGGAATGGGAAAAAAATCATGGATTCGCTCGACAGCTTCAAGTGCCTGCGGCCGCTCAAGGTGGGCTCCAAGACCTACGCCTATTACAGCCTGCCGATCGCGGAAAAGAACGGGCTCAAAGGTATTTCCCGGTTGCCGTTCTCGATGAAGGTGCTGTTGGAGAACCTGCTGCGCAATGAGGACGGCCGCTCGGTATCGAAAGAGGACATCCAGGCCGTCGCGCAGTGGCTCAAGACCAAGACCTCGGAGCGCGAGATCGCGTTCCGCCCGGCCCGCGTGCTGATGCAGGATTTCACCGGCGTGCCGGCGGTGGTCGACCTCGCCGCCATGCGCGACGCCATGGAGCATCTCGGGGGTGATCCGAAAAAGATCAATCCGCTGGTGCCGGTGGATCTGGTGATCGACCACTCGGTGGCGGTGAATTTCTTCGGCCACAAGGACTCGTTCAAGCGCAACGTCGAAGAGGAATACAAGCAGAACCAGGAGCGCTACCGGTTCCTGAAATGGGCGCAAAACTCGTTCGAGGATTTCCGCGTCGTGCCGCCCGGCACCGGCATCTGCCACCAGGTCAATCTCGAATATCTGTCGCAGACGGTGTGGACCGCGAAGGCCAAGGTGACGTTCCCCGACAAGTCGGTCGCCACCGAGCTCGCCTATCCGGACACCCTGGTCGGCACCGATTCGCACACGACGATGGTGAACGGCCTCTCCGTGCTCGGCTGGGGCGTCGGCGGCATCGAGGCCGAGGCCGCCATGCTCGGCCAGCCCTATTCGATGCTGCTGCCGGAAGTGATCGGCGTGCGATTGAACGGCAAGCTCAAGGAAGGCGTCACCGCGACCGACCTGGTGCTGACGGTCACGCAGATGCTGCGCAAGCGCGGCGTCGTCGGCAAATTCGTCGAATATTTCGGTCCCGGCCTCGCCAGCCTGACCATCGCCGACCGGGCGACGCTCGGCAACATGTCGCCGGAATACGGCGCGACCTGCGGCTTCTTTCCGATCGACGACGACACCATCCGCTATCTGCGCGACACCGCCCGCTCGGCGGAGCGCATCGCGCTGGTCATCGCCTATGCCAAGGCGCAGGGCATGTACCGCACCAAGAACACGCCCGACCCGGTGTTCACCGACGTGCTCAAGCTCGAACTGTCGTCCGTCGAGCCGTCGCTCGCCGGGCCGAAGCGGCCGCAGGACCGCATCGCGCTCAAAGAGGTCAAGAACGGCTTTGCCTGGTCGATGGACAAGGAATTCAACAAGGCCACCGAGATGGACAAGCGCGTGCCGGTCGAAGGCCGCAAGCACACGCTCGGCAACGGCGACGTCGTCATTGCCGCAATCACCTCCTGCACCAACACGTCGAACCCGAACGTCATGATGGCGGCGGGGCTTTTGGCGCGCAAGGCAATCGCAAAGGGGCTGACCGTCAAGCCGTGGGTGAAGACCTCGCTGGCGCCCGGCTCGCAGGTGGTCGCCGAATATCTCGACAAATCCGGCCTGCAGAAGGATCTCGACGCGCTCGGCTTCAACCTGGTCGGCTTCGGCTGCACCACCTGCATCGGCAATTCCGGGCCGCTGCCGGAGGAGATTTCCGAAGCGATCAACAAGAACGATCTGGTCGCCGCCGCGGTGCTGTCGGGCAATCGCAATTTCGAGGGCCGCGTCAACGCCGACGTGCGCGCCAATTATCTCGCTTCGCCGCCGCTGGTGGTCGCCTATGCGATCGCCGGCTCGATGCAAATCGACGTCGCCAAGCAGCCGCTCGGCACCGACCAGAAGGGCCGCAAAGTCTATCTGCGCGACATTTGGCCGTCTAACCGCGAGATCGGCGATTTCGTGCGCAAGAACATCAACAAGCAGATGTTCGCGCGCAAATACGGCAACGTGTTCAAGGGCGACGCCAGCTGGCGCAAGATCGCGGTCAAAGGCGGGCTCACCTTCAAGTGGGACGACCGCTCGACCTACGTGCAGAACCCGCCTTACTTCGAAGGTATGCAGAAGCGCAGCCAGCCGATCGAGGATATCGTCGACGCGCGCGTGATGGGCCTTTTCCTCGACTCGATCACCACCGACCACATCTCACCGGCCGGCTCGATCAAGGAAGAAAGCCCGGCCGGCGAATATTTGCGCGATCATCAGGTCCGGCCGAAGGACTTCAACCAGTACGGCACGCGGCGCGGCAATCACCAGGTGATGATGCGCGGCACGTTCGCCAATATCCGCATCAAGAACCAGATGGTGCCGGGCGTCGAAGGCGGCTTCACCATCCACTATCCGTCGAAGCAGCGCATGACGATGTACGACGCCGCCATGCGCTACAAGAACGAAGGCGTGCCGCTCGTCGTGTTCGCCGGCAAGGAATACGGCACCGGCTCGTCGCGCGACTGGGCGGCCAAGGGCACGATCCTGCTCGGCGTGCGCGCCGTGATCGCGCAGTCGTTCGAGCGCATCCATCGCTCCAACCTGGTCGGTATGGGCGTGGTGCCGCTGACCTTCGAGGAAGGCACCTCGTGGCAGACGCTAGGCCTCAAGGGCGACGAGCAGGTCACCATTCGCGGCCTGCACGGCGATCTCAAGCCGCATCAGCGCCTGCTTGCGGAGATTGTGGCGTCCGATGGCGGATTGAAGCGTGTGCCGCTGATCTGCCGCATCGATACGGTGGATGAGCTCGATTACTACAAGAACGGCGGCATCCTGCAGTATGTGCTGCGCCATCTCGCGGCTTGAAAGCGTGAATTAGAAACAGCGCGTCCTCGGATCGGATCCGGGACGCACCGCTTGCCGAAGATCATGCTCTCATGAGCGTTCGGCATGATCGAAGAAAAAAGCCGGCGGCCTCACTCCGAAGTGAGTGGCGGGTGACTTGCGCGGGGGTTAACACGGGCGCGGGCGATAATACCGTCACAAGGGGTCGGCGGGGGTGGAGAACAGAATGCTGCGCTGCCGCTACGCGTCGGCGTGCCTTATTGCCGGGCTTTTGATCACGACCTATGGCATTGCGCGCGCCGAGCCGCGGGCGCTGCTCGAGCTGTTCACCAGCCAAGGCTGCTCATCGTGCCCGGCCGCCGACAAGCTACTCGGCGAGCTCGCCAACGATTCATCGCTGGTCGCGCTGAGCGTGCCGATCGATTATTGGGATTATCTCGGCTGGAAGGACACGCTGGCCAATCCGGCCCATTCGGCGCGGCAGCGCGCCTATTCGCGCTTGCGCGGCGACCGGCAGGTCTATACGCCGCAGATCGTCGTCAACGGCGCCATGCACGTGCTCGGCAGCGACCGCGCCGCCGTCGAACGCATGATCGTGCAGACCGATCAAAAAGCTTCTGTGATGTCGCTGCCGGTGCTGTTGACCGTCGCGGCCGGCAATTTGAACGTCACCGTCAAGGCCAAGGACGGCGACCATTCCGGCGGTGAAGTGTGGCTGTGTCCGCTTGCCAAGGCCGTGACGGTCGCGATCGGCCGCGGCGAAAATCACGGACGCACTATCACTTACCACAACGTGGTGCGGCGCTGGGTGAAGCTCGGCGATTGGACCGGGACGGATTCGACCTGGAATGTTCCGATGTCCGAGATCAAGACCGACGAGATCGATGCCGCCGCCGTCATGGTGCAGGAAGGCACCCATGACAAGCCGGGCATTATCCTCGGCGCCGCCTATACGCCGCTCGAGCCGCAGCCGGCGGACAGCGGAACGCAGACGTCGGAGCACAAATAGCGAGCGCGTCCGATCCCTGCCGTCGTTGTTTCCTTATCCGTTATCGATTCCTCACCCGCAAAAAGAAAGGCCGGCAACTGCCGGCCTGAAGGTATTGGGGATTGAACCATACGCGGAACTCTGGCCCGGTCCGTCAGCGCCCCGGGGGGCTGGGGGGCTGAGGAATCCGGAACGCCTTCCGGACCGGGCCCTGAGGCAACAGGGCTTTATTTCGCAAGCCAGCTTGGCGTGTGCTGGGCCGAATTAGGGCCGTATTATGATTCGCCTAACGAAGCCGTGATTCCGGCCGTCACAAATGTCGCACCCGTGCCGCAGCCCTGTTCCGCAACCATGGGCATCGGCCGCCCATGGTCTCGTTTTCGTGCTGCAATGATCGGCCATTTGCCGCGCTGCAGCCTCTTGCCGCCGCCGCCGTCCGGCGCGATCATGAAGCGAACACGACAAAGGAGGCGCCGGATGGATATCGGCGAAATCGAACCGAGCGCGTGGCGCGGGGGCGAGCTTCGAGCGCCCGCCCCCGCGAGTGTGGTGACCTTCAGCCGGCGCGAGCTCGACCGCATTCTCGGCCTTTACGGCCGCATGGTCGCCGCCGGCGAATGGCGTGATTACGCGATCGATTTTTTGAAAGACCGGGCGGTATTTTCGATTTTCCGCCGCGCCGCAGAGGTTCCCATCTACCGCATCGAGAAAAATCCGCGACTCGGCCGGCGCCAGGGCGCCTACAGCGTGATTTCGGCGACCGGTCATATCCTGCGCCGCGGCCACGAGCTCGACCCCGTGCTCAGCGCCCTTGATCGCTCGATCCGGGTGGTTGCCGGGTAAGCGCCGTTACGGCGGCAACGTATCGCCGCTGCCGAGCGCGCGCTGCATCAGCACGGTGTCGAGCCAGCGGCCGTGCTTGAAGCCGATCGATTGGAAATTGCCGATGAGCCGGAAGCCGACCGCGGCATGGACCGCGATCGATGCGGTGTTGGCGGAGTCGCCGATCACGCCGATGATCTGCCGGAATCCCCGCGCCTCCGACTCGGCGACCAGCCGCGTGAGCAGCAGCCGGCCGATTCCCTTGCGGTGAAATTCCGGCGCGATGTAAAGCGAATCCTCGACGCACCAGTCGTAGGCGCGGCGATCACGGTAGGGGCCGGCATAGGCGTAGCCCACGACGGCACCGGCCAGCTCGGCGACGATATAAGGAAAGTTCTGCGCCAATAGCGCCTGTTGGCGGCGCGTCATTTCGGCTTCGTCCGGCGGCTCGAGCTCGAACGAGGCCGTGCCGTGCTCGACGGCGTGGGCGTAGATGCGGGTAATCGCTGGGATGTCGGCTGAAGTGGCGGTGCGAAGGCTGACATCATTCATCGTTCAGACGGCACAGCGCCGGAAAACAAAACGCCCCGGGACAATGATCCCGGGGCGCTTCGATTGCAATACGTTTGCGATCAGCGGCGGTCGCCGAAGATGCGCAGCAGCATCAGGAACAGGTTGATGAAGTCGAGATACAGCGACAGCGCGCCCATCACCGCCTTGCGGCCGGCAACGGTACCGTCGTCCTGCACGCTATACATCTCCTTGATCCGCTGCGTGTCATAGGCGGTCAACCCGACGAAGACGAGCACGCCGATCACCGAGATCGCCCAGTCGAGCCCGCTCGATTTCAGGAACATGTTGACCACCATCGCGATGACGATGCCGATCAGGCCCATGAACATGAACGAGCCCAGGCCGGTCAGGTCGCGTTGCGTGGTGTAGCCCCACAGGCTCATGGAGCCGAACGTCGCCGCCGAGATGAAGAACACCCGCGTGATCGACGCCCCGGTATATTGGAGAAACACCGACGCCAGCGCCAATCCGAGCAGCCCGGCGTAGATAAAGAACAACGACAGCGCCGACCCTACAGAGAGCCGATTGATGCGGTAGCTCATAAAGAACACCAAGCCGAGCGTACCGAGGAGCAACACGATCGTCAGCGGGCCGCTGAAGATGGCCTGCCCGAAAGAGGTCAGTCCGCTGATTCGCCCGCCGGCAATTTGAATGGCATCGCCGCCGGCGGCCTGATAAGTCAGCCAAGCCACGACGCCGGTCAGTGCCACTCCGCTAGCCATGTAGTTGTAGACGCGGATCATATAGGCGCGCAGACCCGCATCGATCGCGACCTGGTCCGTGCGATAGCCGGGTCTCGCAGCCGCAAGATTCCGATCGAAGTCGGACATGGAAAATACCCCTGGGTTGTCCCGGTCTGAGCCGGGCGTTGGCGTCCGGCGGAACAACGCCGAATTCGCTTAGCTGAAATCTAGTGCGAAAGCCCCGGCGGCGCCAGATGGGTGCGGCGCCATATTCGCTATGGTTACAATTCTTTCATTCTACCCGCCACGGTGCGCCCTATCAGAGATTCCGCAGCACCTCCGCGGGCTTGCGGCCAAGCGCGGTAAACGTGCCGGCGAGGCCGAGCGCCAGCGTGACGGCGACGGCGGCAAGCGCCGCGCCGGCCGCCTGTCCGGCGACAAAAACGAAGGGAAATTCCATGACCCGCGTCACGATCAGGCCGGCGGCAAGCGTCCCCATGGCGACGCCGAACACTACCGTGACGGCGCCGATGCACAGATATTCCAGCGCATAGGCGGCAAGCAGCCGGCCGCGCGTCGCACCGTATGTCTTCAGCACCACGGCGTCGTAGATGCGAAAGCGCTGGCCGGCGGCGAGCGCGCCGCCGAGCACCAGGGCGGCGGCGATCAAGGTAATGGAGCTTGCGCCGCCGAGCGCCAGCACCAGGTTCTTGATGATGCCGTCAAGCGTGTCGAGCGCGTCTTTGACGTGCACGGCGGTGACCGTCGGGAACGCGTCGGCGAGCGCCTTGATGACGGCGGTGTCCTCGGCCGGCGTGCCGCCGTCGGCAAAGGTCAGCGTGGCGATGTCGCTATGCGGCGCGCCGCCGAAGGTGCCGGGCGAGAACACCAGGACGAAATTGATGCCGAGATTCTCCCAATCGACGGCGCGCAAATTGGCGATGCGGGCGATGACGTTGCGGCCGAGCACGTTGACGGTGATGGCATCGCCGATCTTCAGATCGAGGTCGTGCGCCGTCTTGCTCTCGAGCGAGACCAGCGGCTCGCCGGAATAATCGGCGCTCCACCATTGCCCGGCGACGATGCGCGAGCCGGCCGGGACGGTGGACGCATAGGTGATGCCGCGGTCGCCTTGCAGCACCCAGCGCGAGCCGGCGGCGGGTTTGAGATCTTCGGCCTTGATGCCGTTGGCGGCGACGATGCGGCCGCGCAGCATCGGCACCCTTTCGAGCGTCGAAGCCGGCGCCCGCTCGCGCACGAACGCGTCGAACCGGTCGGCGTCCGCCGCTGGGATATCGAGGAAGAAGAACGACGGCGCTTTTTCCGGCAGCGCGGCGGTGAATTGGCGATGCAGGTTGCCGTCGATCTCGATCACGGTCACCAGCAAGGCAAGGCCGAGGCCGAGCGACAGCATCACGGTCGGCGTCAATGAGCCAGGGCGATAGATATTGGCGATGGCGAGCCGCAGTACCGTCGAGCGTGCCCGCGGCAGGCGGCGGGCGATCGCCATGGTGAGCATCGCGAGCAGCCGCAGCATCACGAAGATGCCGATTGCGGAGGCGACAAAAATCGCGGCAATGCGGTGGTCGTAGGTCGTCGTCACCGCGAGCGCGGCGAGTACCGCGGCGATCAGTGCGGTCGCCACGACATAGCGCCGGCGCGGCCAGCGCCGCTCGGCGGCGATCTGGTCGCGAAACAGCATCGACACCGAAATGTCGTGGGCGCGGCCGAGCGGCCACAGGGCGAAGGCGAGCGCCGTCAGCAACCCGTACACGATCGACAGCGCCAACGTGCCCGGATGCAGCGACGGCGCGACCGGCAGCGGAATGATGGCGCCGAACGCCCAGGCGATGGCGTAGGGCAGCGCGGCGCCAAACGCGGCGCCGATCATGGCGGCAAACAACGCGACCAGCACCATCTGTCCGCAATAGATGGCGAACACCGTGCCGCCAGAGGCGCCGAGGGCCTTCATGGTGCCGATGGCGTCGCGCTTGCGCGCCAGATGCGCGGCGACTGCGTTGGCGACGCCGACGCCGCCGACCAGCAGCGTGGTCAGGCCGACCAGCGTGAGAAATTGCGTGAAGCGCTCGACATTGCGTTCGAGCTGCGGCGACGCCTTGCTCCGGGTGCGGACTTCCCACCCGGCGTCCGGGAACGCGGCCCGGGCCGCATTCTCGACCGCCGTCACCGCGCGATCGCTGCTGTCGGCCGGCGGCAGCCGCAGCCGGTATTGCCAGCGCATCAGGCTGCCGGGCTGCAACAGCCCGGTCGCGCGCAGCGCGGCCTCGCTGATCAGGAGACGCGGCCCGAGGCCAAGGCCGCCGGCAAGCTTGTCCGGCTCGCCGGTCAGCGTCGCACGTAGCTCAATCGCGATATTGCCGACGGTGATGCGGTCGCCGGTTTTCAGATCGAGCCGCGTCAGCAACGCCGGATCGACGGCGGCGCCAAAGGCACCGCCATTTTGCGCAAACAGCGTCGCTAGCGGCAGGCTTGGATTGGTCACTACCGTACCAAACAGCGGATAGGCCGCATCGACGGCTTTGATCTCGACGAGGCTGGAGCGTCCGTCGCCGGTCCGCGCCATCGCCCGCGTCGTGGCGGCGATTGAGACCGTGCCAAGGTCGTTGAAGAACGCCCGCTCGCCGTCGCTGGCTTCGCGCTGAATGAGGGCAAAGGAAAGATCGCCACCGAGAATCAACTGCCCGGCGCTGCCAATACCGTCGGCAAGGCTCGCCGCCACCGAGCCGACGCCGGCGATCGCGAATACGCCGAGCGCGATGCAGGCGATGAAAATACCGAAGCCGCGCAAGCCGCCGCGCAATTCGCGGAAGGCGAGACGCGCTGCGATCTGCGCCCTTTGCCCGACGCCCGGGTGCCACACCGCTCGCGTATCGGCCAGCGCGGTCATTTCGCCTCGTGCGGCATCGCCGCATCGATCCGTCCCGAATGCAGGTGCACCACGCGGTCGCACCGCGCGGCGAGCTCGGTGTCGTGGGTGACCAGCACGAGCGTGGTACCGCGTTGGCGATGGCCGCGGAACAAAAGCTCGATGATCTCGCGACCGGTCGCCTCGTCGAGGTTGCCGGTCGGCTCGTCGGCGACAATCAGCTCCGGGTCGGGTGCGAGCGCACGCGCGAGCGCGACGCGCTGCTGCTCGCCGCCGGACAACTCGGCCGGGTAATGGTGCAGCCGTTGCGCCAGCCCGACGGCCGCCAGCTCCTTTTCGGCGCGTTGCAGCGCGTCGCGGGCGCCGGCGAATTCGAGCGGCACCGCGACGTTCTCCAAGGCCGTCATGGTCGGAATGAGATGAAAGGCCTGAAAGACGATGCCGATATGCTTGCCGCGAAAGCGCGCGAGAGCGTCCTCATCGAGCCGTTGCAACTCCTGGCCGCCGACCACGACGGAGCCGGTGTCCGGCCGCTCCAGTCCGGTCATCACCATCAGCAGCGTCGATTTGCCGGAGCCGGATGGGCCGAGGAGGCCGATTGCCTCGCCTCGGCCTATATTGAGGTCGATTTGTCGCAAGATATGGACGCGGGCGGCGCCGCGGCCGAGCGCCAAGTTGACGCCGGAAAGCGAGATGGCGTTGCCAGCGGAAGGATAGCCCGAAATGTCGTTCATGTTGCCGGCTGACCCGCGCCCTTCATCGACTCGTGCCCGATCATATGGGTGGCCGCGCGCACTGCTCCAAATCGCCGGTGTGGCGGTTTGTAGCGTGGCACTGATCGGCGCGACAGCTGTGCCGTCGGCGCATGCTCAAGCGCCAGTCAAAATCGTCGCTTTCGGCGACTCGCTGACAGCCGGTTACGGGCTACCCGACAACGAAGGCTTTGTGCCGCGCCTGCAAGCGGCCCTTGCCGCCAAAGGCATAGCCGCGGAAGTCCAGAACGCCGGCGTCTCCGGCGATACGGCTTCAGACGGGCTTTCCCGGCTCGACTGGTCGGTGCCGGAGGGCACTGATGCCGTCATTCTCGAGCTTGGCGCCAACGACATGTTGCGCGGTATCAAGCCGGAGCTGACGCGCGACGCGCTCGACGCCATCCTGCGCCGTCTCACCGCGCGCCATATCGCGGTATTGCTTTGCGGCATGCGCTCGGCGCCAAATCTCGGCGCCGATTATGGGACTGCGTTCGAGCGGATCTATCCCGACCTTGCGGCGAAATATGACGTTCTTATTTATCCGTTCTTCCTCGACGGCGCCGCCGCCGATCTGAAGCTTCTGCAGCACGACGGGCTGCATCCCAATGCCGCGGGCGTCGACGTCATCGTGGCGCGCATTTTGCCCAAGGTGGAAGAGCTCATCGCCCGCGCCCGCACGCAACATCCGTCGTGAGGGTTGCATACCGCGCCCGATCACCGCATTGTGTTGATGCGGCGATTCGTCCGATACGCAGGTCGTCATGCCTCGCCTGTTCACCGCTCTTGAGATTCCGCCGCATGTCGCCCAATCGCTTGCAATGATGCGCGGCGGGCTGCCGGGCGCGCGCTGGATCGATCCCGAGAATTATCATCTGACGCTGCGCTTCATCGGCGATATCGATGACGCGCTGGCCCATGAAATCGCCGGCATGTTGGGGCGCGGGCGGCGCATGGCGTTCGAGCTGCGGCTCGACGGATTGTTGTCGTTCGGCGGCCGCAAGCCGCGCGCGGTGGTCGCCCCAGTCACGCCGATCGCGCCGCTGATGGAGCTGCAAGCCGAGCACGAGCGGCTCTTGCAACGGCTCGGGCTCGAGCCCGAGGGCCGCAAATATACGCCGCACGTGACGCTGGCACGGCTGCGCGATTCGTCGAGCCACCAGGTCGCCGAATATCTCAGCGCCCGCGGCCATTACCGCTCGGCGCCGTTCGAGGTGTCGCGCTTCGTGCTGTTCTCGTCGCGCGCGTCGGTCGGCGGTGGCCCCTATGTGGTCGAGGCCGACTATCCGCTCGGCGAGCCGGCGCTGCGGCGGGCTTAAGTTTTCAACTCACGCCCGCAGCATTCTGGTCTGCAGATCGAGCATCGCGGTGGCAAAGCCGTGGCCGTCGGCCATGAACTCGCGCATCAGCGACAGCGGCGTCGGCCGCGACGACTCGACCTCGCCGATCACGCTGCCGAAATCGAACGACAGCTCGGCGTCGAATTTGCGCGCCAGTTGCTGCATGCGCCGGTTCTCGGCTAGGCACGCCATGTGCAAGAGCCGGACGCCGCGATTGCGCGCGGTGAGCAAGGTGTGACGCAGCAGCGCCGAGCCGACGCCGTGGCTCTGCCACGGCTTCTCGACGCTGATCGCGGCCTCCGCCTGGCGCGGAAAGCGCAAGCCCAGCGGCCGCAGTTCGGCGGCGCCGCGCAGCATGCCGCCGATGAAAAAGCCATGGATCACGGCGTCCAGCGATTGCGACAGGTCGGCATAGTTGCGGACGAAGTCGTCGGACACTCCGCCGCCGAACCGACTGTGGCGGCTATCCGCATCGAGGCGCAGCATATGGTCGCGGTATTTTGCCGCTTCACCGACCCACAATTTGCGGATCACGCCGCCTTCTGGAAGAACATCTTGCATTGGGTCTCCTGACATTGTCATCCCGGTAAGGACACTGTCGTCTGTGAGACCCTCCCGATCGTTTCCTCCGCGCAGCAAATTAGCGTAGCAGGCAGTTTCGCCTGAACGCCGAATCAAATCATCATGTCGTGCGGCGCCAAAGTTTGGCAAGGCGAAGCATTGAGCAACATGCCCACATTCCGTATACGCATGGCTCGTAAATCGTTCACGACAGTTTGACTGCCGAATCTTGGCATGCGCAATGCAACGCTAATTGTCCGCGTGTTCCCGCCACGTTTCGCCCACAACGGTTAACCCTTCCGATGGCGAGCTCCATCACAGCGCAATATGCCGCCGGCGTCGCCGAGGGGAGCGTCGGCAGCGACGACGCGCAACTCGCCGTCATTGAGAAGCTGGCGCGTCTCGAGTTGCGGATCGCGGAGCATCGCCTGGCGCGCAAATCCTCGTCGCTCGGCTGGCTGTTCGGCAACCGCAAGGAGCCGCCGCTCAAAGGCCTCTACATCTACGGCGACGTCGGCCGCGGCAAAACGATGCTGATGGATTTGTTCTTCGAAGCAAGTCCCGTGGCGCGCAAGCGCCGCGCCCATTTTCACGAATTCATGCTCGACGTCCATGAACGCATTTTCGCGCTGCGCCAGAAGATGAAGCGCGGCGAGCAAGAAGGCGAAGATCCGATCCGGCTCGTCGCCGGGCAATTGTTCGACGAGGCTTGGCTGCTCTGCTTCGACGAATTCCACGTCACCGACATCGCCGACGCCATGATCCTCGGCCGGCTGTTCGCGCAATTGTTTGAGTATGGCGTCGTGGTCGTCGCCACCTCGAACGTGGCGCCGGATGACCTTTACAAAGACGGCTTGAACCGCGCGCTGTTCGTGCCGTTCATCCACCTGCTCGAAGAACAGATGGACGTCATGCGGCTCGATGCGCGCACCGACTTCCGGCTGGAAAAACTCGCGGGTCTCCCGGTGTGGTACATGCCGGCCGACGCCGTGGCGGATGCCGCGCTCGACGACACCTGGCGGCGGCTCACCGGCGGTCACGAAGGCGCCGCCCAGGATTTGCCGCTCAAGGGACGCAGTGTGCACGTGCCGCGCGCCTTTATGGGAGTGGCGCGCTTTACGTTTCACGATCTGTGCGAGGCGCCGCTTGCCGCCGCCGACTACCTGCGCCTCGCGCACGAATATCACACCATCATCCTCGACCACGTGCCGGTGATGACCTACGACACGCGCAACGCGGCGAAGCGCTTCATCATCCTGATCGACACGCTCTACGACATGAACGTTAAACTGATCGCCTCGGCGGCGGCGGAGTCCGACGCGCTGTATCAAGCCGACGAGGGTTTCGAAGCGCAGGAATTCAAGCGCACGGCCTCGCGCCTCATCGAGATGCGTTCGCAAGCCTATCTGGCGCGGCCGCATGGCGCCGCGCTTTCGCAGGCGACCAGCTCGTCCACCGGCATCGTCGAGACCTAGCCGAATTGGGCGCCGCCTGGCGGAGGCGACTTGAACGTGTCACCCGAAAGGGCTAATGACCGCGACTGCCGGACCTCTTTCGCCCATCAATCAAGGACATTTATCGGATGGCACGAAACAAGATTGCATTGATCGGCGCGGGTCAAATCGGCGGCACGCTCGCGCATCTGATCGGGCTCAAGGAATTGGGCGACGTCGTCATGTTCGACATCGCCGAAGGCGTGCCCCAGGGCAAGGCGCTCGACCTCGTCCAGTCGTCGCCGGTCGACGGTTTTGACGCCCGCTTCACCGGCACCAATTCCTACGAATCGCTGGAGGGTGCGTCGGTCTGCATCGTCACCGCCGGCGTGCCGCGCAAGCCGGGCATGAGCCGCGACGATCTGCTCGGCATCAATCTCAAGGTCATGGAGCAGGTCGGCTCGGGCATCAAGAAATATTGCCCGAACGCCTTTATCATCTGCATCACCAATCCGCTCGACGCCATGGTCTGGGCGCTGCAGAAGTGCTGCGGCCTGCCGAAGCAGATGGTGGTCGGCATGGCGGGCGTGCTCGATTCGTCGCGCTTTCGCTATTTCCTGGCCGACGAATTCAACGTCTCGGTCGAAGACGTCACCGCCTTCGTGCTCGGCGGCCACGGCGACACCATGGTGCCGCTGGTGCGCTATTCCGCCGTCGCCGGCATTCCGCTGCCCGATCTGGTCAAGATGGGCTGGACCACGGCGGCCCGCGTCGACGAGATCGTCGACCGCACCCGCAACGGCGGCGGCGAGATCGTCAGCCTCCTGCGCACCGGTTCGGCGTTCTACGCTCCGGCGGCATCCGCGATCGCGATGGCCGAAAGCTACCTGCGCGACAAGAAGCGCGTGCTGCCGGCCGCCGCCTGGCTCAACGGCGAATACGGCGTCAAGGACCTCTATGTCGGCGTGCCGGTGGTGATCGGCAGCAAGGGCGTCGAGCGCATCGTCGAGATCGAGCTCAACAGCGCCGAGCGCGCCATGTTCGAGAAATCGGTGGGCGCGGTGGAATCCCTGGTCGAAGCCTGCAAGAAGATCGCGCCGGATCTCGGGAAGTGATCGTCATTCCGGGGCGCCGCGGAGCGGCGAAGCCGGAATCCATAACCACAAGACAAGACGCCATTCGCGCTGCGATCGGACTGATATGACTGTGATTATGGATTCCGGCTCTCGTTCGCTACGCTCACTCGGCCGGAATGACGAGCGGGGCTATTCATGAACATCCACGAATACCAAGCCAAGGCGGTGCTGCGCGAATACGGCGTGCCGGTGCCGCGCGGCATTCCGGCATTCAGCGTCGATGAGGCGGTGAAGGCCGCCAACGAGCTCGGCGGGCCGGTCTGGGTGGTGAAGGCGCAGATCCATGCCGGCGGCCGCGGCAAGGCTGGCGGCGTCAAGGTCGTCAAATCGGTCGACGACGTGAAGAAGGAAGCGGCACGGCTCTTCGGCTCGACCCTGGTCACGCACCAGACCGGGCCGCACGGCAAGCAGGTCAACCGGCTCTATATCGAGGAAGGCTCGCCGATCGACAAGGAATTCTATCTGTCGATGCTGATCGACCGCGAGACCTCGCGCGTCGCCATCGCGGTCTCCACCGAAGGCGGCATGAATATCGAAGACGTGGCGCACAATACGCCGGGCAAGATCGTGACCGTTTCGGTCGATCCGGTTACCGGCGTCTGCCCGCATCATGTGCGCACCGTCGCGCACGCACTCAAGCTCGATGCCGAATTGGCAAAACAGCTGGGGCCGCTGCTCTCCAATCTCTACAAGGCCTTCATCGACACCGATATGAGCCTGCTCGAGATCAACCCCCTGGTCGTCACCAAGGACAAAAAGCTGATCTGCCTCGACGCCAAGACCGATTTCGACAACAACGCGCTGTTCCTGCATCCGAAGATCGCCGCTTTGCGCGACGAGACCGAGGAAGACGCCAAGGAGATCGAAGCCTCGAAATTCGACCTCAACTACATCGCGCTCGACGGCTCGATCGGCTGCATGGTCAACGGCGCCGGCCTCGCCATGGCGACCATGGACATCATCAAGCTTTACGGCATGGCGCCGGCCAATTTTTTGGACGTCGGCGGCAGCGCCACCAAGGACAAGGTCGCCGCCGCGTTCAAGATCATCACGTCGGATCACAACGTGAAGGGCATTCTGGTCAACATCTTCGGCGGCATCATGAAATGCGATGTGATCGCCGAGGGTGTGGTCGCCGCCGTGAAAGAAGTCGGCCTGCGCGTGCCGCTGGTAGTGCGGCTCGAAGGCACCAATGTCGAGCTCGGCAAGGAGATTATCGCCAAGTCGAATCTGAACGTCACCTCCGCCGACGATCTCGACGACGCGGCGCAGAAGATCGT
>JBEKKM010000117.1:0-16011 GCA_050010715.1 Xanthobacteraceae bacterium | reverse complement strand
CGATAGCCGCATGCCGGTGGCCGCGAGCAAGCGGAATAGCAACTGATCGCCGTTATCAAGCTGGCCAAGGTTCTGCTTCACGTTCTTAATGTCCGTTTCGCTAAGCGGGAGCCGCACCTGTTTGTCGTCGCGTTTCGGAACGATGCTAGAGAATGGGTTGAACGTTAGCTTCGACTCTTTGATTGCCAGATTGACCGCTGCATTAAGCCATGTGATCTTTTTCTGTATCGTTGCGCTTCTCAATCCTTGGCTCTCGAAATGCTGGACGACTTTGCGGCCGTCGTCGCGGGTCGCATCTTTCAACGGTTTGCCGTCCGTGAGTTGCTTATACAGTGCCCACACCGCCCAGATTTCCCTCCCTTCGGGCGCGCCACAACTACTCGCCGCTCCATCGCGGCGGGCGCTTGCTCAAAAACGCGTCCAAGCCTTCGCGAAAATCGCGGCTCATATAGCACATCAGGATCAAGTCCTCGCCTTCCTCGCGGGACAGCCGCCGCTGCAGGCGGGCCAGCGCCTGTTTGGTGGCGTTGAGCGTGAGCGGCGCATTGCCGGCGATGAGGGTTGCCAACGCGGCGGCGCGTTGCTCGAGCGCGGCTGAGTCCTCGACGACCTCGCTGAGCAGGCCGACGCTCGCCGCTTCCTCGGCGCCGACCAGGCGAGCGGTGAAAATCAGATCCTTCACGCGCGCCGGGCCGATCAAGGCGGCGAGCCGGCTGATATTCGACATCGACAGGCAATTGCCGAGCGTGCGCGCGATCGGAAAGCCGAATTTGGTCGTCTTGGTGCCGATGCGCATGTCGCAGCATGCCGCGATCCCGGCGCCGCCGCCGGTGCAGGCGCCGGTGATCGCGGCGATGGTCGGCACGCGGCAGGTTTCGAGTTTGCCGAGCACCCGGTCGATACGGGATTCGTAGTCGAGCGCGTGCTGCGGCGTGGTGAATTCGCGGAACTGGTTGATGTCGGTGCCGGCGGCGAAGGCCTTGTCGCCGGCGCCCTGGAACACCAGCACCTTGATGGCGCGGTCGCGGTCGGCCTCCTCGCAAATCTGCGCCAGCCGTTCGTACATCGCAAAGGTGAAGGCGTTGCGGGCTTGCGGGCGGTTGAACGTCACCCGGCCGATGCCGTCACGCAGGTCGAACAGAATGTCGTTTGCAGCGCTCGATTGCACGGTCATGGTCCTCGTTCCGCGGATCGGGCCTTGGGGCCCGCGTGATTGGTAACCAACTCGTTAACGCAACAGCAACGATTTTCACAGACCATGCGGGCTTCCACGGGAGGCTGAGACTTTTTCGCGATGGCACAGACCGATCTCGTGCAGGCCTTCGAGGCTCGCCTGAAACTTTACAGCCTCGACGACCGGGCACGGCGCATTCTCGCCGAATCCTGGCCGGTCATCGAACCGGGCCTCGACGACGCCATCACCGAGATCATCGCGGCGATCCGCGTCTTGCCACGCATCGGCGAGATCGTCGCCAGGAACGCCGAGCTCTACAAAAAACTCGAAGCCGCGCATTTCCGCGCGCTGCTCGGCGGCAAGCTCGACGGCGCCTACGCCGAATCGTGCCGGCACACCGTGCAGCAGGAGGCGGCGATGGGGCTCGACCCCCGCGTGCGCTCTACCGCCGGCAGTTACGTGCTCAAAGCGGCGCTCGACGCGCTGGCGCGCAAGTATTGGCTTTCCGCCGCCAAGGTCGCCGAGCGCGGCACGGTCGTGTCGCAGGCCATCAGCTTCGACGTCGCAAACGCCATCACCTTGCATCGCCAGGCGGCAGAGCAGGCCAGCGCGGCGCGGCGCGGCGCCATCGACGTCGCGATCACGGAATTTGCCGGCGCCATCGGCGAAGTGGTCGAGGCGATCAAGGAAGCGTCCGGCTCGCTGACCACGACCTGCACGACCTTGAATCAGGTGGCCGACGATAGCCGCAGCCGCATGGCCTCGGCATCGTCGGCGTCGGCCGAGACCACCCAGCGCATGGCCGCGACGGTGGCCGCCACCGAAGCGCTGTCGGAATCGATCGACGAGATCGGCCAGCAATCGACCCGGGGCTTGAGCATGGCGCAGTCGGCGGCGTCCGACGCCGCGCGCACGCAAGACGTCATCCGCTCGCTCGACGACGCCGCCGAGCGCATCGGCTCCGTGGTCGGCGCGATTTCGGCGATCGCGGCGCAGACTAACCTCCTGGCGCTCAACGCCACCATCGAGGCGGCGCGCGCCGGCGAAGCCGGCAAAGGATTCGCCGTGGTCGCCGCCGAAGTGAAGACGCTCGCCAACCAGACCTCGCGCGCCACCGACGATATCTCGCACCAGGTCGCCGCCATCCAGGATGCGACCAAGCGCTCGGTGGAGGAAATCTCCTCGATCGCGCGTGCGATTGGTGAACTCACCGGCGTTTCGACCAGCATCGCGTCCGCGGTGCAGGAGCAGGCGGCGACGACGAGCGCGATCGCCGAAAGCATCCAGGACGCCGCCGGCCACACCTCGCAAGCCTCCAGCGAAATCGGTTCCGCCGCAGAGGTGGTGAGCCGCGGCGCCGGCGCCGTCGGCGAGATCAACACCTGGACGGCGCGGCTGTCGGCGCGCGCCCAGGATCTCGAAACCAAGGTGGCGACGTTCTTCACCCGCGTCCGCGCGGCGTAATCCTTTCCGCCCCCGCTTCGCGGGGGCGGATGGTGCAAGCGATCTCGTTCTCGCGATACATCCGCATCCGAGCTTTGCAGACCAAAGCCACGAAGCTTTCGCCTCCAGAAAAATAAGGGGAGGCAGAGCGCCGAAAGGCGCAAATCTTGGGCCGCATCATCGGTTGCGGCGCGCGCCGATCGCAGCGCGCTCGCCTTTCGGCGCCCTACCACGGCTCTTGCTCCGGCCATTTGCCGAAGCTCGATCCAGGCCGCGCTTCACGCGATGTAGTGCGCAGGCGTTACCCGCGCCTTGGCATCGCGCTTAAGCGAAGCACCTCGCGCGCCGGTCGTATTGCCGGCGGGGTCGATGCCCGGATCGCCCAAGAGCGGCAGTGACGAGCCGCCGCCCGCAGGAACCGCACCCGCCCCGTCAGTCGGCGTCACCGGTTGACGTCCCTAAACACGAGCGGGATCGGGGCCGGTAATGCAATCGCGCAGCCAATGTCAAATGATTCGTTGCGCGCGAATTTGTCTCGATAATTCGCGCGGTTAGGCGCTGTGTGTTTTCGCGCGCCGAACGCCGGCGCTTATCGCGCGCGCAGCGGACAGGCAAAGATTCGCAAAGCCGGTCGCTTGCTGTCGCGGCGAGGTCGCGAGCCGATCAATCGGTCAGCGCCGTCAGCATCTTGGCGGCGCGGCCCTCACACGAGCGAGCATTTCCCTCGTAACTGCAGAAGAGACGATTGTCGAGTTCGCGTCTCTTTCACAGAGACGAACCTAGAGCCATGTAAATACGAGAGAATCTCTCCGAAACGGTCTTTGACCCTGCTGGCTGCATGGACCATTTCATGCTATATTTGAATGTATGGAAACGTCTCCGTTACATCGCCTCCCGGCCGAGCTCGCGTCCGACTTGGAACGGAAGTATTTTTGGTGGGACGCGGTCGACGCGCAGCCGCGGTCGGACGACAGGATTCTCGCCCAGGCGATGGACTTGGCCTCGTTCGCGGACGTGCGCCGCCTCGAAACAAGGCTCGGCCTACGGCGTTTGGCGGATGCCATGCTCGCCGCCGAACCGGGCTGGATCAGCGACAGGTCGTGGGAATTTTGGCGCGGGCGCTTACGCTCCATTGGCCCGACGATACCGCAGAAGCCGCCGCGGAGACGGTTCGATGCCGGACTGTTTTGAGCCCAAGATCGGCGCCCTGCCCAAAGCTCAACAAGAAATCTGGCCGCGGCTCAGTCCTGCACCGCGGTTATCCTTCGTGCTTTACGGCGGCACTGCCGTCGCGCTTTATCTCGGCCATCGCGTTTCCGTCGATTTCGACTTCTTCAGGTCGTCGCCTCTCGACAAGAGCGAAGTCGAAACCGCATTTGCGTTCATGCGCGATGCTCAAACCATTCAGGAAAGCGAAAACACGCTCGTTGTCGACGCGCTGATGCCGTCCGGTTCCGTGAAGGTTTCGTTTTTCGGCGGCGTCAGCTTCGGGAGAATAAACCAACCGTGCCAAACGAAGGATTCCACGCTGCTCGTTGCCTCGATGGAAGATTTGTTGGCCACCAAACTCAAGGCGACCTTGGACCGGGCGGAGGCCAAGGACTATCTGGACATTTCGGCGATGCTATCGGCCGGCATTTCGCTGGAGCGGGCGTTGGGCGCATTCGCAAAAATGTATGGCAAGGATCCCGGCCTCGTGCTGAGAGCCATTGGCTATTTCAAGGACGGCGATTTGCCGTCGCTTCCCGAAACCGATCAGAATATCCTGCGCGCGGCAAGAGATCGCGTTACCGAAATTCCGGACGTTGCGATTACTTATGGATCGCTCGCGGCGGCGCTCGGCGATTGCAGCCCGTAGGCAGGTCGTGCGGATTAGCAGGGGCGCAATCCGCTATTTGGTTGCCGAGCTTTGTTAGAAAGGCGACCGCGACGCGCTAGTCCGTCAGCGCCGTCAGCATCTTGGCGGCGCGGCTCAGCTCGTTGTTGTTGAGCTTGGACAGCTGGATGTTGACCCGCTGCAGCAGCCGGCCGCGCTCGCCGGTCGGTAGGGCTCGATTCACTGGAACGTGGCGCCGCCGCTGAAGCTACCGTTCGATGCGTTGCCGGTCACCTGGTTATTGCCATAGCTGAGCAGGCTGGCGCCACCCGCCGCCTGGATACCGATGGCGTTGCCGTAAAGCGCCGAATTGCCGACGGTCACGTTGGCGCTGCCGCCGCTCGACTGATTCGATTCGATGCCCGCCGCACCGTTCTTGGCCGCGACCACGCGCATGACGTCCAGCGTCGCGTTGCCCGGGCCGCTGACCGCGTCGATGCCGTTGCTGGCGTTGAGGCTCGCCGTGCTGTCGCCGAGAGTGGCAATGATCGCGCCGGAGCCTCCGGTACCGTCGACCCGCAGTCCCTCGCCGGTATTGTTGTCGATGCGAAGCCAGCGCAGCGTGACGTTCGCCGCGATGCCGCCGGTCGGCCGGATCAAGATGCCGGTCGCGTTGTTGAGGATCGTGGTGTTCTGAACCAACACTTTGGTCGTGGTGGCGCTGCCGGCGCCGGGTGAGAGTGTAATGCCGGACGTCGTGAAGCCCAGCATCACGCAATTTTCGATGTTCAGGCGCGCGCCGCTTAAGAACACGACGCCGGAGGTGCCGGAGGCATTGACGCCGTCGAAGGTCAGTCCGCCCAAATGGATCACGTCATTGGCGCCGGCGCTGATGACGATGCCGCTGGTGCCGGAAGAGGGTACCGTGCCGGCGACGGCCATGGCGTCACTGTAGATGCTGATTGCTTTGGTGATGGTCACCGGGCCGAAGTCGCCCGGATCGAGGACGTCGATCTCGCCGCCGGCGCTGGTCTGGGCCTGCGCCGCGGCGAAGGTCAGGCATGGCGAGGAGCGCGTGCACGGATTGGAATCGCTGCCCAGCGTCGCCGAAACGAAGGTTTGCGACGATGGCCCGCCGCCGCCGGATGCCGAGAACATCGCGGTGACGCTTTCGATCGAGTTCATGGTCAAGAGGCAACTGCCATTGCCGCTGCAGGCGCCGCCCCAGCCGTTGAAGGCCGCGCCGCCCGCCGGCGTCGCGGTCAACATCACCGGCGTGCCGCTTGCGTAGTTCATCGTGCACACCGACGGGCAACTGATCCCCGTCGGCGAGCTGGTGACGGTGCCGCTGCCGGATACGCTGACTGAGAGCGTGTAGTTCGGTGGCGCATTCAACATAGTGACAGCGAGTGCCGCCGTTGTCGTCTGAACGGTGTCGTTGTTCGTTGTATCGGTAAACGTGATCGTTGCGTTGTAGGTCGCGGGCGAAAGAGTGTTGGCGCTGGGATTGATTGTGAAAGTAATCGCGGTAGCGGACGTCGACACGGTGCCGGATGTCGACGACGCGGCAAGCCAACTCGGCATCCCGGAAATAGAATAACCTACGCTGCCGGTCGTTGCCTGGAGCTGATATTGAAACGAGGACGGTGAGAAAGGGCCGCCCTGATTGCCGGACGAGGCGATGTTGGTCGTAGGAGTGACCTGCAGCGCCGGCAAAGCTGCGGTAAAGTTCGCCGTGACGACAGTTTGGGCGGGTTGTCCCTGCGGGCTGAAATTCGGGCCATTGCCGGGTCCTACTTCCGCGGCATTAGGATCCCAGTTCCAGAAATAGACTCCGACCAGGGCATTGTTGCCGCTCTGCTGCCACGCTTCGAAAAAAGCGCTGTAGAGGCTTGCCTGCAGCGCTGGGTCGTAAACATTTGTCGAAGTGCCCGACGGCTGTTTCGCGGCGTCGTTGGCGCTTTCATAGCCGATTTCGGTGAACAGGAGCGGCTTGCCGGCTTGTGTCGCCACACTTGCGAAGTAACTGATCAGCGATTGGTTGCCCGTCACCGAAAGGGACGTCGTGTCGCTCGGCGTCGATGTCCAGCCGGCGACCAGATTGGCAAGCGTCGGATTGGCCGCATCCGAGAGCGGGGCATAGCAGTCGATGCCCAGATAATCGAGCTGGCTCCAGAAGCTCACCTGCGTCGCGAGATCGCCGGTTCCGGCCGTGAGCCCATGCTGTCCCTGCCACGGCGAGATGTTGTCGTCCCAGTCGGACGAATAGGTCAGTTTCCCCGAAAAGACCGCACGCACGGACGTGACGATGTCGGTCCAGTATGAGAGGTAAGCCGGGCCGGTGAGTTGATCGAGTTCCGCTCCGATGCTCAGACTCGCAGCGCCGTTCGCTTGCGCCATTTGGGCAATGGCGACGATCATCGTCTTATAGCTGGCGAAGAATCCCGCAGCGTTGCTGGGGTTATAGGTGGAGCGCCAGTCGCCCACGCTGTACGATCCGATCTTGCTGGGATCGAGAAAATCGATCAGCGGCCGCACCATGACCGACATGCCGCGGCTGTTCGCTTCCGCGATGGTCGCGGCGATGACGGACTGGCTTTCGGTGTAGTTGGCATCCGCATAGACCGCGGAATTCTTGACGTCGATGCCGTATTCAAAGGAGAGCGTCACGGCGTTCGCTCCGGTGCCGGCCAGCGCCGGAAGCGAGTCGGCGTTCGCATAACCGCCGTTGTAATAGGAAACGTAGTTGAAGCCCTTGAAGCTCAAAGAGTTGATCTGCGCCAACGCCGGTTTGGCGACGCCCGTGGCCATCGCCAAAAGCAAGACGCCCGCCAGCAGCGCGTGACGACATTGCTTCTGCACGCGGCGCTCCCATTGGAAACCCGTTGCCCGGTACTGTGCGTGGCAGGCGGCGAGCTCTTTCCTCGACTGCCGGAAGCCGGTATTTCGCCGACGGAGGAAGCTTACAGAAAAGACGGTGTGATTCGCACGACCGTAAATTCAGGACAGGCCGCCGGCTGAGTCGAGCGCAGCGAAACCCATCATCTTTGTGTCGTAAAGCGGCGGGTTTCGCTTCGCTCTACCCACCCTACGAAGCGTCGGCGCGCGCGAAGACTACTCCGCCGGCGTCTTCGGCTTGGGCTTCACGAACGTGCCCTTGAGATTGTCCCAGAGCTGAATCTTCGCCCCGTTCTTGTGCATGATCACGCTCTGCTGCAGCACCGAGAGCGAGTTGTTCCAGGCCCAGTAGATCACCAGGCCGGCGGGGAAATTCGCCAGCATGAAGGTGAAGATCAGCGGCATCCAGTTGAAGATCATCTGCTGGGTCGGATCGGGCGGCGCCGGGTTGAGCTTCATCTGCACCCACATGGTCACGCCCATGATCGCCGGCCAGAAGCCGAGATGCAGGAACGAGCCGAACATCGGAATGATCGTTGGATCGAACGGGATCAGGCCGCCGAGGGTGAAAATGTTGGTCGGGTCCGGCGACGAGAGATCGTGGATCCAGCCGTAGAACGGCGCATGCCGCATCTCGATGGTGATGAACAGCACCTTGTAGAGCGAGAAGAACACCGGGATCTGGATGGCGATCGGCAGGCAGCCGGCCAGCGGATTGATCTGCTCTTTCTTGTAGAGCTCCATCATCGCCTGCTGCTGTTTCATCTTGTCGTCGGCGTAACGCTCCTTGATCATCGCCATTTGCGGCTGCACCGCCTTCATCTTCGCCATCGAGGCGTAGGATTTGTTGGCGAGCGGGAAGAACAGCGCCTTGACGATCACCGTGACGATCAGGATGGCGATGCCGAAATTACCGACCAGATGGAAGAAATAGTCGATCGCCAAAAACATCGGCTTGGTGATGAAGTAGAACCAGCCCCAGTCGATCAGCAGATCGAAATGATTGAGACCCAGCTCCTGATTGTAGCCGCCGGCGCCGCCGATCGGGAAATTGATGCCGACCACGGACACTTCCTTGGCGCCGGCGAACAGCCGCGCGTCGGCGGAGCCGGTCGAGCCGGGCGCGATGGTCCGCGGCTGCAACAGATAATCGGTCTGGTAGGTGTTGAGCCCGCCGCTTTCGGCCGCGGAAAAGCGGGCGCGAACTTTTGCGTCGGTGTCGGGCAACAGCGTCGCCGCCCAGTATTTGTCGGTGATGCCGAGCCAGACATTGGTGGCGTCCCAGCTGACGCTCTTCTTGTCGTTCATCTTCTTGTAGGTTTCGGTCTGCTCGCCCTGGTCGCCGATCACGCCGATCAGGCCTTCATGCAAGATGTAATAGCCCTGCACCTTCGGCGTGCCGTGGCGCGAGATCAGCGCATAGGGAAACAGCGTGACCGGGGTATCGCCCTTGTTCTGTACCTCGTCTTTCAGGGTGAACAGATAACGCTCGTCGATCGCGATGGTGCGGCGAAAGATCAAGCCCGCGCCGTTGTCGTAAGTCAGCGTCACCGGATGGTCGACGCCGAGCGCGCCCGAGCCTTCCTGCTTCCACACCGTGTCCGGTCCCGGCATCGCCGCGGTGGTGCCGGCGGCGGCGACCCAGCCGAACTCGGCATAGTACGCGTCCGGGGCGCCCGACGGCGAGAACAGCACGATGGCCGGCGAGTTGGGATCGATGGTCTCGCGATAGCGCTCGAGCGACAGATCGTCGATGCGGCCGCCCTTGAGGTCGATGCTGCCGCGCAGCGTTGGCGTCGCGATGGCGACGCGCGGCGAAGCGGCGATCACCGCCTCGCGCGATGCGGTGGAAACCGCGGGCGCGGCGGCGCCGGGAACCGGCGGCGGTGTGGCTGTAGAGCCAGGTGTAGCGCTAGGCTGCGCCGCATTCGGCTGTGTCGCGCCCGGTTGCGTTTGCGACTGTTCCTGCTGCTTGAGCAGCGCCTGCTCGCGCTGCCTTTCCATTTGCGGATAGCCGACGAAATATTGCCAGCCGACGACGACGAGCAGCGACAGCACGATGGCAATGATGGTGTTCTTGTGATCGCCCATTCAATGCTCGTGCGGTTTTCGGGGCGGTCGGCGTTTTGCCGGCCGCGATGAACTCAAGTGATGTAGGGACCGGTCGCGGGCGCTACCAGTCGTCCGCTCCGGGTCATGAATCCGGCTGAGCGCCGCATCGAGTTCCTGCCTCATCTGGCCGAATGGCGCCAGAAGCGCGGCGCGCCGCCCGATCAGCACATAATCGTGGCCGTCATGCATGCCACCGCCGGCCGAAAGCCGCACCATCTCGCGCAGCCGCCGCCGCACCCGGTTGCGCTCCACCGCATTGCCGACCTGACGCGACACCGTGAAGCCGATGCGCACCGGGCCGTCCTCGGCACGGCGGCGCGCCTGCACCACGAAGGCGCCGACCGACGCCCGCAAGCCTGCCGCGGCGGCACGAAAGTCCGTCCGGCGTGTCAACCGCTCCATAGTTGCGGCAGACATGGTCGCGGGTGAAATGCGATCACGCACTGAGCCGCTTGCGGCCTTGCGCCCGCCGGGCCGCCAGCACCCTGCGGCCGCCTTTGGTCGCCATCCGGGCGCGAAAGCCGTGACGGCGCTTGCGCACCAATTTGCTCGGCTGGTAGGTCCGTTTCACGGGATTGATCTCCGACAGCGCTCGGTTTGCCGCAAGTGGATGCAGCGTCAATTCAATCCGCGCGCGATTGGCGCGGCTTATACGAAAGCCCTCCCGGCCCGTCAATGTGACTGGCCTCGCCCTGCGGCGGCCCGCTAAGCCCCTGTGCCGTATCGTTTTCCCTGACACCGCGTTCCGCGCTATAGGGCTATCGCGCGGATGTGTGAGGCAGATGACGCAAGAACTTAAACAAGAGCTTAAACCGGACATCTGCGTCATCGGCGCCGGCGTGGCCGGCCGCGCCGCCGCGTCTGCGGCGGCTGCCTTCGGCGTGCCGGTGGTGCTGATCGAGAAAGGCACTCTGGGCGGCGACGGCTGCAACGGCGGCAGCGTGCCGGCCACGGCGTTCGCCGTGACCGCCGAGCGCGCCAATATCATCCGCAATGCCGCGCATTTCGGGCTGAAGGCGGCGCGCTTCGGCGTCGATTTCGCCGCTGTGAAAGCGCACCTGCGCGATGTCGCCAATGCGGTCGCGCCCGGCGAGGCGCGGCAGCGTCTGGCCGGTCTCGGCGTGCGTATCGTCGACGGCACCGCGCGGTTTTTGGATGCGCGCACCGTTGCTGCCGGCGACTTCACCATCGTGGCGCGCCGTTTCGTCATCGCCACCGGCTCGTCGCCGGCGCTGCCGGCGATCCCCGGCCTTGCCGACACGCCGCACCTTACCAGCGACACCGTGTTCGATCTCGCCGATTGCCCGCGTCATCTCATCGTCATCGGCGCCGGTTCGATCGGCCTCGAACTGGCGCAGACTTTTCGGCGGCTCGGCGCCGACGTCACCGTGCTGGAAGCGGCAACGCCGCTTGCCGGCGACGATCCCGAATGCGCCGCCATCGTGCTCGATGCGCTGGAACGCGAAGGCATTGCGCTTCGCATCGGTGTCGCCATCGCACGGGTGCGGCGCGTGCTGGCGCGGATCGAGATCGATATCGATACGCCCGACGGGTCTGAGACCATCGCCGGCAGTCATATTCTTGTCGCCACGGGACGCCGGCCGAATGTCGAAGACCTCGATCTCGATTCCGCCGGCATCCGCTACGAGCCCCACGGCATCGACGTCGACCGGCGGCTGCGCACCACCAACAAGCGCGTCTACGCCATCGGCGACGTCACCATCGGGCCCAAATCCACCCACCTGGCCGTCCATCATGCGGAACTCGTGGTCCGGCATGCGCTGTTCCGCCAGCAGGTCGGCCTCGATCATCACACCATACCGACCGTGACCCATACCGATCCGGAACTCGCCCAGGTTGGCTTCCTCGAGGACGAGGCCCGGGCGCATGCTGGCGCCATCCGCGTGCTGCGCTCGCCCTACCGCGAGAACGACCGGGCCCTGGCGACGGGGGCGACCGACGGTCACATCAAGGTCATCACGGACCGTAAAGGTGCGATTCTCGGCGCTACCATCGTCGGCGCCGGGGCCGGCGAAATGATCGCCGCCTGGACGCTCGCAATTAAGCAAAAGCTTAATATCCGCGCCTTTGCCGGCCTGATCGTGCCGTATCCGGCCTATGGGGAGGTGGGAAAACGCGCCGCCATGACATATTTCATGCGGGGTTTGACGAGTAATCAGGTGCGTCGCATCATAGGTTGGCTGCGCCGTCTGGGCTGAAAGCAAGATTTGGCTAAAAGCGAGACAGCGCCGAGGCTTACGCGAATGAGTGAAGATACCGCCGCCCGGCAGCAATCGGTCCGGGTGCCGCGCTTCGGCCTTTCCGGAAAGCTCCTCGTCCTCACGATCCTGTTCGTGATGATCGCGGAAGTGCTGATCTATGTGCCGTCGGTGGCCAATTTCCGCGTCACCTGGCTCAAGGACCGGCTGCAGACCGGCTATACCGCGGCGCTGGTGCTCGACGCCGCGCCGAACGGCATGGTGCCCGACAGCCTCGCCAAACAGATCCTCGACAGCATCGGCGCCCGCGCCGTCGCCATGAAGATGGGCGAACGCCGCCGCATGCTGGCCATCGACGACATGCCGCCCGCCGTCGACGACACCTTCGACATGCGCAGCTTCACCTCGCTCGATGCCATCGTCGATACGTTCAAGATCATGCTCAACGCCCGCCCCTATGTGATGCGGGTGGTCGGCCCGGCGCCGATGGGCGGCGAATATATCGAACTGATCATGGACGAGCGGCCGCTGCGCCGCGCCATGCTGCGCTATTCGGTGGACATTCTGCTGTTGTCGCTGGTCATTTCCGTGTTCACCGCGGCTTTGGTCTATCTGGCGCTGCATTACATGTTCGTGCGCCCGATGCGCCGCGTCACCGGCAACATGATGGCGTTCCGCGCCGATCCGGAAAATCCCGACCGCATCATCGCGCCGTCGGCGCGCGCCGACGAGATCGGCGTCGCCGAGCGCGAGCTCGCCACCATGCAGAGCGAGCTGGCGTCGATGCTGCACCAGAAGAGCCGGCTCGCGGCGCTGGGCCTGGCGGTGTCCAAGATCAATCACGATTTGCGCAACCTGCTCGCCTCGGCGCAGCTGTTTTCCGATCGCCTGGCGACGCTGCCCGATCCCACCGTGCAGCGCTTCGCGCCGAAACTGATGCGGGCGCTGGAGCGCGCCATCGCGTTCTGCCAATCGACATTGTCTTACGGCCGCCTGCAGGAGCCGCCGCCGGAGCGCCGGCAGATCCTGCTCGAGCCGCTGGTCGAGGAGGTGCACGAGACGCTCAATCTCGGGCCCGACTCCGCCGTCCGCTGGATCAGCGCGGTCGAGCGCGGGCTCGTCGTCGAAGCCGACTACGACCAGCTGTTCCGCATCCTGCTCAACCTGGCGCGCAACGCGGTGCAGGCCATGGAGAGCCGCGCTGCGCGCGATCCCGGCCGCGACCAGATCCGCATCACCGGCCGCCGCGAGGGCGCCGTGGTGGTGATCGAAGTGTCCGACACCGGGCCGGGCTTTTCCGAGAAAGCGCGCGACCATTTGTTCGAGGCGTTCCAGGGCTCGACCCGCACCGGCGGCACCGGGCTGGGGCTGGCGATCGCCGCCGAGCTGGTGCGCGCCCATGGCGGCGAAATCCGCCTGGTCGAAGGCACCATCGGCGCGACGTTTCGGCTGACCATCCCCGACCGCGCCGTCGAATTGAGCGCGCACCGCGGCGCCCGCGCGCTGGGCTAAGGAAAACGGCCAAGGACAATCGACCATGCTTGCGACGCGAATTATCGGCTGGATCAGCTTCTTCTTTATCGTCGGATTTCTCATCTATGGATTTCGCCAAGGGTTTCGCGCCAAGGCCGAGGTAAAGAAAAATAGCGGCCCGTCGGCCGGCCATCCCGGCGGCGATTCCGGCGCCGACAGCCGCTCGCCGTGACCCTTCCATCCTAAACCTTGTCGGCCGGCGGCAGGCGCCCCCGGCGCTTGCCAATAAGCGACGAAGCCTATAGCTAAAACGCGCCGCGCCCGTAGCTCAGCTGGATAGAGCACCAGACTACGAATCTGGGGGTCAGGAGTTCGAATCTCTTCGGGCGCGCCAACAACTTCAAATACTTAGCAATGCGACAAAAGGCACTGCTCACGATAGGCTCGGGCATTCTAGCCGGCTTTCCAGAAAATTATTTTCACTTTGCTATCGATGCGTATTCATCGCGTGGTGGAAAGATCAAAAGGGCGATCTTACTGGATACGATCCACCGGCCATGCTTTCGCATCGCCGTTCACGCGATACGATCTCCATGCGTGAACCACCTGATCACCCTGGGCGGATAATCCCAAAACGGCTATCGAGTCGCCGACGTGGATAGGGACGGTTCGGCCCTTGCGCGTAGCTTGGAGCAAATCTGCTTGTACGACCGTTCCGGATCTGAGTCGGACACCGACGGAAGCTCCGTCGACATTGACTACCGTCCCGAAGATTTGCCGAAAGTTCGGGTCGGGGGTGAAGGTGGGCGTCAGAATGTGGGCGGTACCGCTAGCCCCGAGTCCAAAAATAGCCAATTGACCGTAGCTCGCCACATACACTTTTCCGTTGGAGACGATGGGCACGATATTCGGATTTGCATTCGGCGCTGGCCAATATCCCGCCGCGATCGGATTCTGCAGCAAAGCTGGCAGGCTCGAAGTGTTGCTGGCGTCAAACGCGTAAAGGCCGACGCTGGTACAATTTCTGGATAATTCGCGGCCGACAGCCCAGATGATAGGTGCCGCGGCGCCATTCGACGATACGGTCGTCAGAAAACCACCATCGTGACAGTTGCCGGCGGTATATCCCAAGCCCGCGGTCGGTCCTGGCATCAACTTGGGATTAGTCGTGGCCGACGTCTGCACCGTCCACACGCCAACGGTTGATCCCGCACTGCTGATAACGAGGCCGCCGCTCGCATTTTGAAAATACGATTCGCCACACCAGCAGTCGCCATTGACGTCGACGTCGGCGCCCAAATTGCTCGTATTATTTTGGTTCGACAGGCCACCCAACTGGTCCCTGTTGAGCAAGTACATCCCTGACGTTTTGCCCGCCACCACCGCCAAATGTGGAACAAGCCCTGGTTGGTCGGGCAGCAGCAAAACGCCTCCCGATCCAAGATCCGAATCGTTCAAATCGCGGGTGTGCTGATCATTCGGTGTAAACACCGTAGGATTGCCCTGCAGGGTCGACGATACCTTGACCACGCTCTCTTGGACGTTTGTCGGCGGTTGATAACTATTCAGGTTGGAATTTCCCGTTGAGAAATAAAGATTGCCCGAGGCATCCGCCGCCACGCCGAACCCCGACATCCATATCGACGAGAGAAAGCACGAAACACTCCAATTGGAGCAGCCCTGATCGGGATTCTGGCCGGAGCTCGGCACGGCGCCGAGCTGATCGGTCAACTGCGTTGCGGACAGTGGCAGCAGAGTGTCGGCGCTCCAGCCTAGCAGCCAGCCGCGCGCCTTATCTTGGGCGTAGTCACAAAAGCTGCCGAAGCCGGCGTAAATCGTTCCGCTGACCTCGACGAGCCCCGGCCGTTGGCGCTGCACAGACGCCTGAAACGAATAGGGGTTTCCGTTGGAAAGAGTCGCAGTCGGCGAAATCAGCTTTGGGGATCCCGGCTGCTCCTGCAGAGTCTGCAAGTTGAGCGCGTGGATATAATAGTTGGGAGTCGTTCCCGAATCCAAGACATACGCGATCGCATACAGTGAGTTGCGGGACAAGTCGATGACCGGAGTCGAATTGACACCGACATTGTTGCTGTTATTGGAGCAGTTTCCTCCGTTGTCATACGAACCCGTAGGCAACATCGTTTTCTGTACGGCGGCCCCTAAGCTATGCTGGTTCAGAATGGCGCCGGTCGTTGCGTCAAGCGCATAGACGGTATTGTTTTCCGTGGCCACGTAGACAACATCGTGCACTGCGCCGCCCATTGACACGTTTGGGACGATCAGCGGTTGTGCATCGATTTGTTCGTCGAGTTGTACCGGTGTCTGAAGGAGACCAAATGATCCGGTTGAGACGCTTTTTGGTGTCAATGTCTTTTCAGTCTGATCCCATCCCGTTCGCATGGAATCATAGTGATACGTCAGCACGTCGCCATCTGCGAGTTCGCAGGCGACATTGACGATTATTTTCTTCGCAGTGCCGACCACGCCGTGCCCATTCGATACGGTGCAGGTTTGACCGATCGGGTGGTTGCTGACGGTGACCGTGTATGCTTTGCCTCGAGCAAGCGCGGCAAGCACCAGATACGTTCCATTTGAGGAAGCCGAAATCGTCGAGCCCAACGGAATTTGTCCGTTATTTGCGCGAAGCACGGCGGTGCCGCCGACAAGCCCTTTCAGCACGACATCCACGTAGGATCCCGGGCACGCTTCAAGCGCCTTCTCCGCCTCGGTTCTGCAAAGCTCGGTGTCTAGACGGTTGTGCTCGATGCACGCATTGAATTTCTGCTGCACCGTTTGTTCACAGGTGGCGGCTTGCGACGGCACGGGTGCGGCCAGCCCGACGAGGACAGCCGCGCTGCAGATTCTGATAATCGCGC
>JBEKKM010000116.1:0-16045 GCA_050010715.1 Xanthobacteraceae bacterium | reverse complement strand
TGATCAGCGTCTGCCTTGACACCACGCTGACCACATCGAAGTGCAACCGCTATAGCTTCCGCGTTCACGATTACGCGCCGGCACAAGCCGTCGCCTTCGGCCCGATGCTCGCCCAGCTCGGCAAGAAGTGGCACATCGCCTTTGCCGATTATTCCTGGGGCCAGTCGACGCGCGACGCCTACGCCGCCGAAATCAAGAAGAACGGCGGCGAAGTCGTCGGCACCACCGGCATCCCGCTCGGCACCGCCGACATGACGCCGTTCCTGTCGAAGATCTCCGGCGACTTCGACGGCCTGTTCGGCATCTTCTTCGGCAAGGACGGCGTGACCGTCGGTAACCAGGCCTTCGATCTCGGTCTGACCAAGAAATACAAATGGGCCGGCGACGGCGCCATCTGCGAATCCACCAACATGCCGGCGCTCGGCAACAAGATCGACGGTTTTGTCGGCATCAACCGTTACCTGCCGATCTTCGCCGGCCCGCTCAATACGCCGGCGCTGCATAAATTCTTCGATGACGCCAAGGCCCGGCTCGCCAAGGTCGATCCGTCGGGACCGCTGCCCGACCGCTACGTGCAGTCGAACTACGAAGCCATGAACGCGGCGAAGGTCGCCATGGTGGCTTGCAAGTTCGAAGGCCGCGACGACACGCCGAAGCTGATCGAGGCGCTCGAAGGCCTCGAGATGAAGGAAGGCGACGACTTCCCGCAAGGCGACAAGACGCTGCGCAAGGCCGACCATCAGGCGTTCCTGCGCGAGTTTCTGTTCGAGGTGAAGAACCAGGACTACAAGCTTCTGGCGACGGTGGACAAGGACAAGACGATCGTCCCGCCGGCTTGCTCGTTCTCCGCATAAGTGAGCACGCAAGCTTCGACTGACATAGGCTCCCCGGCAATCGACCGGGGAGCGGTTTCGGCGCCTGTGCTGAAGACCGAGATGCTGTCGGTCCGTTTCGGCGGCTTGGCGGCGCTGTCTGCCGTCAATTTCGAGGTGGAGCGCGACGAGGTGCGCGCCATCATCGGACCGAACGGCGCCGGCAAGAGCACGTTCTTCAATTGCCTGACCGGCGTGCTGCGGCCGACCTCTGGCCGCATCATCTTCGACGGCAAGGACATTACCGGCCTGCCCTCGAACGCGATTTCGCAAAGGGGCATCGCCCGCTCCTACCAGATCACCAATATCCTGCCCAATGCCACGGTGCGGGAAAACGTGCGCATCGCCGCGCAGTCGCGCCGGCATGCCTGGAACATGGTTTCGCATCACAGCGCCTTCGCCGACATCAACACCAAGGCGGAAATGGCGCTCGACTCCGTCGGCCTCTTGAGCAAGGCCGAGGAATTGGCCGCCAATCTGTCCCACGGCGAGCAGCGCAATCTCGAAATCGGCATTGCGCTGGCCACCGAGCCGCAACTGCTGTGCCTCGACGAACCGACCGCAGGCATGAGCGCGGCCGAAACCAGCGAGACCATGGAACTGGTCCGCCGCATCGGCAAGAACCTCACCATTCTCATCGTCGAGCACGACATGGAAGTGGTGATGGAGCTTTGCGACCGCATCACCGTGCTGCATTACGGCGCCATTCTCGCCGAAGGCACGCCGGAGGAAATCCAGCAAAACCCCAAAGTGCTCGAGGTCTATCTCAAGACATGAGCGCGCCTGACGAGAATGCCGTGCCGCTGGTCCTAGTCGAGGACGTGCACACCTATTACGGCAAGAGCCATATCCTGCACGGCGTTTCGCTTCATGTCGGTCCGGGCGAGGTGGTCGGTCTCCTCGGCCGCAACGGGGTCGGCAAAAGCACGACCTTGAAAACCATCATGGGCCTGGTTCGGCCGAGCCACGGCGCCGTGCTGCTCGACGGCAACGCCATCACCGGCCTGGCGCCGCACAAGCTCGCCCGCCTCGGCATCGGCTATGTGCCGGAAGACCGCCGCATCTTCCGCCTGCTCACGGTGATGGAGAACCTGCGCACCGGGCTGGACCGCAACGGCGTCACCGAGGACAAGCGCCGCGCGCTGTTGGACAAGGTGTTCACCTATTTCCCGGTATTGGCGGAACGGCGCAATCAGGCCGGCGGCACGCTCTCTGGCGGCGAGCAGCAAATGCTCGCCATCGCGCGTGCCATGATGCTGGAGCCGAAGATCATCCTGCTCGACGAGCCGACCGAAGGCCTGATGCCGCGCATGGTGTCGCAGATCAGGCAGATCATCGACGTGCTGCACAACGAAGGCGTCGCCATCCTGCTCGTCGAGCAGAACGTGCCGCTGACGCTCGAGGCCAGCCAGCGCCTCTACATCATGGAGAAAGGCAGCGTGCGCCACCATTGCGCGGCGTCCGAGATCGACGTCAACCATGCCATCATCAAGCAGTATCTGGGGGTGTGAGCGATGGACGCGGTCGGCCATTTTTTCCATGCTATCCCGTTCGATCTCATCGTCATCCAGACGGTGAACGGCATCGTCGCCGGCATGATCCTGGCGCTGATCGCCTCGGGGCTGACGCTGATCTTCGGCATCATGGACGTGGTGAATTTCGCCCACGGCGAGCTGTTCATGCTCGGCGCCTATGTCGGCGTCATCGTCATCGCTGCCACCGGTAATTTCTGGCTGGGACTGATCGCGTCCGCCTTCATCGTCGCAGTCCTCGGCGCGGCGATCCAGATCTTGACGCTGCGGCCGCTGATCGGCCGCGATCCGCTGAACACCATCCTTGCCACGTTCGGCATTTCGCTGGTGCTGCAGAATTACGCGCTGTGGCAGTTCGGCCCGGTGTCGCGCAAGATTCCGGAGCCGATCTCGAGCCACTTCACTTTGTTCTACCTGCAATACCCCTGGTACCGCATCGTCATCGCAGGCCTGTCGGCCGCGATCATCGGCAGCTTCTGGCTGTTCCTCAAATACAGCAAATTCGGCGTCTGGATCAGGGCCACCGCGCAGGACCGCGTCATGGCGCAGGCGATGGGCATACCGGTGCCGCTGGTTTATACCGGCGTGTTCGCCATCGGCGCCGCCATGGCGGCCGCGAGCGGCGTGCTGTTCGCGCCGACCACCGGCGTCGACCACAGCATGGGGCTCGACTGGGTGCTCAAGGCCTTTATCGTCGTCGTGGTCGGCGGCATGGGCAATCTCGGCGGCTCGATCGCGGCCGCCATCTTCGTCAGCCTGCTTGAATCCTACGCGGCAATTTGGATGGATCCCTCGCAAGCGGTGATCGTGTCCTTCGTCGTGCTGATCCTGACGCTGTTGTTCCGTCCTACCGGCCTGTTCGTATCGACACCGAGATGACAACCGCACCGCTCGACAAAACGCTGCCGCTCGGCAAGACCGGACTGAGCCATAGCGCCATTTTCTGGATCGGCTTCTGCGTGGTGATCGCCGTGCTCGCCGCGGCGCCGCTGGTGCTGCCGGAATTCTGGCGCCGCTTCCTCACCGAAGTCTTGATCTGGGGCCTGCTGGCCATGTCGTCCGATCTGCTGATCGGCTACACCGGCATGATCTCGTTCGGCCATTCGGCTTTCTTTGGGCTGGGCATGTACGGCGCCGGCGCCGCGCTGCTGCTGGTCAGCCCACCCAATCTCTGGCTCGCCATCCTGTTCGGGCTTGCCGGCGCCGCCGGCGCGGCGCTGTTCGTCGCCTATTTCTCCACCCGGCTGCGCGACATCTATTTCGCCATCACCACGCTGATCTTCAGCCAGATCTTCTATGTCATCATTTTCACCTGGACCAACGTCACCGGCGGCGAGAACGGGCTGATTTTCACCCGGCCGCACCTGACAATCCCGTTCATCTACAATGCGCGCTTTACCACGACGACCATGCACTGGTTCGTGCTTGCGGTCGTCACCGCGTCGTATCTGATCCTGCGGCGGGTGACGCAGTCACCGTTCGGCATGGTGCTGCAATCGATCCGCGAGAACGAGCCGCGCACCCGCGCCATCGGCTATCCAGTGGCGCGCTACAAGATGATGTCGGTGATGCTGTCCGGCCTGTTCGCCGGACTGGCCGGCGTGCTCTACGCCGTTCAGAACGAATTCGCCGCACCCAACTTCGTGTTCTTTCTCACGTCCGGCGAAACCGTGATCTACAACGTCATCGGCGGCATCGGCACGCTGGTCGGACCGATCGTCGGCGCCGGCTTCTTTCAGCTTGCCCGCGAACTCTTGGCGCGGCTGCTCGGCGATCAGTTCCCCTACCTGATCCCGCTCGGCATCGTCTTCATCGTGATGATCATTTTCCTGCCGCAGGGCCTGCTCGGCTTTGCGCGGCGGTGGCTGAACCGCTGACAACAGCCGTGCCGCCTTCAGCGACCGGCGGGATTTTTGCCGAGGAAATCCGTAAGCGCGGCCACGTCTTTCTTGTCGCCATCGAAGTCCTCGGCGATCCGTTCATAAAAATGCGCGGCGCCTTCGTAGAGCTCGTGCGCGGTCGGGTCTTCGCCGACGAAGCCGGCGATCTCGTGCATCTCGGCGACCCAGCGGTAGGCCTTGGGCGGCATCAGCGCCAGGCCGCGCTTGAACCATGCGAACATCTCCTTCTGGCTGGAGCTGAGCTCCGCGAACAGCGCGTCGGCGGAGCCGGCCCGCGTTGCCGCCAGCATCATCGCTGCGCCGATCGCCTGGGTGCCCTTGGTGATACCGGCATAGGACATTTTCAGCGCGGAAGCGGCGCTCATCGCGCCATCCAGTACGCGGACGTCGAGACCGTATTGGCGGAGCGTGGCAAAGCGCGGCGCCGCGGGGCCTGACGCGTAGAACCGCGGCCCGGCGTCGCCCGGTTTCGGCGGCGAGCCGATGATGCCTGAATCGACGAACGGACAGTCGGTGGACGCGATCACCGCCGCCACGCGATCGACCGTTCTTGGATTGATGGCGTTGCAATCGACGTAGACCGGCTTGGCGTTGCTGGCCTTGAGCGCCGGCTGGAAGCGCTCGGCGAGCGCCACCGCGTCGCCCGGCGGCAGGATCGACAGGATGAAATCGCTCGCCGCAATTTCCTCATCGCTCGCCATCGACATTCCCGCCGTTTTCGCCCGCGCGGCCGTCTCCGCGCTGCGGCCTTGCAGCGAGGTGAGCACCTTGACGCCGTTATCGACCAGCCTTTTTCCGACGGCGGCGCCCATCATGCCGGGCGCGATCACTGCGACTACGGGAGTCATGGCATCCTCGATTGCGGAAGAATAGCGAACATAGCAGTTTGCGACGCACTAGCACTAGGCGGCGCCGGCGTTTCGCTGCGGTCGGTTGCGACAAACGGTCGTCGGGTCGCCGCAGCAACGATATTGCCGTACTGATTGTATTATATTATTACGCAACTATAATGAATAAGTCTTCGTTTCCCTGCATTCTCCAGCCGGAAGGACCCACCATGCGCAAGACGCTACTATACGCCGCCGTCGCCGCCACCCTCGCCACCGCGCCCGCCAGTGCCCAGTCGCTCACTGGATTTTTCGGGGGCTCCAATCTCGATCCGCTCGCGCAGAGTCCCTATGTCCTTGATCTGGAAGCGCAGAGCTCGACCCACACTGCGCAAGCCAACGTCAACGCGTTCAATCAATTCTTCCTCATCAACGGCCCCGGTAAGCTGGTCGTGCAATTCAACAACGCCTTGCAGAACCTCGGCCAGGTGCACATCCCCGGCTGGATTGGGGTCCTACAATATTCCAACCACGAGATCTGGTTCGACCTGCAGTTCGGATTCGAACAGGTCAAGGCGCATTTCAATATTCCGAACGCCAACGCCGGCCATGTTGTGGTGTACAAGACGATCAACACGCATCAGCTGGTCTATGATTACGCGGTCCAGTTGGTCCCCGGGTCGCAGGTCTGCCAGGAGTATCTGTTTACGCCCGAAACCTTCGGCTACCAGCTGGGGCTGCGCACGACTTGCTTCTGGACGCTGAAGCAATTCCAGCGCCCCATTCGCTCATCGGCCGGTCACCGGTGACACGTCTTCGCGCGTAGGGCGGTTCGGTTCGATCCACCCTACCGCCGCCGTTCAGACGGCTTCGCAGGACTTCGGAGTGCAGGCGTCGCCTCGCAAGCGCCGCCGCAGCGCCGCCGCGCGGCCGTCGGCGCTCGGCTGATAGAATACGCTGTAGCGCGCCAATACTTCGGCAAAAACCCGCGCGTCGGCAGGCTTCTTCACCTCGAATGAATCGAAGCCGGCGCGCACCAGGAAATGAAACTGATCGCGCAGTACGTCGCCGGTCGCCCGCAGCGTGCCGCGAAAACCAAAAGTCTCGCGCAGGAGCCGCGCCTGGCTATAGGCGCGGCCGTCGCGGAATTTCGGAAAATCGAGCGCAATCAGCGCGAGGTGGCCGAGCCAAGGCTCGAGCTCCGCGACCCGGCGATTGTTCGGCCACAATACGCCGAGCGAGCCGTCGCGCCGGATCAGCGCGTCCGCCTCCGCCAAAAATCGCTTCGCCGACACGATGACCGGAGCGCGGTCCGGGATCGGCGCGTCGTCGGGCACGCGGACGTAGCGGTCCTCGACGATATGGCCGTTCTCAACGAGTGGCATAGACGCGCTCCCTGAACGGTTCGACGCCGGTGCGCTTGACCGTGTCGATGAACAGCTCGTCCGGCCGCTGCCGTAATTCGAGATAGGCCGCGGCGATGTCCTCGACCATGTCGGCCACCTGCGCATAGGGCACGGCGGGTCCGATCAGCGTGCCGAGCGTGGCATTCTCGTCGGCCTTGCCGCCGAGCGTGATCTGATAAAACTCCTCGCCGTTCTTCTCGACGCCGAGAATGCCGATATGGCCGACATGGTGATGGCCGCAGGCATTGATGCAGCCGGAAATGTTGATGTGCAGCCGGCCGAGGTCGCGCGCCAGGTCGCCCTTGCGGAAACGGCGTGTGATCTCCTGCGCGATCGGGATCGAACGCGCATTGGCGAGGCTGCAATAATCGAGACCCGGACAGGAGATGATGTCGGACACCAGGTTGACGTTCGGCGTGGCGACGCCGATGGCGTCGAGCTCGCGCCACAGCGCCGGCAAGTCCCGCTGCGCCACATGGGGCAGCACCAGATTCTGCTCGTGGCCGACGCGGATCTCGCCGAACGAATAGCTCTCGGCGAGATCGGCGATGGCGTCCATCTGCGCCGCCGTGGCGTCGCCCGGCGTGCCGCTTTCCGGCTTGAGCGACAGCGTCACGATGGCGTAGCCCGGCATTTTGTGATTTGCGACCGAATTCCCCATCCAGGTATCGAACTGCCGCTCGGCGGCGCGCGCCGCAGCAAGCTGCAGCGGTGAGTCGTCAAACCGTTGGTAATCCGGATAGCGGAAGCGGCCTGCGATCTCAGCGACCACCGCGGGCTCGAGCTTGAGCGCGCCGTCCTTGATGCTCTGCCATTCCGCCTCGACCTCCTTGGCGAAGGCGTCGACGCCGAGCTCGTGCACCAGAATTTTGATACGCGCCTTGTAGATATTGTCGCGCCGGCCGAACTGGTTGTAGGTGCGCAGCACCGCCTCGACATAACTGAGCACGTCGCGCTTGTGCAGGAACGGTTTTATGGTCTTGGCGAGGAACGGCGTGCGGCCGAGCCCGCCGCCGACCATGACCTCAAATCCGGTCCCGCCGGCTTTGTTGCGAAACAGCCGCAACGCCAGGTCATGCACGCGCAGCGCAGCGCGGTCGTGCGACGACGCGCCGACTGCAATCTTGAACTTGCGCGGCATGAAGGTGAACTCGGGATGCAAGGTGACATGCTGGCGGATCACTTCGGCCAGCACGCGCGGATCTTCGATCTCGTCGGGCGCCACGCCGGCCCATTGGTCGGTGGTGATGTTGCGCACGCAATTGCCGCTGGTCTGCATGCCGTGCATGCCGACGCTGGCGAGGTCGGCCATGGCGTCGGGCAGTTCGGCGAGCTTGATCCAGTGGAACTGGATATTCTGCCGCGTGGTGAAGTGGCCATAGCCGCGATCGTAGCGGCGCGCGACATGGGCCAGCATGCGCATCTGCTCGGACGAAAGCGTGCCATAGGGGATGGCGATGCGCAGCATATAGGCGTGAAGCTGCAGATAGACGCCGTTCATCAGGCGGAGCGGCTTGAATTCCTCCTCGGTCAGCTCGCCGGACAAGCGGCGCGCGACCTGGTCGCGGAATTCGGCAACGCGCTCGTTAACGAGCGTCCGGTCGAATGCGTCGTAGACGTACATGGGCGCCTCGGGATGCCAGCGCCTCAGATGCCGAAGGTCACCGGCAGCTCGATGGTCGGACCGCCAAGGCGGATGAGCTCGCGCAGGTTTCCCGGCCGCACGTGGCCGCCCGGCGCGAGCTTGACCGGCGCGACATAGGGGCCGACCGCGCGCAGGTCGTCGGCGGCCGCGGCGTCGATCAGGACGCGGGCGCCGGCAGAGTCGGTCGCGACCGCGGCGTCGTCGAGATGGGTGGTCCAGCCGCCGTCGGCGCGGCGATAGACCACGGCGCCGTCGCCGACGCGGTTGGCGGTCACCACGACCGGCCCGGTGATTTTGATTTTTTGTTCGAGCGGCGATGTCATCGAAGCCTCACTTGCAGGGAGCGGGATTAGAAGGACCGCGAGCGAAAATCCATCTTTGTGGAACACCTTTCTATATATGGTGCAATTTTGCGCCGCAAATAGCAGAATATTCTGCCAGCCTAACTATGTGCGGTGGCAAGAGCCTCCTGGCAAAGGCTGTGAAACGGGAAGAATTTAGTCGTGCCGAGCCGCGGCGGTTATTCGCAGCCACACCCTGCTTACGCTGCACGCCACCGCCGCATACACTTGGCGCGTCCCGACTGGGGAGGTGGCGATCGATCGCTGCGACTGGGACCGTGAGCCAATTTGCGCGTCGATATTTTCTGCAGCTCACCGCGGCAACGGCGGCGATCTTCGCCATGCCGCGACGCGTTTTGGCGCTCGACTATCCGACACACCCGGTGCGCCTGGTGATCGGCTTTCCGCCCGGCGGGCCGACCGACATCTACGGCCGGCTCATTGGGCAATGGCTGTCGCAGCGGCTCGGGCAGCCCTTCGTCGTCGAAAACCGTCCCGGCGCCGGCTCGACGATCGGCGTCAGCGAGGTGGTGCACTCGGCGCCCGACGGCTACACGCTGATCCTGGTCTCGACCTCGGCGGCGATCAGCGCGACGTTCTACACCAATCTCGACTTCAACTTGGTGCGCGACATCGCGCCGGTCTGCGGCGTGACGCTGGTGCCCATGGTGATGGTGGTTCATCCTTCGGTGCCGGCCAACACCGTTCCGGAATTCATCGCCTATGCCAAGGCCAATCCCGGCAAGATCAACATGGCGTCGGTCGGCAACGGCACCACGCCGCAATTGGCCGGCGAATTGTTCAAGATGATGGCGGGCGTCGACCTCCTGCACGTGCCGTATCGCGGCGCCGCGCCGGCGCTGACCGATCTATTGGCCGGGCGGGCGCAGGTGATGTTCGAAGCCATGGCGACGCTGGTCGAATACATCAAGTCCGGCAAGCTCAAGGCGCTGGCGGTGACGCTGCCGACGCGCTCGCCGATATTTCCCGACCTGCCGAGCATCGCCGAATTTTTGCCGGGCTACGATGCCGCCGTGTGGTTCGGCGTCGGCGCGCCGAAGCAGACGCCGAAGGAGATCGTCGAGCTCCTCAATAAGGAAATCAACGCCGGCCTTGCCGACCCGACACTGGGCGCGCGGATCACTGACCTTGGCGGCAACGTGCTCACGGGCCCGCCGTCCGAGTTCGAAAAGCATTTTGTCGGCGACACCGAGAAATGGGCCAAGGTGATCAAGGCCGCCAACATCAAGCCCGAATAGGCGGTCAGTTTCCCGCCGGCTCGAAGGCAAAAGTGGCACCCTTGCGCACCACGTAACCGAAACCCGGCGCATTGACGTGGGCGCCGGCGATGGCGAAGCGTTCGCTCGCCGCCATGTCGAGGATGCGCTTGCGCGATTGAATCGCCTGCTCCTTATCGAGATCGTAGGCCAGCGCCGCGTCCGGATGCGAAATCTGGATCGCCGAGAGATGCACCACGTCGCCGAACGCCATGAAGCCGCCGCCTGGCGCGGCAAGCAGCCAGCAGGTATGTCCGGGCGTGTGGCCCGGCGCCAGCACCGGCGTAAAACCCAGATACTCCTCGTCGTCGCGCACGCGCCGGATGCGATCGAGATAGGGTTTCAGGTTAATCGCGGTGCGGGCGCGATTGCCTTTGATGCGGTCGGGATCGTTGGCGCCATGCGGGCGCATCCAGAAATCCGCTTCGGTCTGGTGCACGACGATCTCGGCATTGGGGTAATGCGGAATGCCGGCATCGTCGACCAGGCCGTTGGCGTGATCGGGATGCAGGTGCGTCATCACGATGTGGGTGACCGCGCCCGGTTCGACGCCGGCTGAGCGAAGATTGTCCGGCAGCTTGCCGAGCGTCGGCTGCATGGTGTTGCCGGCGCCGGCGTCGATCATGATCGTGTTGCCGCCGCGGCGGATGAGAAAGTTGTTCACCGGAATGTAGAGCGAGCCGTTGTCGGTACCGCCGACCAGCTTGTCGGCTACCGCGCGCTCCATGCCGATGACCAGATCGAGCGAGGTTTTGAGGATACCGTCGCTGATGCCCTGCACTTCGACGTCGCCCACGCGCATGCTCGGCAGCGCCGAATCTGATAGCGCCACTTCAGAACCCTTCCCTCGTGAGCGCGATCATGCAGCCGGCGGAGATCACCACGGCGACGGAGAGCACCGCGAACGGCGCGACGAAGCCGCCGCCGGAATAGGCCAGAATGTAGCCGATCATCAGCGGCGACAGCGCGCCGGTCATCTGCGTCACCAGCGCCCGCACGCCTTGGGATTTCGCCATGTCGGCGGTGCCGATGACGCTGTGCATCAGCATTTCGGCGCAGGAGATGCCGACCTGCTGGGCGCATAGCGCGCAAATCATCAGCGCCACGCTCCAATTGGCGTTCGGCGCCAGCGCCGCCGCCATCAGGAACACCGCTGCGGAGGCCCAACCGAGTCCGGCAAACGGCGCGCGGCGAAACACCAGGTCCGAGACGCGGCCGATGGTCAGGATCGTCACCACGGCGAAGCCATAAATGATGAAGGTAAGATAGCCCGACGTGCTGAAGGTGAAATTGCGCGCGGTGCGCAGATAGGTCGGCAGCCAGATCGACCAGCCCCAAAAGAAGATGGCGTTGCACGAAATCGCAAGCACCATCAGCCAGAAGCGGTGATTGCGCCAAACGGTGCTGACGCCTTTGAGGATCCGCCCCGGCGCATCGTCGTTGTTCTCGATGGCGCCCGAATGCGCCAGATCGATTTCGGCGCGGTTGACGGCCGGATGCTGCTCTGGCCGGTCGCGCACCAGGAACCACACCATGGGCAGCGGCAGGATGAGCGCGAGCACGCCCAGCGCATAGAACTGCCCGCGCCAGCCGAAATTGACGATCAGCGCGGTGACCAGAAGGCCGGTGAGCATCGGCCCGATCATGGTGCCGATCCACCAATAGGACGTCGCCTTGCCGCGCTCACGCAGCGCGAACCAATGGGCGACCAGCGCCAGCGTCACCGGATAGCAGGCGGCCTCGCCGACGCCCAGCCCGACGCGCGAGGTGAGCAGCATGCCGTAGCTTGCCGACAGGCCGGACCAGAAACAGGTCGCGGCCCAAATGACGAGGCTCGCCATGATCGAGTTACGCGGTCCGTAGCGAGTCACCACCCAGCCCCAGACCGGCGCCGCGAGGCTATAGGAAATGAACATGCTGGAGGCGAGCCAACCGAGCAGTTTCGGCTGTCCGGCAAGCTGCAGCTCGCCCAAGAATTTCGGATCGGCGATGACAAGAGAAATGTTGCTCTTGTCGAACATCGAGATGATCCAATAGATCAGGAGCGTCGGCGCGATATAGGTCCAGCGCACGCGGGTCGCAGCCGCAATGCCGGCGGCATCGCGCGAAAGCCCTTGCGGTACCGTGATGGCCATCCGATCCTCCCCCTTAAAGCGAAGCGCGGTTTTGCTTGTTATGGGCCGGTGCCGGACCGTGCCGGCGCCGTTCGAAGTCGCGCTATTTCGCCGACAAAATGTTGCCCGGGGCCCAGAACTTGTCAACAATGCGAACCATGCAGGAACCATCCGGCTCGGCGGCAAATGCGGCTACGCGCGCTGGTAGCACCGCGGAAGTTTTTGCCGCGTTCCTCCGCCTCGGCCTAACCAGCTTCGGCGGCCCGATCGCCCATCTCGGCTACTTCCACGAGGAATTCGTCGTGCGCCGGAAATGGCTCGACGAGAAGACTTACGTCGATCTCGTGGCGCTGTCGCAGTTCCTGCCCGGGCCGGCGAGCAGCAAAGTCGGCATCGCACTCGGGCTATCGCGCGCCGGCTATGCGGGCGCGCTCGCCGCCTGGACCGGTTTCACGGTGCCGTCGGCGATCGCGCTGGTGCTGTTCGGCTATGGCATCACCTCGCTCCACGCTGCGCTCGGCAGCGGCTGGCTGCATGGACTGAAAGTCGCGGCCGTGGCCGTGGTCGCGCAAGCGGTGCTGACCATGATGCGGTCGCTGGCGCCGGATCGCGCGCGCGCGACGCTTGCGGTGGCGGCCGCCGCCTTGGTTTTGGCAGTGCCGTCATCGTGGGGCCAGATCGGCGCCATCGTGCTCGGCGCGGTCATCGGCCTTGTGCTGTTTCGCGACGCGCCGCCGGCCGATCATGCGAGCCTGCCGCATCCGGTCAGCCGGACGGTTGCGATTGCCGCGATCGTCGTGTTTTTCGCCATCCTGATCGGACTGCCGCTCGTCATAGCGGCAATTCCGAACCATGCGCTGCAACTGTTCGAGGTGTTCTATCGCTCAAGCTCGCTGGTGTTCGGCGGCGGCCATGTGGTGCTGCCGCTGTTGCAAGCCGCCGTGGTGCCGCCGGGTTGGGTCAGCAACGACGCGTTCCTCGCCGGCTACGGCGCGGCACAGGCGGTGCCCGGCCCGCTGTTCACGTTCTCCGCCTATCTCGGCACGGTGATGGGCCCCTCGCCAAACGGCTGGGCCGGCGCGATCCTGTGCCTCGTCGCGATGTTCCTGCCGGCGTTCCTCCTGGTGATCGGGCCGCTGCCATTCTGGGACGAGCTGCGGCGGCGGCCGGCCGCGCAAGCGGCACTGCGCGGCGTCAATGCCGCCGTGGTGGGACTGCTGCTGGCCGCGCTCTATAACCCGGTATGGACCTCGGGCATCACCAGCGCCGGTGATTTCGCGCTCGGAGTGGCCGCGTTCCTGCTGTTGTTCATGTGGAAGACGCCACCGTGGCTGGTGGTTGCGTTCTGCGCGGTCGGCGGCGCCGCACTCGCGCTGATCCCGTTCGGATCCTGACCGGTCAAGCAGATTCGAAATGTCCGGTCGCAATCGCCGCGACTTCGGCGGCGTCCTCCGGCGCCGCATTGCCGCGCCAGACCACGTGCAGGTCCGGCCGCAGCAAAATCAGATCGTGGCCGTAAACGTCGCGGGCGATGCGGTCGGGCACGTCGAGCACGATTACCGGCGCACCGTGCGCACGGATGGCGCGTTCGAGCCCGCTTGCGTCCGCCTTGGTGCGGCCGAGCTTGAGGATGGTGTAGGCGTCGGGGATGCGGTCCTGGATCGGCGTGCCGTCGTCGAGCCAGACATGGGGCAGCCGCGCGCCCGGCCAGGTGGTCGGCTGGTATTCGCGGAACAGATGCTCCGGGCCGCCGGGGATGTTGCAGATGATGGGTGAATCGACATAGCGATAGCCGAGTTCGGCGCCGATCATCTCGTTGCTCTTGCGCTGCTCGATATCGGCAACCGCGCTGAGATTGCGCCGGGTCGCAGCGCCCGCCGGCGTATCGTCGCGAATGTCCGGCCGCCACATCGAGCGCCATTTGCGCCGGCCCAGCGTTGCGTAGCGCGAGGCGCCGACATTATGCTCGTCGACCTGGCGGCGCTCGATCTCGTAAGCGTCGAGGAGCTGCGGCCCGCCCCAGCCGCGCAAGGTCGCGGCGAGCTTCCACGACAGATCGATGGCGTCGCCGATGCCGGAATTCATGCCGAGTCCGCCGGTCGGGATCACCAGATGCACCGCATCGCCGGCGAGGAATACCCGACCTTTGCCGTAGCGCTCGGCGAGCAGCAGGTTCTGCCGCCACGGATCGCAGGACAGCCGCTCATATTTGATCGGAACGCCGACGGTGTTCTCGAACTGGCGATCCATCTCGCCGTCGGTTTCGACCATGGAATGCAGCGTCCAATGCTTGGTGGAGTCCTGCATGATCAGCTGCGTCGCCTTGTCGTCGGCGATGTGATAGTGCCGGCCCTTGCCGGGGCCGTTGCCGAGCGGCAGCCGCTCGAACAGCTCTTCGCAGTGATAGAGCGCCTGGCGCAGGCTCAACAAATTGCCTTCGCCGGCAAGCCTGATGCCGAGCTCCTTGCGCACTGGGCTGGTGCCGCCGTCGCAGCCGACGAGATAGGCGGTGCGCAAATCCTGCTCGCGGCCGTCGCTGCCGCGCACGCGCGCCGTGACGCCGTCGCCGTCCTGCCGCAGCGCCAAGAACTCGCAGCCGAAGCGCACCGTGACGGCGGGGATGGTTTCGGCGATACCCTTGAGCAGCGGCTCGATGGTATATTGCGAGATTAGTTGATAAGGCTCGAGCGGCAGAGTGCCGTCGTTGGTGCCGCGGGTCTCGGCCTGCGCCTGGGCGACCGACGGATACGGCAGATGCAACAGCGCCGGCTCGTTGAGCGCCAGCACGACATAGACGTCCATCGGGCAGTCGGCGCGCAAGCCCGCGGCGCGGATCTGTTGCGCCAAGCCCATGCGGCGATAGATTTCCATGGTGCGCGCATTGACGCGCTCCATTTTCGGCAGGAATGCCGGCTGCGCTTTTTGCTCGATCAGAGTGCAACGCACGCCGCGCTTGCCGAGATCGATGGCAAGCGTCAGCCCGGTAGGCCCGGCACCGACGATCAGAACTTCGCTATCCATCGTGCATAATTTCATAATTTCCAAGAAATGGCGGCTCAGGTCCGCGGCAACCAGGCCGCCAGCTCGTTGAACGGCTGATAGGCCGCATTGGCGCATTGTCCCGGCGTCGCATCGACGAACTGATTGATCATGGTACCGAGATAGATCACGACTTTTTCTTTGTGCTGATTGTGGCCGTTGAGCATCACGCAGACGATATAATGCTGGCCGGCGCCGACCTGCTCGAGTACCGGCGCGCCGATGAGCGAACTGCGGAAGTCGGCGCGGTCGGGCAAAAGCTGGGAGAGATAGGTCGCAATCTGATTGCGGTAGTCGGTCGGAAGAACGGTGGGATCGGTGACGGTCTCCGGCTTCGGCGTCTTCGAGCAGCCGGCAATCACCAGCGACGCCAGCAGGAGCGTTATCCAGGTTCGAGCGGTCGTCATCATTGTCTCGCGTCAGTCATCTCGGAAACGGACGTGCGGCTCATTCCTCCGGCAATGGCCCGCACCAGCCGGGCAGATAATTGGCATCCTTGCTCTTGGCCAGTTGCAACGCCTTCTCGAGCGCGCGTTCGAAGTCGCGCTCAACCAATTTGCGTTTCATACGCCGGCGCAAGAGATCCGCCCAGAGGAATTCACTGAACGGCGCCGTATCCTTGGCGTAACCGCCGGCCCGCCGCAATTCGCCGGCCAGCGAGCGGAACGGGTCGTCGACCAGTCCGGTCACCGATTTGGGTAGGTCCTCGTGGTGTCGGCGGCGCCCGGCGTCGTCGAACGGATGCGTCCAGTCGCGATTGTCCATCACGAACCAAAAGGAGTCGGTTTCCAGCGTGCTCAGATTGGCGACGACCGTCACCGCGACCTCCTTGACGCCTTCCTCATGCAACGCCAGCGCCAGATGATGATGGTCGATGACGTAATTGCGCTGTTTCGGACCGAGGATTACCGGGATCATGTGCTTGCCGAGAAATTTGCCGCCCTTCTTCACGGCCATCTCGCGCCAATGCTTGCGCTTGGCCAAGACCTCGCGCATGCCGACGGTGATCTGGGTCGGACGCAGGTCGGTGATGGCGACCTGTGTCAACATGGGGTCGCGAACGGTCATGTCGTGCTCCATTAAGAAGGTCC
>JBEKKM010000115.1:0-16413 GCA_050010715.1 Xanthobacteraceae bacterium | reverse complement strand
CGCCCGAAGTCGGGGGGACCCCAACGCCCGGTTATCTTAAGACCCAGCACCTTACGATAAAACTCGATGGAGCGATCGATGTTGCTGACATGGATCCCAATGTGCCCGACCCGGCCTAGATGCGCCTGGGAATTGCAAAATTAAAAGAGAAACTAAAACAACTGCCGTCCCTGACCGGTTCTACTGAGAAGTCGAGCAAGATTTTGAACTTCGAAGAGATCGACGGTTATCGGCAGAAAACGGCGGATGCTAATCGATACGTTCTCAAGCGCGAATCCTTCAAGAAAGGCTTCTCAAGTGCCGAGCAAGAGGCTCTCGTCATTGCATGGCTCATCGAGAAGAAAAGAGTCACCTTATCGGCTGCCATACAGGGGCACCCGACTCCAGAGCCACGCGCACAGTTTACTTGGCCAGACGGCGAGCGGCGCCGCTCGATTGAGATAGTGTGGTTACTCAAACAGCCGCAGCCTCAAAAAAAGGAGAAGGCCAAGAAGAAGGGAAAGGAACAGGAGAAAACTGCCGCCAAGAAATCTAAGTAATCGGTCCGCCTGACCTAAGGCTGCCGCCATGGCAACTCATCCGGCACTTGCCGATCTTGGGATTGCGCCTCGCCTATTAACGCGCGAGCAGGCGGCAGCCTATTGCGGACTCTCCGTCCACGGCTTTAGCGAATGGGTCAGAGCTGGGAGACTGCCTGGCCCAATACGTGGCACAATACGCTGGGATCGGAAGGCAATCGACGCTGCACTTGACCAAGCCTCCGGACTTCAGGCTACGCTCCAGCCGTCCCCTCTTGAAGAATGGAAAGCCCGACGCCATGCGCGTGCATCTTAAGGGCGTTAATCGAAGTATCGTCAAACTCGCATCGGGCGAGGTAAAAACCTACTGGTATGCTTGGCGCGGTGGCCCCCGTCTCGAAGGCGAACCGGGCTCGCCTGAATTCGTCCGCTCTTACAGCGCCGCGCACGCAGCGCGAATCCAGCCTCGGAGCGGCACTGTGTTCACCCTGATTGCCGAGTTCAAATCATCTTCAGAGTATCAAGGTCTAGGGCCGTCCACCCAACGAGCCTATGCAGCTTACCTGAAATTGGTCGAGCACGAGTTTGGTGACATGCCCATCGAGGCGCTATCCGACCCAGCGGTGCGAGGCGAATTCAAGTCATGGCGTGACACGATGATGTCAACTCCGCGCAAGGCTGACTATGCCTGGACTACGTTGGCGCGTGTGCTCTCGGTTGCAAAGGACCGGGGTCGCATTCCGGTGAACCCGTGTGAGCGCGGAGGCCGCCTGTACGAGGTGGACCGAAAAGACAAGATTTGGGGCGAAGCGGCGCTTGCCAAATTGCTCGCGGTTGCGAGCAAGGAAATGGAGATCGCCATCGTGCTTGCGCTCTGGACGGGGCAGCACCAAGGCGATCTGCTGTTGCTTCCATGGTCAGCATATGACGGCAAGCGGATTCAACTGCGTCAATCGAAGACTGGTCGGTCCGTGGTGATCCCCGTCGGTGGTCCTTTGAAAAAAATTCTGGATCGCACCGACAAGCGGAGCACCGTGATGCTCACCAACAGCTATGGCATTCCTTGGACTTCGGACGGATTCCGCACTTCATGGGGCAAGCTGCGAGACAAAGCCGGTATTCGCGACCTCACGTTCCATGACTTGCGGGGCTCGGCGGTGGTCAGACTCGCTCTTGCAGGGGCCAGCGTTCCGGAGATTGCGACGTTCACCGGTCATAGCCTCGCGGACGTCGAAGCTATACTAGATCGGCACTATCTCGGCCGCGATGTAAAGCTCGCGGAGAGCGCAGTGAGAAAGCTCGAACGGAACGAAAAGCGCACGAAATCTACAAAACGTTTACAAAATGCGTCGAAAGGCGACGGCGTCGATCCGCCTAAGTGATTGATTGATCTGGTGGGCGCACAAGGATTCGAACCTTGGACCCGCTGATTAAGAGTCAGCTGCTCTACCAACTGAGCTATGCGCCCTAACCGCAGAACGGCACGTGGTCAGGCACTTCCACCATGTTGTCGCGGCGCCGATTCGACGCTCAGACTAAGAAGCCGCCCCGACGGGAGCGGCGCCCTAGCGCAGATATAGCGAGGGGGTCGAGAGGGGGCAAGCGCGCCGGCCGGCGGCAGACAACTCGCGCGGAACCCCCTCCGATTTCATTCCGCAACAAACCGATTTCCGTGCCGGACAAATCGTTCCGGATCGATCCACAGCGGCGATCCGGTCGCATTGATGCCGTCGATCCGGCCAAAGTCCCTAACCCACTCTGGACGTTGCTGATTCCTCGACCATCGCCAAAGGTCAAGAGATCCGATCCCCAATCTGCGTTTTTTCCTGGAATGTTGCCGAAGTATCACAGGAATCGGTTCGCCGGTTTGCTAGTGTTGAAGCGGTACAGTTGGGGGAAGGGCAATAGCGACTACTACGACCCTAACTTTGGCGCTTCGGGGACAGGGGCAATTAGTAATAATCCGCTATCGGAAAGGCTCGATGGCGTTATTGGTGGCGGTCAAATCGGTTAGAATTGGCAGGCTAACAACAATTGGGTCCTTGGCCTTGAAGCCGATATTCAGGGCTCCAGCGAAAGGGGCAGCAGCAGTTTCAGCGATCCCTACTCTGTAGGGGTGGCTTGCGATATATTTTGTTCCGCCGTTAGCGGGACCATGCATGCCGCCATTGATTGGTTTGGCACGGTGCGCGGACGAGTCGGTGTGCTAGCCACTCCCACAGCGTTGCTGTACGTAACCGGTGGACTCGCATACGGCGGCGTAAACTCCTCGGGAACTATTACAGACCCCTGTTTTTCCGGAAAACCTCCCGCTTGCACTGCTGCATCGTGGGGATTCGGCAACACATCAATCAAGGCCGGCTGGACCGTGGGTGGTGGGGTGGAGGGGGTCATTCCAAATTCGACCAACTGGACTTAGAAAGTTGAATACCTCTACCTTAATCTAGGAACCGTGAGTGGAAGCGGCTTCGAGACGCCCGCGGACTTCGGCACTTTGCCCTATACCTGGAGCACGCGGGTCACCGACAACATCCTGCGGGTCGGCGCGAACTATCACTTCCACTGAACGAAAAGTTTTCCGCTACGACAAAGGGCCGCTCTCACGAGCGGCCCTTTTAGTTTGATGACCAGAAAAATATATCACCCCACATCCGTCGAGTGCAGGCGGCGCTCGTCCGGTTGGCCGCGGAGCTGCCGGGCCATCAGCTTGTTCAGCGCCGCGAGATAGGCCTTGGCCGAGGCGACCAAGGTGTCGGGGTCGGCGCCCTTGGCGGTCACCGACCGGCCGTTCTCCGACAGGCGCACCGAGACTTCGGCTTGCGCGTCGGTGCCTGCGGTGACGGCGTGCACCTGGTAAAGCTCCAGCACCGCTTCGTGCGGCACCATCGCCTTGATGCAATTGAACACCGCGTCGACCGGGCCGTTGCCCTCGCACTCTTCGAGCATCGACTTGCCGTTGACGTCGAGCTTCATGGTGGCGCGCTGCGGCCCGCGGGTGCCGGCGATCACCGACAGCGAGACGAGCTTGATGTGGTCCTGGAAGGTGGCGATCTCCTCGTCGACCAGCGCCTCGATGTCCTCGTCGTAGACGTGCTTCTTGCGGTCGGCCAGCGCCTTGAAGCGCACGAAGGCGTCTTCGAGCTGGTTGGCGGCGAGCTTGTAGCCGAGCTCCTCCAGCTTGTGCACGAAGGCATGGCGCCCGGAATGCTTGCCCATGACCAGCGAGGTCTGCTTCACGCCGACGTCCTCGGGCAGCATGATCTCGTAGGTCTGGGTGTGCTTGAGCATGCCGTCCTGGTGAATGCCGCTCTCGTGGGCGAAGGCGTTCCGCCCGACGATCGCCTTGTTGTATTGCACCGGGAACGAGGTCACAGCCGCGACGAGTTTTGACGCCCGCGTCAGCATGGTGGCGTCGACGCCGGTCCAGAACGGCATCACGTCGTTACGCACCCGCATCGCCATCACCGCTTCCTCGAGCGAAGCATTGCCGGCGCGTTCGCCGATGCCGTTGATGGTGCACTCGATCTGGCGGGCGCCGGCGTGCACGCCGGCCAGCGAATTCGCCACCGCCATGCCGAGGTCGTCGTGGCAATGCACCGAGAAGATGGCCTGATCGGAATTCGGTACCCGTTCGCGCACCATCTTGATCAGTGCGAAATATTCCTCCGGCACCGTATAGCCGACGGTGTCGGGAATATTGATGGTAGTGGCGCCGGCCTTGATCGCGGCCTCGACGCAGCGGCAGAGGAAGTCGTGCTCGGTGCGGGTACCGTCCTCGCACGACCATTCGACATTGTCGGTGTAACCGCGCGCCCGGGTCACCGAGCCGACCACCATCTCGAAAACCTTCTCCGGCTCGAGCTGGAGCTTCCACTTCATGTGCACCGGCGAGGTGGAGATGAAAGTGTGGATGCGCGATTGCCGGGCCGGCTTGACCGCTTCGCCGGCACGGTCGATGTCCTTGAAGCCGGCGCGCGCCAGACCGCACACAACGGCGTTCTTGGTGCGCTTGGCGATCTCGTTCACCGCGGCGAAATCGCCTTCCGATGCGACCGGGAAGCCGGCCTCGATGATGTCGACGCCCATGGTGTCGAGCAGCTCGGCGACTTCGAGCTTCTCCTCATGGGTCATGGTGGCGCCGGGGCATTGCTCGCCGTCGCGCAAGGTGGTGTCGAAGATGACGACGCGGTCCTTATCGGACCTTACCGGTGCAGATTTGGCCGGCTCAGGTTTGGCTGGCGGGGTCATGATTTAGGTCCTTCTCGTTTGCGCCCGCCGCTCCGGGTCAAGGCGCTCGTGGGTTCCGTGGCTTTACCGGTCCCCTGAGTGCCCAGGCGCAAACGCCCAGCCGGCCCTCAGGGGGCGCTAAGCAGCAGAAGCCCGCCGAGAATGAAGGCGGCACCGGCCGAGGCCTGCACGGCCTCGCGGATCATCGCGCGGAAATCGCGGCGCGTCGACATTGCCAAACCCTCGTTGCCGTCCAAAGGTCGCGGATCAAGGTGAATTCCGCGTTAACCTCGGGTAGGATCGATCTGGTTGTAGCGGAATGGCGCACCCGCCTGCAAGCCTGTTGCCGCGTGAAGACTGCGGCGCCACAGGGTGACCGAGGGCATGGATTCGCGGCCATCCCCGCAGCGAGGCCAGCAATGACGCCGATCGGCTACGCCATCTTCTCGCTCACTGCCATTGCGACCATCGGTCTTGCATCGAGTCCAGTCACTGCGCAGAGCCCGACCGAGAAGGCTGAACGCGATGAGCTTGCCATCGTTGCCAACAATGACCCGACGATGGCGGCCGCCATGCGCAAGGCGCGCGCGACGCTAATGGATTTTCTCGCAATCGCGGCCGCGCCCAAATCGGGCATGGACACATTTGCGGTCAAGGTCGCGATTCGCGAGGGCAAAGACGCGGAATATTTCTGGATCTCGCCGTTCAACAACAGCAACGGCCGGTTCTCGGGAGTGATCAATAACACGCCGCGCATGGTCCATAACGTCAGGATGGGTCAGACCATCACGTTCAGCGAATATGACATCGTCGATTGGATGTATATGGATGGCGGTAAGATGAAGGGCAACTACACCGCCTGCGCGCTGCTCAAATCGGCCTCTCCGGTCGAGGTCGAGCAATTCAAGAAGCGCTTCGGGGCCGACTGCAATTTCTGACGGTTGTTGCGGCGCTGCTTCCGCCGCGCCGCCGTACTACGCTTTCTCCGCCTTGAGCACGCGCTCCACCTTTTTGAGCCTCTCGAGCGCCTTGCCGGTGACCTTCGGGTATTCGAGCTTGAGGCCTTCCAGCGCCTCGATGATCGCCGCCGAGATCACAATCCAGGCCACATGCTTGTGGTCGGCCGGAACGACGTACCACGGCGCATAATCGGTCGAGGTTTCGCGGATCATCTCTTCGTAAGCCACCATATACTCGTCCCAGTACGCGCGCTCGGCGGTGTCGTTGACGGAAAACTTCCAGCGCTTGAACGGCTCGTCGAGCCGCGCCAGGAATCGTTTGCGCTGTTCGTCCTTGGAAATCCGCAGATGAAATTTTAGAACTAGCGTGCCGTTGCGCGCGAGGTGATGCTCGAAGGCACGAATTTCTTCGAAGCGATGTTTCCAAATGCTTTTACCGGTGGCGACGGGCGGCAGGTTCTGCCGCTGGAGCAGTTCTCGATGCACCCGCACCGCCAACACTTCCTCGTAGTGCGAGCGATTGAATATGCCGATGCGGCCGCGCGCCGGAACATCCTTGCCGGTCCGCCACAAGAAATCATGCTCGAGCTCTTCCGCGCTCGGCGCCTTAAACGCATGCACCTCGCAGCCTTGCGGGTTGATGCCGGCCATTACGTGCTTGATCACACCGTCCTTGCCCGCCGCATCCATGCCCTGCAGCACCATCAGCACGCCCCATTGACCGCGGGCGTAAAGGCGCTGCTGCAGTTCCTCGAGCCGCGCAATTCCGTCGGCAAGGATCGACGTGACGTCCTCGATGTTGGTCGAGAGGACAAAGCGCTCTGCCGGGTCATGATCGGCGAGCTTGAAATGCTTCGGTTTGTCGATCCGGCAATGCTTGACGATCTTGGCGAACTTCATGGGCTTTTCGCTACGGTTGCGGGGCTGTTTCATCGCGTCCATTCCCGTTGCAGATAGGCGACTACCGAGGGCGGCATGGTTGAATCGATGTCGGCCGGGCCGCGAACGATGCGGATATCGGCAAGCTCGGGGTGCTTGTCGCCGGCGATATGGCGCATGATCCGGGCGCGCAGCTCGTTGGCGCCCTGGCGTGCGGTGAGGCGCTTCATCAGCCCAAGAAAACACCGATCGCGCACCACCGTCCATCCCGGTTCGGCATCAAGCTCCGCAATGGCAATGCCGGTCTCCTCAAGGAGTTCGCGGCGCAAATTGTCGCCTAGGTCGATCATGCCGTCGGCGCCGACGTCGGCCGGCTCCGGCGTCCCGCACGGAAAATAGCTGCGCCCCGCCCCCGCCGTATAGGAGGCCATCTCGCCGAGCAGATAGCCGCCGTCGGCAGCGCGCAGCACCGCGGCGGCGAAGAAATTATAGACATTTGGGTCGGGAAACTCCCCGTCGCGCCAGGTAATGAAGCTTGCGTAATCGACCTCGAAGCAGGCGCCGCGCAACGCGCGCTCGGCAATCGCGTAGCGACTGAGCAGCAACACACGGCCATTCCACACGCCCGGCCGCAGGCTTTGCAGTTCGGAAAAATATCGATCGATGTCCGCGCTGCGGTCGGTGGCAAACGGCCACGACCAAGTTTCCAGTGCGATCTCGGCGCGGTCGATCTCGAAGATCTCGGGAATAGGATAAGGCTGCGTCATCGCCGATCGATTATGGCGATGACGCACCCGGCTGGCATCAGAGCAATGCGCCGATGAATGCGCCTGCTCACATCTTCCACGGATTGACGAACAGCCCGACCAGTCCCGTCGAGCCCTTGACGTGGGCGGGCGGTGGGCCGAACTTCGCGATGAGCTCGTCGCGGGTCAGGCCGGGCGGCAGTTCCTTCGGATCGAAATCGGTGGCGATGAGAACGAACGTATAGTGGTGCGGCGTGGTGTTGGGCGGCGTGCACGGACCGCGGTAGGTGCCGACGCCGAACAAGCTCTTGCCGCCGACATATTTATCCGACTCTTTGCTGACTTCGCCCTCGGCAAAGCCGGTGACGCTGGCGGGAATACCGTAAGCGACCCAGTGGCTGACGCCGGATGGCGCGCGGCCCTCGGGATCGAACATCGTCAGCGCGAAGCTCTTGGTGCCTTCCGGCACGCCGGTCCAGGAGAATTGCGGTGAGACGTTGTCGCCGACGCAATTCGGATTCGTCGGCGCATTGGCTTGGCTGTTGGCGACCTTCTTCGGCATTATTTTGCCGTCCTGAAACGTCGTCGAGGTCAGCGAAAAGATGTCGGCCGCGTTCGCCGCCGTGCCGAGCAAGCCCAAGGTCAGAGTCGCCGCGGCAGCCGCAAATAGATGATGTCGCTTTGCAAGCATGAATAGTCCTCCCTTTTTTCGATTGTGACAGTGCCCCAGAGTGTAACGGCCGGGGATGCGAGATCAAGGCGGGTATGGCCCTAACAACCCCGCCGCCGCGAAAAAATTCCTTGGTTCCACGGTGCACTGAAAGGCGTTGAAGCAAAGCTATTTCGCTCAGAGATTTTTTATGAGGCCGGCGTCGATCAGCATGCGGTTGAAATGGCGCGCCTCGGCGCCATTATCGCAGCCGTAGAATAGCCCATTGCAGCGCTCGAGAATCTTCTTCTGCGCGGCGAACGACGGATCGAGCGGCAGACCCGCGGTCTCCTGCACGACCAGCGGCAGGTAAGGCCCTTCTAATGTATCGAGCGCCGAGGAGACATCGACCGGTTTGAAGTTGATGGCGTCGATCGCGTAATAGGTGGTGAAATAACGCTGATCCCACGCCATCAGGCGGCGCTCGATGGCCGGGTCGTCGAGGCCGGGCTCGATCAGGTGCGCGGCGAAATCGGGCTGATGATCGCCGAACCGCACCAGGAGGAAAGAGTCGTTGGGAAATTCGCGCTTCAGCCGCGCCAAAAAGTCCGAATAATTCTGCGCGCTGATCGACTGCCGGCGCAGATATTCGTCGACCGGCGGCACGTTGCCCAGATCTTTCCACTGCGGCATGAGGTCGGGCCGATAGCGGTCGTCCCAGGGAAAGTGATTGGCGGCGAGATAGACGAAGACGAACATCGGGCTGCGCGTATGTTCATGGCCGATCATTCGCGCGGCGGCGTCGAAAAAGAAACTGTCTGGCTCGATATCTTTCGTCCCCAGATCATGCTGGTCGAAGAAATGCTGCACGCCGGTGGTGGTCTGGAAGCTCTTCGCGCTCATGAAGGCGCCGAGCGCCGGATAAAGCGAAAACGTGCGATAGCCGCAGCGGCGCAGCGCCGCCGGCAATCCGCGCTCGACGCGGCCGGCGGCAATGCGCGTGACGAAGTACGAGAAGCGGCCGAAAGTGCGCGCCGAGAGGCCTTCCAGCACGTTGTATTCGGTGAACCAGCTCGGCCCGCCGTTGCCTTCGACCAGGAAATTGCGCTCCTTGCCGTCGAACGACTTGAAATGCGCGCCGTAGCCGCTCGGCACCTTGATGCCCGGCGCCACGCGGATGTCGAAGCTCGACTCGTCGTGGATGAGAATGATGTGCGGCGGCTTCTTTGCAGGCGCGCATACCTCATCGCCGACCGGCTGCAGGCGATCGGCAGCGAAGGCGTCGGATTCCATGAGGCCGTGCGTCAGCAATTCCGAGATCGCATCGACACCGGAGCGCGCGAAGGACGATACCTGGCTGCCGCCATAGAACGCCTCGAACGGCAGCAGCGGCAGATGCCTTTCGATCGCCGTCAATGTGCCGACGCAGGCGAGCGCCGCCGCGACTGCCGTCAGGCGGCGGACGCGGAACGGATCGGCGCGCCAGGTGAACACCACGAGCGGCACCAGCGCGACGAGGCACAGCGCCACGATCCAGCGCAGCGCCGGATAGATCGTGAACAGGAAGCTGACGGTGTCGGTGTCGATGATCATCAGGTCGACGAAGTTCGCCGTCATCATCAGCACGTGGTATTTTAGATCGGAGAGCAGTACCAACACCGTCATCATCACCAGCGACAACGCGCCGGCGACAGCCGGCCGGCGGGTGAGCGCGAGCCAGAAGAAATTGAGGATGCCCCAGGCCAGCAGAAATGCGGCGATCTCGACCGGCCGCGCTTCGGTCGCGAGCATGATGGCGAGAGCGATGATGTGCGGGACGACGACCAAAGCCAGGCGCCGAGCGCCATAGCGGGCGACAAGATCCGCGGCACCAGACCGACGACTTAACGATATGAGAGCGGCACGCATGACTGACGCGCGCGTGCCCGGAAATGACCCACCCTCGCTCCGGCACACGGCACTTTGTCATAAAACTGTATTTAATCAGTCATGACAAGTGCATCGGCCCGTCACATAGCGTCGCGGCCGCCCCAAGGAGCGGCCGCGAAGTCCGAAAAGGGATATGGATACAGCAAAAGAGGAGCTAGTTTCTGCTACGGTCCACTAATGCCCGTTGCTTGATCCCAAAAGGGCTCGCCCCTGCGAGCCCGTCTTGGCGCAAAATGTCTTGGATCAATTCCGCGACCGGTCGACCAGCGCGCGCTGCTTGATCCAGGGCATCATTTCACGCAGCTTGGCGCCGACCTGCTCGATCGGGTGCTCGGCGAGCTTGGCCCGCGTCGCCTTGAACGAGGTCTGGTTGACCTTGTTCTCCAGCATCCAATCCCTGGTGAAGCGGCCGGACTGGATGTCGGCCAGGACTTTCTTCATCTCGGCGCGGGTCTGGTCGGTGATGACGCGGGGGCCGGAGACATATTCGCCGTATTCGGCCGTGTTCGACACCGAGTAGTTCATATTGGCGATGCCGCCCTCGTAGATCAGGTCGACGATCAGCTTCACCTCGTGGACGCATTCGAAATAGGCCATCTCCGGCGCGTAGCCGGCTTCCACCAGCGTCTCGTAGCCGGCCTTCATCAACTCAACGAGACCGCCGCACAGCACGGTCTGCTCGCCGAACAGATCGGTCTCGCATTCCTCCTTGAAGCTCGTCTCGATGATGCCGGCGCGGCCGCCGCCGATCGCGGCGCCGTAGGACAGCCCGAGATCGTGGGCATTGCCGGAGATGTCGCGGTGCACCGCCAACAAGCACGGTACGCCGGCGCCGCGCTGATATTCCGAGCGCACAGTGTGGCCCGGCCCCTTCGGCGCGATCATCATGACGTCGAGATCGCTCCGCGGCTCGATCAGGTTGAAGTGCACGTTGAGGCCGTGGGCAAACATGATGGCCGCGCCTTCCTTCATGTTGGCGGCGAGATGATCGCGATAGATGTCGGCCTGCAATTCGTCGGGCGTGAGCATCATCATGACGTCAGCCCATTTGGCGGCCTCGGCGACCTCCAAGACCTTGAGCTTTTCGGCTTCGGCCTTTTTGACGCCTTGGGAGCCCTTGCGCAGCGCCACCGTGACTTCCTTGACGCCGGAGTCGCACAGATTGAGCGCATGGGCATGGCCCTGGCTGCCATAGCCGATGATGGCGACCTTCTTGCTCTTGATCAGGTTCAGGTCGGCATCGCGATCGTAATAGACACGCATGGTCTGTAAGCCCTTTTACTGTGGTGGTGACCTTAAGCTGCTATGCGGCAGTTGGACCGGGAGCGCCAGTCATGCCCAACAAGGAAGCCAGCCTTCCACGAATGTCGGCCATAACTGGCTCGGGCACGATACCGACGATATTGCATCCGCGTGTCCAACGGTCGACGGATTTCACTTGGTCCACGAGTACAGCGCCACTAATCGGCAATCCCGCAGGTAATTCGACCTTGAACGGATACGGGGTCAAGTTCGAGGTGATGGGACAAACGATCATGTAGGGCGTTTTTGCGTGATAGCCGTAAGGACTGAGGATGACCGCAGGCCTATTACCCGATTGCTCGCGGCCTATTCGCGGATCGAAGTTCACCCAAGCGAGATAGCCGCGATCCGGGATATCGTCTTCGTCATTTGGAGTAGTCATCTTTGACGATCTCGGCTCCGACGGGCGGCCATTCCTCCATCTCCGGGATATTGTGGGGCGTGATTTGGGCCAACAAATCCTCCAAGCGGTGACTGGTTACGGCCGGAACGGGCCTGATGCGCAGTTCGCGTCCCTCTATCCACATTTCCACTTCACTGCCAGGAGCGATGCGCAAATCCTCCAGGACGGACTTCGGCAGCCGCACCGCCGCACTGTTACCCCATTGGGCAATCTGGCTTTTCATCGAAATACTCCCGTACGGATATACAATGTATATCCGTCACTATCTCTTGTCCACATAGATACCGGCGCACCTATTGCGGATGGGCGTCGAACTTCTCCCGGGCGCGGGCAATTTTCGCCTGATTGCGCGTCGCCCATTCCCCAAGCGCCGAGACCGGGTCCAAGAGATCGCGGCCGAGCGGGGTGAGCGCATAATCGACCCGCGGCGGGATGGTCGGGAAAACCGTACGCGTGACCAGACCGTCGCGCTCGAGCCCGCGCAGGGTCAGCGTCAGCATGCGCTGGGAAATGCCGCCGATAGAGCGCCGCAGCTCGTTGAAGCGCATCGAACCCGAGCCGAGCCGGGTCACAACCAGGACCGACCACTTGTCGCCGACCCGGGCCAGCACGTCGCTGATGGCGCGGCAGTCGGCGGGCAAATGCGTGTATCTAGGTTTCATCGCTGTGCCCTCTTGTGCTCCTTGCCTGCGGTCACCTATCTAGCCCTAGTTACGTATCATAACCGAGGTTTTCAACCATGCCCAAGCCCATCATCGCCGTGATCGTCGGCTCCAACCGCAAGGAATCGATCAACCGCAAATATGCCCAGGCACTGGTCAAGCTCGGCGCCGACAAGTTCGACGCCCATTTCGTGCGCATCGACGATCTGCCGCTGTACAACCAGGACAACGAAGCCAATCCCGGTCCCGAGGTGCTGCGCTTCAAGGACGAGATCAGCAAAGCCGACGGCGTCTTGATCGTCACGCCGGAGCATAATCGTTCGATGCCGGCTGCGCTGAACAACGCGGTTCACTGGGGCGCGCGGCCGTTCGGCAAGAGCGTATGGCCTGGCAAGGTCGGCTTCATCACCGGCACATCGCCGGGCGCGATCGGTAGCGCGCTGGTGCAGCAGCATCTGCGCTCGGTAATGCTCGGGCTCGGCATGACGCTCCTCGGCGGCGAGGCCTACGTCACCTTCAAGCCGAACCTGTTCGACGATCAGGGCAATATCGGCGACGAGACCACGCAGAAATTCCTGCAGGGCTTTGTCGACCGTTTTGCCACGCTGGTCAGCAAAGTCTCGGGTAAAGCGTAACCGCTCGTCTCAGGCACGGCCCAGCATCGCCTCCGGCCCGCGCGCGATGGCGACGACGCCAGTGCGCGAGACTTCGACCAGGCCCACCGGCAGCATCAGCGCGATGAAGCTTTCGATCTTCTCCGACGCGCCGGTGATCTCGAACACGAAGCTTTCGGTGGTGGCGTCGATCACCCGGGCACGAAAGGCGTCGGCAAGGCGCAGCGCCTCCATGCGATGCTCGTCCTTGCCGCGTACCTTGACCATGGCGAGCTCGCGCTGGATCGCCGGCCCCGCCGTCGTCACGTCGACGACGCGGTGCACCGGCACCAGGCGGTCGAGCTGGTTTTTGATCTGTTCCAGCACCATCGGCGTGCCGCGGGTGACGATGGTGATGCGGGAGAGATGCTTCTCGTGCTCGGTCTCTGAGACAGTAAGGGAGTCGATATTGTAGCCGCGGCCGGAGAACAGCCCGATCACGCGCGCGAGAACGCCGGGCTCGTTGTCGACCAGCACACAAAGCGTGCGGGTCTCGACGCGCTCGCTGGTCGGGGCGGCTGGATAATGACTCGTCGCGGGGGTGTTCACGGTATTTCTCCTCAGCGCTTGACCCTGGCAAAAGCCCAGTCGCGGCCGAGGCCGCGCTGCAGCGCCAGGTCGATCCACAGCATGGCGTGGGCTTCCAGCAGCCGGGCGTTGCGCAACGGCCCGGCATCGATGACGTCGAAGCCGAGCGCCGCGACAAGGTCGATGACCTTGGGCTTATGGACGGCATCGTCGCCGGCGACGAACATCACCGACTTCGCGCCGCCATAGACCGGGTTGGCCATGTTGCCGAAGCCGGTGGTGTTGAGCGTCTTGAACACCGCGGCACCTTTCGCCCATTCCTGCACTTTCTCGCCGGCAGAGGTGCTGTGCCCGATCGCAAGCCCGATGCCGTCGGGGCCGCGCGTCAGCGGATTGGTCGCATCGAGGATAATTTTTCCCGCCAAGTCACCCATGGAGCGGATCGCGGCCTCGGCCGCGGTCCACGGCACCGTCAGCACGATCACGTCGCCGAAGGCCGCCGCTTGCGCCGCAGTGCCGGCGCGCGCCTTGCCGCCGAGCGCACGCAGGAGCGCCTGGGTCTTGTCCGATTGCGGATTGGTGACGCCGAAGAAAATGTCGTGGCCGGCTTTCTGCGCCCATGCGGTGCCCAGCGTGCCGCCGACACTGCCGGCGCCGATGATTCCGAGTTTCATGACGCGACCTCCCTGCAAACGCCCTAGACCAGCATCTTGCCTGCTTCGGTGACGGCATCCTCAACGCTGACGGTGGCCTCACCGAGCAGCATCTCGTTGTGGGCGCGGCCCGACGGAATCATCGGGAAGCAGTTTTCCGTCGGGTCAACCACGCAGTCGAAGATCACCGGCCTCTTCACCTCGATCATCTCGCGGATCTTGGCATCAAGATCGGCTGGCCGCTCGCAACGGATGCCGTGAGCGTGATAGGCCTCGGCAAGCTTCACGAAATCGGGCAGCGCCTCACTATAGGAGTGGGAATAGCGCCCGCCATGCAGCAATTCCTGCCACTGCCGCACCATGCCCATATATTTGTTGTTGATGATGAAGATCTTCACCGGCAGGTCGTACTGCACCGCCGTCGAAATCTCCTGCATGGTCATCATCACCGAGGCCTCGCCGGCGATGTCGATGACCAGCGAGTCCGGATGTGCGAGCTGCACGCCGACCGAGGCCGGCAGGCCGTAGCCCATGGTGCCGAGCCCGCCCGAGGTCATCCAGCGGTTCGGCTCCTGGAACTGATAGAACTGCGCCGCCCACATCTGGTGCTGGCCGACCTCGGTGGTGATGTAGGTGTCGCGGTCCTTGGTCAGCTCGAACAGCCGCTGGATGGCGTATTGCGGCTTGATGATGTCGTTCGAGCCGCGATAGGCGAGCGACTTTTTCGCCCGCCACTTCGCGATCTGGTCCCACCAGGCTGCGAGCGCCTGCTTGTCGGGCTTATGCGCGCCGGCGCTCCAGTCGCGCAGCATCTCTTCGAGCACGTGCGCGCAATCACCGATGATCGGCAGATCGACCTTGACGTTCTTGTTGATCGACGATGGGTCGATGTCGACATGGATTTTCGTCGAGCCGGGCGAAAAGGCGTCGAGCCGCCCGGTGATGCGGTCGTCGAAGCGCGCGCCGATGCAGATCATCAGGTCGCAATCGTGCATCGACCAGTTCGCCTCCCAGGTGCCGTGCATGCCGAGCATGCCGAGCCATTGCGGATCGGCGGCCGGAAAGGCGCCGAGCCCCATCAAGGTCGAGGTGATGGGAAAGCCGGTGAGCTTGACCAATTCGCGCAGATGCTCGGATGCGGCAGGGCCGGAATTGATGACGCCGCCGCCGGTATAGAACAATGGCCGCTTGGCGATCGCCATCATCTCGACCGCCTGCCTGATCTTGTCCGGATCGCCTTCGAGCCTCGGCTTGTAGCCCTTGTGCTGAAACTCCTTCGGTCTCGAGTAGGTGCCCTTGGCAAACTGGATGTCCTTCGGGATATCGACCACGACCGGACCAGGCCGGCCGCTCGACGCGATGTGGAACGCCTCGTGCAGCGCGCGCGGCAGGTCGTCGATATTTTTCACCAGGTAATTGTACTTGGTGCACGGCCGGGTGATGCCGACGGTGTCGCATTCCTGGAACGCGTCATTGCCGATAAGATGGGTCGGCACCTGCCCGGTGATGACGACCAGCGGAATCGAGTCGCACAACGCATCGGTCAAGCCGGTGACCGCGTTGGTCGCGCCCGGCCCCGACGTCACCAGCACGCAGCCGACCTTGCCGGTCGAGCGCGCATAGCCTTCGGCGGCGTGCACCGCGCCCTGCTCGTGGCGCACCAGGATGTGGCGGACCCGGTCCTGCGACTGGAACAGCGCGTCGTAGATCGGCAGCACCGCGCCGCCGGGATAGCCGAAAATGTGCTCCACGCCCTGATCGGCGAGCGCCTCGATCACCATTTCGGCGCCGGTCATCTCTGTCATGGTCCGCTCCACTCTCTCGTTCTTACTCGGACATTCGGTTCAGCAGGATTTCAGGTAACAAAAAAGGGCCTCGAAGGGCCCCTGGGTCGCGCACCGCCACGTCTCGCAGGTGGATTATCCACCCCCGGCGGTGCGCTTCGATACGAGGATCAGCGAGGTCGCAAAATTACGCACGGATGTGCCCTTCGTTCTGAGAGCTGATTTATATGCATTGCGGCAGCGCCGGTCAAGCAAAATGCGGCGGGAATCCGGCGCGGCCGGCCGCGGCATACTTCAAACGCGCGTTTGAAATTGACGGGACGCGCAAAATCGCAATTGTTAACTAATATTAAGTGCCTTACGGCAGCCGCGATTTCGCGCCGCCGCGGCCTTCAAATTTCCCCGGCGCGTTGCTCAATTGCCGCACCGGGGGATGCCGACACGTTCTGAAATCTCCGATCACACGCCGTCAACCTTCTCTGCCGGAGGGGACATGGTCACAAGACATTTGCATCGCACCG
>JBEKKM010000114.1:0-16638 GCA_050010715.1 Xanthobacteraceae bacterium | reverse complement strand
GCGCGCGACGCGCTGGGCGTGATCGGGGTCGAGCCAGGCGCATCCGGCGACGAAGCCGGCGAGCGTCTCCGACAATTTGGCGACAAGGGTGTGGCGCGTCGCCGCCGCAAGATCGTCGCGCGCCAACAGCGGCTCGCGAATCGCAGCGAGGTGACCGAAGCGCTCGACGATGCGATCGGTCGACAGCGGGGCCAAGTCGGCATCGCAATTTTCGACCAGCACCAGGCAGGCTTCCGCGGTACCGATTTCGGCGATTGCGGCTGCGACCGAGCGCGGCAGCGCCGCGCGGCTCGCCACCGCGACCTGGGCCGCTGGACCGCCGGTCGCCACCGCATCGACCAGATCGGCATCGACGAACAAGGGCGACAGCGCCAGCACCGGCGCCGCAATGCTCGCCTGATCGGCGGCGAGTGCGAAAATGATCGCCGGCGGCGCGTCCGGGCTCGCGGCGAGCACATCGGCGAGCGCACGGCGCACCAGCGGCGACGGATCGTCGAGCAGCATCAGCATGGCGCCCTCGGCGGCGCCGAGGTCGTCGGGCGACAGATCGGAATAGAGGAAAGCGCGCGCCAGCGCGCTGGTCGCTTCGGCCCGCTCGCCGGCCGGAGCGGTGCGCACCCATTGGAGAAAATGGCGGACGATCATTGCTCGTTCACGCAACACCTGATCATTGCGGCAGCGATCCTAAAACGCGCCCGCTTAACAAAGCGTTCACCATAAATGTTTGCGATTGTTGCCGAAACGTTAAGACCGCTCGCCGGGGTCGCTGAACAGATTGCGCATGTCACCGCGGCGCGGCGGCTGTCCCGATGCGCCATTGCCATCCATTGGCGCATTCGGCGTGGTCCAGAGCTGGCTGACGACGGCGGCGACCGGCGCGGTGCGGTCGGTATCCTGGAATAGTCCGTGGAACATCTGGTTCGCCGCCTGCGCGGCCGGCGTCGGCGTCGCCGCGGCGAATGCCCCGGTCATGCCGGCCGTATCGGGCACCGTCGCTGCGGTCTTGGCAGGGGCAGCATTTGCGGGACTTGGAGCGGCGGCGGCTGCGGCGGCGGCCGGAGCCGCAAAGGCGGCGAGATCCAAAGGTGCGCCGGTGGCTTGGGCGACGCTGAGCGTACCGGGGGTAACGGTCGCGCTGGCGGCTTGCGTGGCGCGCACGGCATCGTTGCGGGCGACGTCGTAGCGCGCGGTGAGAACGTCGCGCACCTGGGCGAGGCTGCGGGCGCGGCCGGTTGCCCGATCGTAGAAGATCGAAGAATTGGCGTTGGCGGCGTTCGGAAAATAATCCGTGGCCTTGGCATTCGGATTGCCCGCGGCAAGCGAGATCAGCCGCGCCGCGCCGCCGGCGCCGAGAAAGTGGGCGATGTAGAGCTCGCCTTCGCTCGGTTGGCGGCCGAGTTTCGTCGCCAGGTAATCTGCATTGGCCTTGGTGAAGGCGCCGGCCATGACCGCGTTCGCGGTCGGATCGTTGCGCAGCTTGAGAATCTCGGCGCGCATCGCCGGATCGCTCACCTGGTAATGGCCGGACGCGGTTTTGGTGATGGCGTCGGCATAACGGCCGTAGCCGAGCTGGGCGCCGGACTGCTTGATGGTGCCGAGCCAGGTCTGATCGATGAATTGAAACAGCCCGCGCGCCGACGACGTCGCGGCGCCGGCCTGCGGGTTCAATCCGGACTCGACCTGCGCCGTCGCCAATAGATAATTGAAGCTCGTCCCGGTGGCCGCCGACGCCTGACGAATAGCGCCCGTCACCGTCGAACCGGCGGCGTAATTGCTGGAATCGACCAGCATTGCGTTGGCTCCCTCGCCGGCTCCCACCGGACTCAGGAATGATTAACGATTATGGTAAACGGGGACTTAATGGAACTTCACTGCGGAGGCGAAAAATGACCCAGCAGGCAGCCGTTCGGCACAAGCGCGGTGGGCTCTATTTCGAGGATTTCATCCCTGGCGAGACCGTGGAGCACCGCTATACGCGCACCGTCACCCAGATGGACAACATGCTGTTCTCCAACATGACGCTCAATCCACAGCCGCTGCACATCGACCGGCAGTTCTGCGAGCAGGAGACCGAATGGGGCCAGCCGCTGATGAATTCGCTGTTCACGCTGGGCCTGATGATCGGCATCCAGGTCTCCGACATGACGGTCGGCACGACGATTGCCAATCTCGGCATGACCGAGGTCAAATTCCCCCACCCGCTGTTCGAGAACGACACCGTGCATTGCACCACCGAGATCATCGGCAAGCGCGAATCGAAATCACGCCCCGGCGCCGGCATCGTCGAGTTTCACCACCGCGCCTACAATCAGAACAACAAATTGGTCGCCGAATGCCGCCGCCAGGCGTTCATCCTGATGCGGCCCAAATCTTGATACGGCCAATGTGAACGGCGCGCCTGCGACATGCGTTCCCTTCTTTTCGTTCCAGCCGATAGCGCGAAAAAGCTCGACAAGGCGATGACGAGCGGCGCCGACGCGCTCATCGTCGATCTTGAGGACTCGATTGCCCACGACGGCAAGGCGAAAGCGCGCGACAGCGCGGCGGCATTTCTCAAGGCTGCGATGGCGGGCGCATCGCGGCCTTATATCCTGGTGCGCGTGAACGGGCTGCAGACCGGCCTAATCGATGCCGACCTCGATGCCGTCGTGCCGGCAAAGCCCGACGCCATCATGTTGCCGAAGGCGGAAGGCGGCGCGTCGGTCGTGCACGCCGACGCCAAGCTCGCCGTGCGCGAGGCGAAGAGCGGCCTGCCCGACGGCCACGTCAAGATTCTCGCGCTCGCCACCGAAACCGCGGCCTCGCTGTTTGTCACCGGCACCTTTGCCGGCGCCAGCAAACGGTTGAGCGCCCTGACCTGGGGCGCCGAGGATTTGTCCGCCGAGCTCGGCGCGCAGGCGAACCGCGACCAGCAAGGCCGCTTTCTCGATCCCTATCGGCTGGCGCGGGTGCTTTGTCTCGCCGGCGCCGCAGCCGCCAATGTGCCGGCGCTCGACACCGTGTATGTCGATTTCCGCAACAGCGAAGGTTTTCGGCGCGAATGCGAGGAAGCCCGCCGCGACGGTTTCGTCGGCAAGCTCGCCATCCATCCGGCCCAGGTGCCGATCATCAATGAGGTGTTCACGCCGAGCGCGGATGCGCTGGCGCACGCGCAATCGATCATCGATGCGTTTGCCGCGAACCCGGACGCCGGTGTCGTCGGCATTGGCGGCGTGATGTACGACCGCCCGCATTTGGTGCGCGCGAAACGGCTGTTGGCACAGGCCGCGCCGATAAAAAGCTGATCAGTCTCGATACGCCGTCTTCGGATCGAACACCCGCTCATCGCGGAATTCGAGCGTCGCCGCGCCCGCCTTGCCGAGCGGCACCGCGCGATAAAAGCACGAGCGGCGCCCGGTATGGCAGGCGCCGGCGATCTGCTCGACTTTGATCCAGACCGCGTCCTGATCGCAGTCGATGCGCATTTCGACGACGCGCTGGGTGTGGCCGGACGTCTCGCCCTTCTTCCACAACGCGCGACGCGCGCGGCTGAAATACCACGCCTCGCCGGTGGCGATGGTTTTTGCCAGCGCCTCGGCATTCATGTGCGCGACCATCAGCACATCGCCGGAAACCGCGTCGGTGGCGACGCAGGTCACCAGCCCGTCGGCGTCGAATTTCGGCGTCAGCGCCGTGCCCTCTTCGAGCGCGGCGCTCGTTCCCGGCGGTGCGAAGGGTGATGTATCGGACAACGAAACCCCCCGCTTTGCCGGCGTCAGCTCGCGGCCGCGGCGCTGCGCACCAGCGTCACGAACCGCATCTGGTCCTCCGCGCTGTCGCGGAACGTGCCGAGAAACCGCGTGGTCACGGTCGAGACGCCCGGCTTGCTGACGCCGCGAACCGACATGCAGGTGTGCTCGGCCTCGATCAGCACGGCGACGCCGTGCGGCTTGAGCACGTCCTCGATGGCCGCGGCCACCTGCGAGGTGAGCTGCTCCTGGGTCTGCAAGCGGCGCGCATAGACATCGACCAGGCGGGCGAGTTTGGACAGGCCGACCACGCGCTCGACCGGCCGATACGCCACATGGGCCTTGCCGTAGAAGGGCATCATGTGGTGCTCGCAATGGGAGGTGAAGCCGATGTCGCGGATCAGGATGAAATCGTCATAAGGCTCGGTCTCACCGAAGGTGCGGATGAGCGATTTGGCCGGCACTTCGCGGTAGCCGCGATAAAGCTCGTCCAGCGCCGCGACCACGCGCTTAGGCGTAGCCTGCAAGCCCTCGCGCGTCGGATTGTCGCCGATATAGGCGATCAGCGCCCGCACCGCCGCCTCCGCCTCCTCGCGCGAAGGCCGCTTATCGACCGGCACGGGCGTAGAGTGCACATGGTCGATCAGCTCGGGGGAGCGTTGCTTGATAGCGGCGTCCATTGTCTCTCCAATCGCGCGGCACAAAGGCCGGGGTCTCGGCCCCCGGCCCGAACTTCAATTCCACCACGTCTGCGCCTATATAGTCGATTGGTGGGTGGAGACAATAAACCCAGTCCCAGCCGGGCAAATCTGCGGTTCTGCCATGCTCAACGAAGTCTACAATCGCCGCATCATCGAGCTGGCCGGGACGATTCCGCGGATCGGCCGGCTGCACGACCCCGATGCCAGCGCCACGGCACATTCAAAACTCTGCGGCTCGACCGTCACCATCGATCTGAAAATGGACGGCGACACGGTGACCGATTTTGCCCACGAGGTGAAAGCCTGCGCGCTGGGCCAGGCCTCGTCCTCGATCATGGCGCGCAATATCGTCGGCGCCAAAGCCGACGAGCTGCGGGCGTTGCGCGAGACCGTGCGCAAGATGCTCAAGGAAAACGGCGCGCCGCCGCAAAATGGCAAGTGGGCTGATATCGCCGTGCTCGAGCCGGTGCGCGACTACAAGGCGCGCCACGCCTCCACCCTTCTGACCTTCGACGCCGTGGTCGACGCCATCGGCCAGATCGAAGCCAAGCGCGGCGCCAAAGCGGCGGCGCCGTGACGCGCTGGCCATGACCCTCGACGACTTGTTCGACGCTTCCCGCCGCAGCCCGCGCCTCGCCGGCCGGGGATTTGTCAAAATCTATCGGCTCACGCTCTCTCCGCTGGTCGGCTTTCATTGCCGCCATCTGCCGACATGCTCCGATTATGCCGACCAGGCGCTCGATCGCTTCGGTCTGTGGGCTGGCGGCTGGATGACGCTGGCGCGGCTGTTGCGTTGCCAGCCCTGGGGCACATCCGGATTGGACTTCGTCCCGGAATCTTTGCCGGCGAAAGCGCGCTGGTTCTTGCCGTGGCGTTACGGCCGCTGGCGCGGCGTCGACGACCGCCTGCGCGCCACTCCGGCGTGAGCGCTATTGCGCCGCCCCTTCAAGCTGGGCCAGCGGCTGCGAAGCCGTAGGCGAGCCAAGCGCGACGGCCTTTTGGTACCATTGCCGCGCCTGCGCGGGGTCCGGCGCGGCCCCGATCGCACCAAGACGGCGGATGACCAGCGGATCGAACGTGGCGCCGAGCGCCAGCGCCGCTTCCGCACTGCCCGCCTCGGCGGCGCGCCGCAACAATAGCCGCGCCGCGGCAAGATCTCCGGTGCTGAAAGCGTCTTTGCCGCGCTTGAGCAGCATGGCGATCTCATCGGCATCAAGCGGCAAGCTGACTGTCTGCGCCACTGAAGCGTCGCTGCTTGGCGGCGCCGAAACGGGTGGCGGCACCGCGGCCGGCGTAACCTCGGCCGGCGGTTGCGCCGCGTTCGCCTCGGTAAGGCCGTGTTGCAGCAAAAGGCCCGCTGCCGCGGGCGTGCGCAACGGATCCTGCTGTTGCGTATCCGCGACGGGCGGCGGCACCTGAATGTCAGCGTGCACGACGTCGTGGCGTAACAGCCGCGTGCCCGGCAGCAATATCACCAGCCATGCGACCGCCGCCGCGACGCCCGCGACTGCACACAGGCGCAGCGCCATTGGCCACAGCGATTGAATATCGTCCACCGGCGGCTCCGGGACCGCGTCGGGATCGAGCGCCAGCTGGCGTTGCAGTTTTGCCATCGCCAGATCGCCGCTGAATGCACGATTGCCAATATCGATTGGCCACCGGCTTTGCGGCGAGCGGACCAGTTGAGCGGCCGGCCGCAGCGGCTCCCGCAGTCCCTGCTCGCGCGCCCAAGGCGGGGCATAGTGCAACGCTTCGTCGAGATCGTCGGCGTGGTGGATCGGAGAACTCATGATCGCCTCCCTGTGCTCTCAAGCTCCGATATTCAGTTACAAATCGATTTTAGATCGTCTCCGTCATTAGTGTTGGCGGGCCTGCCATTGCAAAAATTGCTGGAACAGTTGCTCGCGCTCCGGCGAGCTATCGGTTCCGATATTTGCTCCAGCCGCGCGCTTGCCGGCCAGGAACTGATCGAACTGATCGCGCGTCGCCGCCGGCGTCGGCTGCGCCTGACGATTTTGCGTGAGCCATTCATCGGCCCCGGCAAACCGCGTCCAGCCCGGCAGCGTCGCGGCGAGATTGGTCTCGCGCCATTTCGGATGATGCGGCGGCTTCTGCAACACGGCGATCTTGGGAAAGAACACATTGATGAAGTTGGCGATGCGCCGGTAGCGGTCGGAATCCTTGGGCCAGTTGTAGGCGATCAGCACCGCGCTCGCCGCGATGGTGTTGACGTCATGGCCGGCCTCGACCATGCCGGGATAGTCGCCGTGGCCGAGCACCGCCGGCAGATAGTCGGCCTGCAGGGGCTTCGAAAACGGCACCGTCAGGAACTGGAAGCCATCGCTTGAACGCAGTTTACCCATGGCGCCAGTGGGTTTTCCCGCAATCAGGATGGTCGCCGCAAGCTCGCCGGTCTTGAGTTTTTCCAGCGCATCGCCCTGCCCCATATTCACTTCCTGCGGGTGCACTCCGAGGCGGCGGAAAATATCGCGGCTCGACAGCTGGCTGCCGCTGCCGATGTCGCTGAAATTGACCGTCTTGCCGTCGAGCTGCTCGAGCGAGGTGATGCCGGAATCGGCGCGCACGACGACGTGCATCTCTTCGTTGAACAGCTTTGCGATGTAGACGATCTTGTCGTCGATATTGCCGATCTCGTTGCTCTCGCGATATTCGTTGAGAATGATCGACTGCGTGATGCCGAGATCGATGCCCTTGAGGAAGCGGACGTCGCGGATGTTCTGGCCGCCGCCTTTTCCGATCACCGGCAGGATGCGGAAATTGTCGCCGTCGTCGAGCACGTCCGACATATCGTAGGCGATGGTCAGATAGGTGGCGTTGGGATTGCCGGACACGATCGCGATCGTGTTGGCATTGAGCCGTTCGCCGAGCGTGCCCAGATTGGGCTTGTCAGGCAGCGGCCGCGCGCCGGGATGCACAGCATACGCCGCATAGACGGCCTGGAGGGAAAAGGCTGCGGCCACCAACACCGCGACCAATACGCAAATCACCTGGAATGGCCGGTACGGCCACCGCAAGCCCCCCTTCATTGCAAACCCCCGACGGCGGACTGCCGCTTACGCACACACACACTGGCGTTGCAGACCGCAACGTTTGACCGCTCACCCTTGCCGCGCTTGAGTTCTTAAACGCGTTTAATTGCGATACGCGTTGTGGCGCGGACGTGGGGTCAACGTTCGGCAGGCAATGGGGCGGCGGTATGATCTTGCCTTGATGATTCTTGGGCGACGTGCGCCGCAATTGCCGGCCACGATTTGAATCCACCTGATTGCTCCGTTGGATTGTGGCGCATTTCTGCGCAAGGACCCGGTTGCACGATTAATTTCACCTGCTATATCCCTTTTCCCACGCTTACCTGCGTTCGTAGGCAGCGAGTGAGCAACAGGAGCTTTTGACAATGGTCGCCGTGACCTTTCCCGACGGCGCACGCCGGGACTATCCGCAGAACACCACCGGCCTCGACATCGCCAAGGGGATTTCGCCGTCGCTCGCCAAGCGCACGGTGGCCATGGCGCTCGACGGCAAGCTCGCCGACCTTGCCGATCCGATCGAGCATGACGCCAAAATCGAGTTCCTCACCCGCGACGACCCGCGCGCGCTCGAGTTGATCCGCCACGATGCCGCGCACGTGCTCGCCGAAGCGGTGCAGACGCTGTGGCCCGGCACCCAGGTCACCATCGGGCCGGTGATCGAGAACGGTTTTTATTACGATTTTTTCCGCAACGAGCCGTTCACGCCAGAGGATTTCGCCGCAATCGAAAAAAAGATGCGCGAAATTATCGCCCGCGACGCACCGTTCACCAAGGAAGTGTGGTCGCGCGACGAGGCCAAGCGCGTGTTCGCCGACATGGGCGAAAGCTTCAAGGTCGAGCTGGTCGACGCCATCCCGGAAGACCAGCAGATCAAGATCTACAAGCAGGGCGGCTGGTTCGATCTGTGCCGCGGCCCGCACATGACCTCGACCGGCAAGGTCGGCAATGCGTTCAAGCTGATGAAGGTCGCCGGCGCCTATTGGCGCGGCGATTCAAATCGCGAAATGCTGTCGCGCATCTACGGCACCGCCTTTGCCAAGCAGGACGAGCTTGATGCTTACCTCAAGCAGATCGAGGAAGCGGAAAAGCGCGACCACCGCAAACTCGGCCGCGAAATGGATCTGTTCCATTTCCAGGAAGAAGCGCCCGGCTCGGTATTCTGGCATCCGAAGGGCTGGACGCTGTTCCAGACGCTCGAAAACTACATCCGCCGTCGCCAGGCCGACGCCGGCTATCTCGAGGTCAATTCGCCGCAGCTGATCGATTCCTCGCTGTGGGTGGCGTCGGGCCACATGGCGACGTTCCGCGATGCGATGTTTCTCATTCAGCCGCGCGAGGAGGACGAGCGCACCCTCGTGGTCAAGCCGATGAACTGCCCGGGCCACATCCAGATCTTCAAGAACGGCCTGAAATCCTATCGCGACCTGCCGTTTAAGATCGCCGAGTTCGGCAAGGTGCACCGCTTCGAGCCGTCGGGCGCGCTGCACGGGCTGATACGGGTGCGCGCCTTCACCCAGGACGACGCGCACATATTCATCACCGAGCACCAGATCGCCGAGGAAGTGCTCAAGGTCAACGACCTGATCCTGTCGATCTATCAGGATTTCGGCTTCGACGACGTGCGCATCAAGTTTTCCGACCGGCCGGAAAAGCGCATCGGCGAAGACGCGGTGTGGGACAAGGCCGAGGCGGCGTTGAAGCAGGCGCTCGAAGCCTCAGGCCGGCCGTGGACGCTCAACAAGGGTGAAGGCGCGTTCTACGGCCCGAAACTCGAATATGTGCTGCGCGACGCCATCGGCCGCGACACGCAATGCGGCACCGTGCAGGTCGACCTCAACATGCCCGGCCGCCTCGGCGCGTTCTATATCGACGAGCACTCCAACAAGATCACGCCGGTGATGCTGCACCGCGCGATGTTCGGCTCGCTGGAGCGCTTCACCGGCATCATGATCGAGCATTATGCCGGCCATCTGCCGCTGTGGCTGTCGCCATTGCAGGCCGTTATCGCGACCATCACGTCCGACGCCGACGATTATGCGCGCGAAACGATCGCCGCGGCGCGACGCTTGGAGCTGCGCGTCGAAGGCGACCTGCGTAACGAGAAGATCAACTACAAGGTCCGCGAACATTCGCTGGCGAAAGTGCCGGTGCTGCTCGTCGTCGGCCGCAAGGAAGCCGCCGAGCGCACCGTCTCGATCCGCCGCCTCGGCCACGAAGGCCAACAGGTGATGCCGCTCGAAGCGGCGCTGGCGATGCTGGCCCAGGAAGCGGTGCCGCCGGATGTCGCGCGATTGAAAGAGGCGGCGTGATAGTAATTTTCTAAGCAGCCACCTTGAGCTTTAAACCGAGGGCACGCATGACTTTGAGCACTGTCGCGAGCTCCGGATTACCACCTCGCGAAAGCGCCTTGTACAAGCTTTCGCGGCCCAGACCGGCCGCCTGCGCAATTTTTGTCATCCCCTTGGCGCGCGCGATATCCCCCAGAGCTGCGGCCACCAATGCCGGATCACCATCCTCGAAAACAGCTTCTAGATACTTGGCAACATCCCCGGCTGTTTTCAGGTGCGTAGCGGGGTCCCACGGGAAGGTTTTCAACTTCGTTCGCCGTTTGGACTTGGTCGCAACCATAAGGGGCTCCTAAAGTTCGCGCGCTAGTGCGCGTGCAGTTGCAATGTCCCGGTCTTGGGTGCGCTTGTCTCCGCCAGCGAGGAGAACAACCAGCGCTGCGCCACGTTGAACGAAATACACGCGATAGCCGGGACCGTAGTCAATCCGCATCTCAGATACGCCCTCGCCGACTGGCCTTACATCGCCAAAGTTACCAAGCGAAAGCCGGCGAATTCGGGCCTCAATACGCATCCGTGCCCGACCGTCCCGCAGACTCGTAAACCAGCGCGCGTAGCGCGCAGTTTGGCGAATTTCGAACACCAGATATTGTATCCTATGAGATACGTTTATGCAAGCGGCTGGTGGCAGGTGATCCTATCACCGCGCCAGCACTTCGACCTCGCCGTCGACGCCGGTGATGACCTTGAAGTCGCGCTGATAGGTCTTGCCCGAGTTGCGCGCGACCAGGTGATAATCGCCCTCGGCAAGCACGACGCGGGGAAAGGCGCCGATCGATTCCTTGATGACGTCGCCGCCGGGGGTGAGCACCGTCCACTGCGTATTGGCGAGCGCCTCCCCGCCGGCTTCATTCACCAGCTTGAAGGTCAGCGCCGCGGCGCGGTGGGTGACGACGATGTCGGTGAGCTTGGCGGCCTGCACGCGCACGTCCGAGCGCACCACGGAATTGGCCTCGCCGTAGTTCGACACGATGTAATAGGTGCCTTCGGGCAACAGCACGACGTCGCCGGTGATCACGTTCTGCGCCACCGGCCGGCGAGTGGAGGTGTCGAATTGGCTGCCCGGATAGATGTCGAACGAAATCTGCCCGGGGGGAATGCGCACGTCGCCAACGCGGCCCTCGAGCCGCACGCCGCCGGCGGGAATATCGAAGATTTCATGGACCGTGTCGGCGCGCAGCTGGATCGCCTTGGCGGCGCTGGCCAGCCCCAAGCTCGCGTGCACCACATAGCTGCCGGGCGGCAGGATGAAAGTCGGCGCCGCGCCGCGGTCTTCCTTGATCAAGCGGAACACGCCGGTGGTGTCGGCCTTGGCCGAATAGACCCGCCAGATCAGGCCGCCGGAGATCGCCGGCGCATCGCGACCGTAACGGGCGGCAACCGCGAGCGCCACGTGCCCGGCGGGAACGATCGGGGTCACCTGCGCGATGGGAGGCGAAGAGGGCGGCGCCAACGGCACCGGGCTCATGATCGTCGCGCCCGGCGTTCCGGTGCCCGGCGTCAGCGGCGCCGGCACAGCGGCCTGCGGCGCCATCAGACTCTGCGCCGAGGCGGCGGCGGGCACACAGCAGATCAGCGCCGCCACCAACAGCCACCAGCATCGAAATGACTTTAAGCCCCGCCCAGACATGCTTTTTTGTCGGGTCTAATAGCGGCAATTTCATGCCGCGCCGATCACTGCGACGGCGATATTCGGGCGCAGGTCGTCTGACACGTGACCTGCGTCGTCGTGCAATTCATGACGCACGACGTGCTCGCGGTCAGATTGGGACCCGGCGTCTGGGCCTGTGCGATGGCCGACGTTGTCGAACCGACCGATGGCGCCGGCGGTACGAAACAGGCGGCCTGGCACGTGGCGGCCTGCGCATTGCAAGTCATCATGCAATTCGTCGTGGTCGAAGTTTGCGCGAGGCGGATTCCTTCGCCGGCGAACGCTTCGCTGGCGAAGCCCGCAACCGCCATCACGACCAACACAACGGCCAAGAACCGCATGGCTGCCTCTACCGGCTTTCAGTTGCCCCCAACACTATAGCCGGATAGAGGCCGGTCTGGAATGCGCCTGCGCGACCTCGCTTACGCCGTCAGGATGTAGTCGCGCATTGCCGCCGAGTCGCGCTCCATCTCCTGCAAGCGGTGCTTGACCACGTCGCCGATCGACACAATGCCGGTCAGCCGGCCCTGGTCGACGACGGGGACATGGCGGAATTTTCCGGCCGTCATGCGCTCCATGATCGAAACGACCGTCTCGCGCTCGTGACAGGTGGAGACTTTGCGGGTCATCGCTCCGCTCACCGGCTCGTCGAGCGCCGCCGCGCCGCGCTCGGCGAGCGCCCGCACAATGTCGCGTTCGGAAAGAATGCCGACCACATGGCGGTCGGCGCCGAGAATGAGCAGCGCACCGATGCGCTTTTCGGCGAGCAGCGCTACTGCGGCTGCTAGACTGGCGTTGGGTTCGATGGCGACAACCTCGCGGCCCTTGCCGGCGAGGATCATGCTGACTGTCATCATAGCCTCCCTATGCTTCACCGCGCTGCGCTCGCTTTAGCGGGTCGGCACGATGAAGGTGCTAGACTCAATCTTTTACACCGGCGCGGGGTTCCGACGGCATCACAAATACATGTATTGCAGCGCACCGCGCGTGGTGCAACGCAGAAAGAAACTGCGCTATCCGCTCGGCCCAGTATTGGTTGGCCCAGTGTTGCTTGGCTCAGTGTTCGGTTCCGCCTGCGGAACTGCCGGATCGAAAGCGTTGAACAGGATCAAGCCGGCAAAAAAGCCGCCGATATGCGCCTGCCAGGCGATGGCCTGTCCCTCTTCGCCGCCGATCGACACGGTGCCCAGGCCGAACAGCATGTTGAGCCCAAGCCAGATCACAAGGAACATCAGGAACCGGACGTCGGTCAGCGTCGCCAGGAGCGGTCGCGCCGGCACGCGATGGGCGTCGGCTTCGCCCGACAGGCCGAGCAAACCACCTTGCTGAAAAACAAAGCGCATCGCCGCCGCCATGGCGCCTGATATCGCCGCCGACGCGCCGATCATCGGCGCCATCTGTTCTGGATTACTGACGAGATAAGCCAGTGCTCCGGCGGCCGATGTCACCAGCATGAAGGCGGTATAGCGCACAGCGCCGAAGCGCCGCGCCAGCGCTGTGCCAAACGGCAACAGCCATGCCAAATTGAGACCGATATGCAACAGATCGGCGTGAATGAAAGCGTAGGTGAAGAAGGTCCACAGTTCGGCGCCGAAGCCGCCAGGGAATGCGCCGCCCCCGAGATTGGCATCATAGCGCGCCGGAATGAACGCAAATGTCAGGAGAAATTGTGTGTCCTGCGCTTCGCTGAAGACCCACATGCGTAGCGCATGAACGAACAGCAACACGACGACCGTCGCGACCACGACCGGCGGCACGTTGAAGATCGGCTCGTGGCGTTGTGTCACCGGGCGGATACCTGTGTCTTGTCGAGATAGGCCGTAGCGGCGGCTCCGGCAAGCACGCAGCGTGGCATAAAACAAAAGGGAGGGTTTTTGGCCCTCCCCTTTGCACCCTGTAAGCGGATCTCCGCGTCGACGTCGGTGATTTCGGGTTGTTCCCTCAATCTTAGCGCTGCATCCGCTGCCGGTGCCGCGCCGTCGGCCGCATCAACCTCGCCTCCCTCTATGTGATGAACGCCGCCCAGGATCGCGGGCCGGCGCCTGATTGAAGTTTTCGTGAGCGGACCCTAGGCGGCCGCATCGGGCCCGCCAACGTCAACGTTTCGTTAAGATTAATTTTGCGTTTGCGCCGCCGCCGCCATCCGGCACGCCGCCCCGGCACGCCGCCTGCTCAGCATCTCAGCAAAGCGCCGCACGAAGCAAAACCTGTCCCGATCAGGGACAGCCGGGCGGTCGCGATTGCGAATGCAGGAGCGGGCGTCATGAAACACGCAGCGAGCCGGGAGCTTTACGCTTACTGGGAAGACCGGCGCGGCCAGCGCCTGGCGCCGGAGCGTGCCGACATCGAGCCGGGCGCCATTCGCCAGGCCTTGAGCGATACTTTCATTCTCGAATTGGATGCCGCCGACGGCCATTCGTTCCGGCTCGCCGGAACGCGCGTCTGTGCTTTGTTCGGCCGCGAGCTCAAAGGCGAATCCTTCATCGACCTTTGGGCTCTTGGCAGCCGCGGTCCGATCGCGGATCTGCTCGCCATCTCGACCGATGAAAGCGTCGGCACCGTCGCCGGCGTGACCGCCCACTCTACGGCGGGCGAGCCGGTCGAGCTCGAGCTTTTGCTATTGCCGCTCGGCATGCGCCGGCCGCGGCTGGCGCGCACTATCGGTATTCTGGCGCCGCTCAAGCCGCCGGCGTGGCTTGGAACGAGCCCGATCGGAGCATTGATGCTCGGCAGCCGTCGTCACGTCGGCGCGGTGGCAAAAACCCGGCTTTTGCCGCGCTTCATGGCGCCGCGGCGCGGTCTGATCGTCCACCAAGGTGGACGTTCTTAAGCCTTTCCGGGCGGTGTGCCGTCCGACGCCGCGCAATTATGACAAACGCTCATGGATGGCGGCTAACGAGGCATTAACATCGCGCGCCTAGGTTTGGCCACGAGCGGTGGCAGGCGCGTTGATCGCATGGCTTTGGTTGAACGAAAGGCGAGTTTGCGGGCGCTCAGCCAGGATCGCCGCCGCCACCAGCGCGTCAAAGTGAACCTGCTCGGCCGCTACATGCTGGCCGACCGCCGCGAATTTCCCTGCCAGGTCGTCAACATGTCGCCGGGGGGCATGGCGCTGATCGCGCCGGTCGGCGGCGCGCCGGGCGAGCGCATCATCGCCTATGTCGACCATCTGGGCCGGCTCGAAGGCCACATCGCGCGCATTTTCCAGAACGGTTTTGCGATGACCATCGGGGCGACCGCGCGCAAACGCGACAAGCTCGCCGCCCAGCTCACCTGGCTAGCCAACCGCAACATCCTCGGCCTGCCGGAAGACCGCCGCCACGGCCGTATCGTGCCGCGCAACCCGGTCGGCCGCCTGATCATGCCGAACGGCGTCAACCTCACCTGCCGCATCATCGACGTGTCGCAATCGGGCGCCGGTATCGCCACCGACCAGCGGCCGCCGATCGGCGCGCTGGTCACGCTCGGCACGGTGCAGGGCCGCGTCGTGCGCCATCTCGAGGAAGGCTTCGCCGTCGAGTTCACCCGCCTGCAGCATCCGGACTTTCTGGAAGACAACGTCACCGGCGGGTAAAGGCCGGCGCGACAATTGTCGGCTTTGCCGCGCGCTGCGCGCCCGCCGCTACGCCCGTTTTTCACACTTCCCCAGCACGCCGAATGCAAACGCCGCCGCCGGCAGAAGGCCGCGCGCGCATTGACAAACCTGCGCGCAACGAGAGGGCGTCATCATAGTTACAATTTGAATCAAAATAGAATAGTTCAAATTTTATACAATATTCGTCCCAGTAATCCCGCGACTTTTGCAGTCTATTGAACCGATTTTACTTCAAATTGAACGATACAACTTAGCCCCACCGCAAAAGCTTTGTGCGAAACGTGTCCCCGTTGAGACGGGATGGGGTCACATGCGTTCGCGTACAAAAACAATTCTACGGCGGAGTGCGGTCGCGATCTTCGTGGCGGCAACTCTGATCGCTACGGAGAAAACTGGCACGGCGCAAGAGCGTGCGCTGTTCATCTCGGTCGGCGAGACCACACGTGCGCCGATCGGCTGGGTCGAGTTCTGCGTCGAATACGATCCGGAATGCAAGACCAAACCGTCGGCGGCGCGCGACGTCGTGCTGTCGGGCCAAGCCTGGAAAGATTTGGTACGGATCAACCGCTGGGTCAACACCACCGTCAAGCCGATGACCGACATGGATCATTGGGGCGTCGTCGAGCGCTGGAATTATCCCGATGACGGCTACGGCGACTGCGAGGACTACGTGCTGCAGAAGCGTAAAATGTTGATGCAGGCGGGCTGGCCGCGCGAGGCGCTGCTGATCACCGTGGTGCGCGACAAGAACAACGACGGCCACGCCGTGCTCACGGTCAAGAGCGACAAGGGCGAATACATCCTCGACAACCAGACCGACGACATCGTGCTGTGGTCGGACACCGGTTACCGCTTCGTCAAGCGCCAGTCGCAGTCCGATCCGAATGTGTGGGTCGCGCTCGGCGAACCGCGCCCGGTCCCGCTCACCGCAACCGCACACTAACTGCGAACCGAACAAAGGAGCTACGCGAGCTCGGTCACGTCCCCACCCCTCCCCGTCCCCAGACCGGGTTCGCGCGCGGCCGGCTCTCCCCCAAGAGCCGGCCGCACCTTTTTATGGACGACCTTTTTGCTTTGGCCCTCGGCAGCCAAGAAGGACTATCGTCTTCGCGTCGGTTATTGGGGGTATAGCTGCTGCGCCAGCCAGTGAACGGCGAGGCAGTTTATGACCCATCTCGGAAGCAAGGAGTGCATCGCAACAACCGCCGCACATGTCGAGTTTTCGCGGAATACAGTGGAGGCGCTCTTGTCGCAAAATATGCAGCGCAAAGCTACATACCTTTTGGGTTGTTCCCTCTCTGTAGATGCTCGTCAAGAAACTGATATGCCGCTTGTCGCATTTCCTGCGTGAAGACATGACCGCCTGGCCAACATCGAAGCTGCAGCTTTCCTTCTGGAAATGCGGATACAGCATGTTCAAATATCGCGCTGGCTCCCCGAGACCATACATCTTCTGAAGTTGCTTGCAGAAGTAACGCGCGAGGGGAAACAAGCCGAACGATATCTTCAACATCCCCAAATTGGAGTACGCCCGGCAGACAAAATTCCATCTGCACGCCAGTGTCACG